>PMKE01000132.1 GCA_003158585.1 Alphaproteobacteria bacterium
GACCTGGGTGTCCGAGAGGTCCGGAATGGCGTCCAGAGGAATGCGGCTCACGGCCAGAATGCCGAGCAGGACGAGAACCGCCGTTCCGATCAGAACAAAGCCCCAATGGTCCGCGGACCAGCGGATGATGCGCGCGATCATTTCTTGTTTCCGAAGGCTTGGAGCGCCGTTTGAAGATTGCTTTCGGCATCGATCAGGAAATTGCCGGTCGTGACGACGCGCTCGCCTTCCCTGAGGCCGCTCAGCACCTCCACGGTGTCGCCCGAGCGCGCGCCAAGCTTCAACGCGCGGGGCTCGAACACTCCTCCGCCTCGAGCGACGAACGCAACCTGTTGCGTACCGTCGTCGACAACGGCGGAAGCCGGAATCGCCAGTGTTGCTGCGGATGAACCCGGCGCCTCGATCCGCACATCGGCATATTGGCCGATGCGCAGCCGGTTATCCCTGTTCGCCACGGCGATGCGTACCTTTACCGTGCGGGTGACCGGATCAAGCTGCGGATAAATGGTCAGCACCTTACCTTCGAAAGATGCGGACGGATCGTCACGGAACGTGATGGTTGCCGTCTGACCCTGCCTCACGGCCCCGAGGTCGCGTTCCGAGACATCCGCCAAGACCCAGAGCTGCGTCACATCGGTGGTCTTGAACAGGGTGTCGCCTGTCGCGAAGTGCATGCCCAGCACGACCGGTTTTTCCATCACCGTGCCGCTTGCGGGCGCCGTGATTGTGACGCTGCGCGTCGGCACTCCGGTTTTCGCCATGGCGTTTAATTCGGATTGAGGAATGCCGTATTGCCGAAGCAGGTTAGCCGCCACCGCCGCGTGCGCGGGTTGGCCCGAGGCCAGCGAGCCTATGAAATCGGCTTCCTTGATCAACACTTCGGGGCTTTCCACCCAGACCCGCGCCAAAGGCTGACCGGCGCGGACGACGTCGCCGGTTTGGGAGACAAACAGTTTCTCCACAAATCCTGAGAAGCGAGCGCTTAGGATGGCCTGCCGATTCTCGTCCGCCGCAACGGTGCCGGTGGCGCGCACGGTCTTCACCATCGGCATACGAGTAACCGCTGTCGTGCGCACGCCCGCACGCTGAATCTTCTCCGTCGTGAGGCGGATGGCGCCCGGCGTCGTCGTCACTTCATCGGCGTAGACGGGAATGTAATCCATCCCCATCGCATCCTTCTTGGGGACCGGCGAGATGTCCGGCAAACCCATAGCATTTCGGTAATAGAGGATGCGTCGCGATGCGGGCGGCGGCGATGCCGCCTCCGCGCTCCTTTGTGTGGCTGTTACCACGACGCTGCCCTTGATGGTTTTCCCATCCACTCTCCCGGACAGGATCACGGCCCAGCGTCCCGGGGCGTATAGGTTGGTTTCGACCGACACCACGCCGGGCTGTTTTGTGGCGACCACCTTTGCAGGTGCGGTCATGGCCGCCATGTTGTCGGGGCTCATATCGACCCGAACGGTCAATCCGGTAACGGGCATCGGAACGGTGCGTCCGCCGCCGTCGACAAGCTGCACCCGGATTTGCCGGGTGACGTTTATGGGAACGGAAGAATCAAGAAGTTTCCAGCCCAGACCGGACCGAGCCGAAGCGGAGAGCGCCAGTGCCATAGCGACTCCCAATGCGACAAGCAGAATGCGTCTCATTTGATGTTCTCCGGGAGGGGCGCGGAGCCGGGGATTGCCGACCCCGCGCTTCTCGACTCAGCGACTGACGGCGATAGTAAGCCATACGGGCGATGTGCCGCCCGGTCCTGTTCCACGCAGTGTCAGCCGTTCGCCGGGATAATGACCTTCCTCGCAGACGAAGCTGCTGTCTGCGTTCCGCGTCAGGGTCACGGGAACAAACTGCATCATCGGCACGGCCTTGATGCCGCGGTTGACGGCGTGGAACATCGCGACCTCGCCGCCCCTCACGGTATTGCCGTCACGTCCAACCAGCGCGATCACTATGGGAGCGCCCGCGGTAGGCGCTGCGTTGATCTTAAGTTGGTACACCGGCTGCGGTTGCCCGTAGTCCGCCGGCATATGATGCGGCGGAGCGCCTGCCGAGGCGGACTGCATTGCGAAGATTGCTGCGAATGTGGCCGCGGTGGCGGCGAGTTTGAAGCTGTACATGGGTTTCTCCTCCCTGGGACGTACCCAGGATCGATCGCAAGAACGGTCGGAGCCCGGGCGCGCACGCACGGGCGACCTGCTCCGTCAGGAGCAGCGCGTCCAACTGTCAGGCGATGGGAGGAGGATTATCCGGTTGAAGGGTCAGACCCGATGCGGTCTGTTGGAGAAAATGAATGGGCGCACGGGCCGTCGCGGTCAGAGGCGACGGACGATCGGCGGCAACCGCTGCCATCCCGAAGCAGTTCAGCATGCCGACGCAAACCGACTTGTTCTTGCAGGGCGTGCCCGTATCCTTCGGCGCCTTCATGTGGTCGCAGGCCGGGGCGTCCTTGCCCGAGCAGTCCATCTTCATGGATTGCGGCGCGTACATCGCCATGACGCCAGGCTCGGCGGCAATGACGAACACCACCGCCACCAGGGCGCTGATCAGGGTGCGAAGCGAGAATTCCCGGGACCGCATATGCGACAAATTAGGCTTTATCGATGCTTGTTTCAACCAGCGCGGCGTCGCAGGGGGAACTCGTTCAAAATGGCTGCCCTACGGTAGACAATGATGGCCCAGTTCGCACTTTCATCCTGCCCGGTGCGCCAACCTACGCTACGCAGCAGAGGTTGCCCTCCGAAGCTCGCCAGAGCGTAGGAGGGCTGTTGATGTCCTGCGCAGCTTCGATTGGAAAGCCAGCCTATTTCGCTCACTTCACTCCTGCGCATTGCGCGATGTGTCCGCGGGGGGCAAGGACGTCCGCCGGGGCTCGATCGGCCCTGTGGTCCGCGCGTTCTCAATTTCGTCCCATCCGGAACGCCGCTACTTGATGTGTCTCACCTGGAATCTGCCCCGGCGGCCGTCGATGCGGAGCCTGAAGACCAAACGAACCGAACCGGGCTAGGGAACGAGTACCGCTGCGCCGGTCAGCCGCCCGCTGCGCAAATCGTCGAGTGCCAGATTGGCGTCCGGCAGCGCATAGCGTTTCGTCGTCATGTGGATCTTGGTCGTGGCGGCAAAGGCCAGGAACTCTTCGCCGTCGCGCCGCGTGAGATTGGCGACGGAGCGCACCGCGCGCTCGCGCCACAAGATCTCATAGGGAAAGGACGGGATGTCGCTCATGTGGATACCGCCGCAGACGACGGTGCCGCCCGGCCGCACGGCGCGCAGTGCAGCAGGAACAAGCTCGCCCGCCGGGGCGAAGATGATCGCGGCATCAAGCTGTTCGGGCGCAGGCATAACGGAATCCCCGGTCCAGACGGCGCCCATCCGGCGCGCGAAATCCTTGGCCTTGTCGTCGCCCGAGCGCACGAAGGCGAAAACCCTCTGCCCGCGCGCCCGCGCCACCTGGGTGACGATGTGGGCGGCGGCGCCGAAGCCGAAAAGCCCGAGCCGCGGCGCCTCTCCAGCCGCTTGCAGGCAGCGCCAGCCTATCAGTCCGGCGCAGAGGAGAGGTGCCGCTTCTTCGTCGCTGTAATTACCGGGAAGCGGAAAGACGAAGCGCGCATCGGCGACGGTCTCGTCGGCATATCCGCCGTCGATTTGGTAACCGGTGAAGCGGGCGAAGGGGCAGAGGTTCTCCTCGCCGCGCAGGCAGAACTCGCATTTGCCGCAGACCCAGCCGAGCCAGGGAACCCCGACGCGATCGCCGATCTTGAAACCCGTCACGCCGCGTCCGAGTTCAACGATCCGCCCGACGATCTCGTGGCCCGGCACGATGGGAAGTTTGAGCTCGGTCAGCTCGCCGTCCACCACATGCAGGTCCGTACGACAGACCCCGCAAGCCGCAACGGCGATGCGTATCTCGCCTTCTTGAAGCGTGCGCGGTTCGCATTGCACGAGTTCGAGCGGCCGTCCGGGCTTTTGCAGCGTCATGGCGCGCATGACGTTTTGGGCCGATGAAGTCATGGTGCGGATCAAAAACCGTCCTGTGCGTTAACGCAAACCCTTGTCAAACAGGAAAGCGCCGAATTTCTTGTCCTCGACCAGGATGTGCTGCGCCAGCCAATCGCGCAGGAACCGCAGCATCTCGGCGGCCAGTTCGGAGCTCTCCTCCTGCTCGATCCGGCTGCGGTAGGCGAAGACCTTCCGTTTCAGCTCGGCATGCATGGCCGCATGCTGTGCGGCTTCCGGATAGACCCAATCCTCGAAATACATCTCCTCATGCTGGAAGTGCAGGATCGTGTACTCGATCAGACGGTTGGTCGCTCGCTGCAAAGCCTCCTTCTCCGTGCCGGCCGCGATGCCGCCGTGGAGGTCGTTGATGATGACAATCAGCTTCTTGTGCTCGTCGTCGAAGACGGGAATCCCGACGCTGAACTTCTGTGACCATTCCATGAAAGCCATTGTCAAACACCTCAACATGTCAGTCCGCGGTGCAGATGCGAAGTCTCCGCCGGCACGAACCAGGATTCAAGTCAGTGGATGCCCTGAGCGTTCAGATGGGAGCCCAAGTTCTTGTCTTCGCCAACGATGTGGTGTGCCAGCCAGTCCGTGAAGAACACGAACTTGCCGAGCGGCGGCGGCCGCTCGCCGATTTCGCCGCGGAACTGGAGGAGGCGCTGCTTCAACTGCTCGTGCATGAGCCGGTGCGCCGCGGCCCGCGGATAATTCGTCTTCTCGAAATAGTCTTCCTCGCGGCCGAAATGCAGGAGTGTGTGCTCGATGAGTTTGTCGCAGATTTGCGCCAGGGTTTCGGCCGTCGCGCCTTCGCTCAGGCGGTCGTGCAGATTGTTGACGATTGCCAGAAGCTGTTTGTGGTCTTCGTCGATCGACGCCACGCCGACGCCGTACTCGTCCTTCCAGGTCAAGTGTGCCATCGGAAGCTCCCCTCTGCGGCAGCGCAGGATACCCCATGCTGAAAGCGCTGGCAGCAGAGGGAGGGGAATCGAGAAAGCGTCGTATTGGCGACAAAAGCCAAGGCAAGCCCGTTTTTTGGTCCTGGCCCAGCATCTCATCCGCTTATCCGGGGTGCGGATAATGGACGTATCGCGAGCCGCTTGACTTGGCGCTCCGGCGTGCGAAAACGTAAGCGCTGTCATGACTTGGCAAGATATGCGGAAAGACCCGGCGCTGCACAACAGAAGGACCGAACCGATTGCCGGCTGGGCCGGCCGGTGCCGCGTGGAGCTTGCCGGCAATATCCTGTCTTTCCGGGCCCGCCACGCCGTCGACCGGGTGAACGGCGAATGGTACCCAAGCTGTCCCGGGCAGGCGTACCTCTCTTCGAAGCCGACGATCCGCAAGTCTGGCTTGTCTGCCCCTGGAAGTGTCCCTATCACAACGCCCGCCTCTGTTTCGAGATGCCGGAACGACTTACGCAAACGGAAAACACGCCATGAAATACGGCCACTTTGACGACAAAAACCGCGAATACGTCATCACACGTCCCGATACGCCGCTGCCTTGGATCAACTACCTCGGCTGCCAGAGCTATTTCGGGATCATGTCGGCGACGGCGGGCGGTTACTCCTATTACCGCGATGCGCGCCTGCGCCGGATCACACGCGGCCGTTACAACAACGTGCCGCTCGATTTCGGCGGCCGCACCATCTACCTGCGCGACAACAAGAAAGGCGAATTCTGGTCGCCGTCCTGGATGCCCACGCGCGCCAAGCTGGAGGATTTCACCTGCCGGCACGGCATGGGCTACAGCATCATTTCTTCCAAGCACGACGGCATTGTTGCTTCGACGCGCTATTTCGTGCCGCTCGACGAGAATCTGGAGATCTGGCAGCTCACGCTCACCAATGCCCGCAAGGAAGCCGCCGAGCTGTCGGTGTTCTCCGTGGCCGAATTCTGCCTGTGGGACGCACTAGACGATTGCACCAACTTCCAGCGCAACTTTTCGATCGGCCAGGTCGAGATCGACGACGAGGTGATCTATCACAAGACGGAGTATCGCGAGCGCCGCGACCATTTTGCCTGGTTCGCCTGCTCCGAAAAGCTGGCCGGGTTCGACACCCAGCGCGAGGCTTTCCTCGGGCCCTGGCGCGGCTGGGACGATCCCAAGGCGGTGGAAGAGGGCAAGTCGGCGAACTCCATCGCCCATGGCTGGCAACCCATCGGCTCGCATCATGTGAAGCTGACGCTCAAGCCCGGCGAAACCCGCCAGATCATCTTCGTGCTCGGCTATCAGGAGAATCTGAAGGACCAGAAGTTCGATCCGCCGGGCTCCCAGACGGTGAACAAGAAGCTGGCCAAGCCGGTCATCGCGAAATATCGCGACAAGGCTAACGTCGATGCGGCCTTCGACAAGCTGCACGATTATTGGGATGGCCTCTTGAACATCTGTCAGGTCAAGACGCCGGACATTCACACCGACCGGATGGTCAATGTGTGGAACGCCTATCAATGCATGGCGACCTTCAACATGTCGCGNNAACCAGGACCTGCTGGGCTTCGTGCACATGATCCCCGACCGGGCGCGCGAGCGCATTCTCGATCTCGCCGCCACGCAGCTCGCGAGCGGCGGGGCCTATCACCAGTACCAGCCGCTGACGAAAAAGGGCAATAACGACATCGGCGGCGGCTTCAACGACGACCCGCATTGGCTGATCGTCGGCGTCGGCGCCTATTTGAAGGAAACCGGCGACTTCTCGATCCTCGACGAGATGGTGCCGTTCGATTCCACGCCGGGCACCGAAGTGCCGCTCTACGAGCACCTGCGCCGTTCCATCCAGTACGCGCTCGACAACATGGGTCCGCATGGCTTGCCGCTGATCGGCCAGGCCGACTGGAACGATTGTCTCAACCTCAACTGCTTCTCCGACGAACCGGGCCAGTCGTTCCAATGCCTCAAGGGTGCGACGGACGGAAAGACCGCGGAATCGGTGTTCATCGGCGGCTTGATGGTCCTGTCGGCGCGCGAACTGGCGAGCATCGCCAAACAGCACGGCAAGCCCGCGGACGAGGAATTCTACCTCGGCGTTTCGCAGAAAATGGACGAAACCGTGCGCACGCATGGCTGGGACGGCGAATGGTTNNCGATTTCGGCCACAAGGTCGGCTCTAAGGAGTGCGAGGAGGGCAAGATCTTCATCGAGCCGCAAGGCTTCTGCGTTTTGGCCGGCATCGGTGTGGCCGACGGCACGGCGCGCAAGGCGCTCGATTCCGTCGCCAAGCATCTCGCCACGCCGCACGGCATCGTGCTGCAACAGCCGGCCTATTCGCGCTACTACCTCGAACTCGGCGAGATTTCTTCCTATCCGCCCGGCTACAAGGAAAACGCCGGCATCTTCTGCCACAACAATCCCTGGGTGATCATCGCCGAAGCCATGCTGGGCAATGGCGACGCGGCACATGACTACTATTCGCGCATCAATCCTTCGGCGCGCGAGCCGATCGGCGACCTGCACAAATGCGAACCTTACGTCTATTCGCAGATGATCGCCGGGCGCGATGCGCCGACCTTCGGCGAAGCGAAGAACTCCTGGCTGACCGGCACGGCGGCATGGAACTACTACGCCATCACGCAATGGATCCTCGGCATCCGGCCGGAGTATGACGGCCTGCGCATTGCGCCGGTCGTGCCGGAAAGCTGGCAGGGCTTCGACGCCGTGCGGAAATATCGCGGCGTGACCTACAACATCTCCGTGAAGCGCAAGGGGCCGGGCAGCACCGTCACGCTGAAGGTGGACGGCAAACCTGCCGGCGGTACACTCGTCGCTCTTCCCTCCGACGGCCGCAAAGAGGTGAAGGTCGAAACCACCCTGGGTTAGTCCACTTCCCGAGCGAAAAACGAAAGGGGCCGCCGGAAGGCAGCCCCTTTCTCTTTCGTGGATGCGAAGACTCTATTCCGCCGCCACCGGCACGTTGTCCGAGTCCGGATAGGCCTTCTTCAGGTGTCTGACCCAGGTGAAGTAGAGGATGAGCGACGTCGCCGCGACGATTCCGCCCGCGATCTCTGCTTTGTCGAATTCGCGGATCACGACATAGATGGGCAGCGCCACAAGCGACGTCTGCCAAACGATGCCGACCGCGATGTTGAACATGTCGCGCACGAAGTCCGGGTTGGGCTTGAAGGTGGGATCGTCCGCCTGCACGGCCTTCAGCACTGGGCCCCAGAAGCCCCACGGCCGCGTCTTCTTGTAGAAGGCCTTCAGCACTTCCATGTCTTCGGCCTTGGACAGGTATGTTCCGATGAAGCAGCCTATCAGCGACAGCGCGAGGATGGCCGGGAACCAGAAGAAGGCGATGGGCAAAGTCGCCAACGTCTCCAGCGCGCCGTGGATCGCGGGCATGCCGGTCGTCGCCGCGAGGATTTGTGCCTGCCAGGGTGAGGCAAACGGCAGGAGCACCAGCATTGCCGCACCGATGCCGACCGCCATGCCCCAGAAATAGCCGAAGCCGTTGAAGCGCCACCAATACCACTTGATGACATTGGAGGCCGCGTAGCCGCCCCAAAGTCCGGCCACGATCCATTGCACTACGTCGTTGATCGAGGTGACGAACCAGCCGACCGCGATGCCCAAGGCGACGACCGAGAACGACGCCACATAGCTCAGCCGCACGCACAGCCGCTCGCTGGCGTTGGGATTGATGAAGCGGCGGTAGATGTCGTTGACGATATAGGGCGGCGCCGCGTTGACGGTTGCGGCGAGGTTCGACATGAAGGCCGCGAGCAGGCCCGCGACCGTGATGCCGAGCAGGCCCACCGGTACGAAGCGCGACAGCGCATCCGGCAGCACCTTTTCGAAATCCATGTTGGTGCCCATTTCGCGGATCGTCGTCGAATAGAAGACGAGCGCCAGAATGGTCAGTCCCGCCACCATGAAATAGCGCGGCACGTTGAGCACAACGTTGACGACCGCGCTCATCATGCAGGCTTCGCGCGGATTGCGCGTCGAAAGAATGCGCTGCATGTCGTAGTTGGGCGCCGGTCCCGCCGCGGCCACGAAGATGCCCTTGAACAGCAGCATCATCCAGAAGAAGCCGAACAGGCTCATGCCGTCGCTGACGATCTTGGCGTTGGCCGCCGGTATGTGCTTGGACCAATCCAATCCGGTGTTCCAACCGAAGAAGATGTTGTCCCATCCGGCCGGAATGACCTGATGGAGTGTTTCCGGCGCCACATTGTTCATGGCGATGAGCCCGATGGCGACCGCGGCGACGGAGAGCAGCGTGAACTGCATCACTTCGGTGATCACCACGCTGAACATGCCGCCCTTCACGACATAGAACGTCGTGATGCCGATCAGGATGAGCGCGTAGATGTTTTCGTTTGCTCCGGGGTCGGCCACAAAGTGCCACGGCAGGAAATCGACCGCGAACTTGCCGATGCCCTTGAAGCCGTAACTCAGGAAGCCGATGACGCTGACTAGTGCGAAAACCACCACGATCAGGTGCGAAAGCTGTGCGCCCAGCCCGTTGCCGAAGCGGAACTTGATCCACTCAGCGCCGGTCGTGACGCCCGAGCGCCGCAGCCAGCCTGACAGATAGACCATCAGGAAAATCTGGTTGAACACCGGCCACAGCCAGGGGATCCACGCGCTCTTCATGCCGTAGACGAAGAGCCAGGTGACGAGCAGCATGGTGCCCGCGATGTCGAACATGCCCGAGGCGTTGGAGACGCCGAGCAGGTACCAGGGCAAGACGTTGCCGCCGAGGAAATAGGATTTCGTGTTGCGCGAGGCGCGGTGCGACACCAAATAGCCGACGAGGACACTCGCCCCCAGGAAGAAGACGATGATGGCGATGTCGATGAGATGAAGGTTCACGGGCGATCCCCCTGGTCAGATTTTATTATCGTTGGAGTAAACCATCTTTCAGACTCGAAACACTGTCAAGTAAGCGCTGTCAGAGAAGAGTGGGGTGCAGTTGTTCCGGGGAGCAGTAAACTGCTCCTGCGAAAACGTCGAAATAACCCCGCCGTTGGTTAAGCACTCCAGGCGCGCCGCGAACTGCGACAGCGTGTCTTGGACTTTTCTTGCTTGCCGAAGCCGCGGCCAATTGCAGCCCGACATCAAAAGCCCCTCTCGACCGGTTTCACTTTCCGGCTTTGACCAGCAGCTCGTTCGCGAATTGCGACAAGGTGTCGTCGCGGGCGCCCATCACCACGATGCGGTCGCCGGGTTTGGCGAGGGCGAGGATTTTCTCGCCGCATTGCTCTCGTCCGGCAAAGGCGAAGGCCTGCCGACCGGCCGCAGCGACGCCGCGCACGATGTCGCCGCTCGACACGGCTCTGTCCACCGTGCCGCCGAAATAGACCGGCTCCGGCATCACCAGCACGTCGTCCCTGCCAAGGTTCTGCGCCAGGACCTCGATGAAGCCGTCCTTCATCAGCTTCAGGGGTCCGAAGCCGTGCGGCTGGAACATGACGAGCAGGCGGCCGGGGAAATCGTGCAGGGTGGCGAGCGTGGCGGCGATCTTGTCGGGATTGTGCGCGAAGTCGTCGATCACCGTGATGCCGTTCGCGGTCCCCACGATTTCGAGACGGCGCTTGATGCCCTGGAAGGTACCCAGCGCTTCCGCCGCTTCGCCTAGCGGGACGCCTATTGCACGCGCCGCACCGAGAGCGGCCAGCGCGTTGGAGACGTTGTGGCGTCCAGGCACCTTAAGCCGTACTGCCACGGCCATTCCGCCTTCGCGGACATCGAACGAGACGCCATCCGGCGCGGGAACGATGCGGCTGCCGACAAGGCGGGCACCGGCGTCGTTCAGGGAATAGGTGATCGCATGCTTCACGGCGAGGGCCGCCGTCTCAATGTTGTCGAGATTGAGGACCGCGATGTCTGCCTTGGCTACGAATTCGCGAAACAGGCTGCGCAGCTCCGCCATCGGCTTGTGGTCGAGGGCGATGTTGTTCACCGCCGCGATATGCGGCCGGTAAAGGGCGATGGAGCCGTCGCTTTCGTCCACCTCGCTGACGAAATACTCGCCCGTACCGACCAGCGCGCTGGCGAAGGGTGCATCGGGCGACACGAAGTTCTTCATCACCGCGCCGTTCATGACGGTGGGCCGGCGGCCCGTGGCCGACAAAATCCAGCCTGCCATGCCCGTCGTGGTCGATTTGCCGCTGGTGCCGGCGATACCGATGCCGCGTGCGGCGTTGAAGAGCTGCGCCAGAAGCTCGGCGCGGGTCTGAAGATGCGCCCCGACGCGCCGCGCCGCTTGAACGTCAGGCACCGTCGATTCCACTGCCGTCGAGACGACCACCGTGGTGTCCGGGTCGGTCACGCCGCTGCCGTCCTGCGCGAAAAGATCGATGCCGCGCGCCTCGAGGAAAGCGAATTTCTCTTGTGTGCGTCCCTGGTCGCGCGAGCGGTCGGAGCCCCCCACGGCACAGCCCTTGGCGTGCAAGATGAGCGCCAGAGGCAGCATGCCGCTGCCGCCGATGCCGCAGAAGAAATAGCGTCTGTCCAGACTCATGGACCGGGGTTATAAGAGCCGCGCTTTGATTGGGAAAGCCGGATGCGTAAACTGATCGGCGTCGTCGCACCCGCCTCGCGCCTCGAACCCTCCATCGCGGAACGGGTGCGGGACCTCGCCCGCAGGGTGGACGGGGAGCCCGAGATTTTCTTCCATCCGCAGTGCTTCCTTTCCGACGGGCATTTTGCCGGCGACGACGAGGCGCGCGCCCGCGCCTTTCTCGATGTCGCCAACGATCCCAATTTCGACGCGCTGTGGATCGGCCGTGGCGGCTACGGCTCGGGGCGTATCGCCGGTACGGTGCTCGCCGGGCTGACAGAACCGGCACGCGCCAAGCTCTATCTCGGCTACAGCGACGCGGGCGCCATCCTCGCCGGACTCTACAAGCATGGCTATCGCGTGGCGCACGGGCCGATGCCCGCCGACATCCTGCGCGAAGTGGGCGACAAAGCCGTGCAGCGGGCGCTTGCCTATCTCGTGAACGGGGCGGCGGATGCCGTGGAGCCCTCGGTCAGGCACGGGTTCCTCCATGCCGCCTTCAACATGACCGTGTTCAGCCATCTTCTCGGCACGGCGCTGGAGCCTGATCTGACCGATCACGTGCTGATGCTGGAGGACGTGTCCGAGCATATGTACCGGATCGACCGCGCCATGTTCCACATCACGGGGACGCCGTCGGTGAGGAAGATTGCGGGGCTCAGACTCGGCCGCGTCAGCGACGTCCTGCCGAACGATCCGGCGTTCGGCCAGGACGAGGAAGAGATCGCCAAGCACTGGTGCGCCGCAGCGGGCATCGCCTATCTCGGCCGCGCCGACATCGGCCACGACACGGACAACAAAGTGGTCCCCTTCGGGCGGTATTAGAGTCTGATCCGATCAGGTCTGATCGGATCACGCTCTAGTTATTTATTGGCGCGCAATCTAACGGAAAACTGCTTCGAATACGCTGTCGCTATCGACCACTTTTCCGGATTGCGCTTTAAGCGCTCTCTTTGTCCCGCTCCCTGCGGCTATCGAGCCAGGCGTCGAAGGCGGCATTCGCGAGAGCGGCGGAACTTGCAAGCGCTTCCGCTTCCTGTCCCGCTGCGGCGCGGTCCATGCGCCGGCAGGCATCCGCGAGCCGGCGCGCATGGGCGCTGACCTCCATCGCGCCGACATTGCCGGCCGTCGAGATCAGCACATGGGCGGAGCGTGCGGCCCCTTCCAGGTCTCCACGCGGCAGCGCGTAGGCGATAGCCTCAAGATGCGTGGCCGTGTCCTTCAGGTACATCGTCACGAAGGAATCGAGTTCGTTTTTGCTGAGAATCGCGTCGAGCGAGGTGAGCTTCTCCATGTCGACCGCGCCGCCGCCCGCATCTTTCAGCGGCGCGGGCGCCATCTTGCCGGCGATTGAAGCCAGTCTGGCGAGCAGATGCGTCGGCTGGATCGGTTTCGAGATGTAGTCGTCCATGCCGGCCTTGAGATAGGTCTCGCGCGAGCCGCTCATCGCATCGGCGGTCATGGCGATGATCGGTATCGAGCATTTGGGCGAGGGCAACTTGCGGATCTGCCGCGTCGCTTCGACCCCGTCCATTTCCGGCATCTGGATGTCCATCAGGACCACGTCATAGTCGTTGTGATGGACCGCATCGACCGCCTTGGCCCCGTTGTCGGCGATGTCGACCGAGTGGCCGGCTTTCTCCAGCAGCGCTACCGCGAATTGCTGGTTGACCCTGTTGTCCTCGGCGAGAAGGACGCGGAGCTTTCGCCTTTCTTCCGTGGCGGGCTCGCGGCGGCTGAGCGGGACCGCCACCGGATCGATGCGGATGCGATAGATGGAAAGCAGACAATCGAGCAGATCCTGCTGGCGCACCGGCTTCTCCAGAACGTAGTCGAGCTTCAAGCCGTCGAGGTTGCGGGTGGCCTCGCGCCCGGCCGAGGAGACGATCACGAGCTTCAGTTCGGCCAGATGTTTTGTGCCGCGGATGCGGCGCGCCAGGTCGGTACCGCTTATCCCAGGCATCATCTGATCGAGGAAGAGGATGTCGTACGGCTTGCCGCGATGCCAGGCGCGTTCGAGTTCCGCCACGGCGGCGAACCCGTCGTCCACCCCCAAAGTCTCCATGCCCAGGGCGTGAAGCTGCCGCCCGAGAATGTCGAGGTTCATCTTCACGTCGTCGACCATCAGGGCATGCAGGGATTTGAGTTGCTGATGCAGGCTGCTGCGGTCGACCACCGCCGCGCCGGTGCGCACCAGCGCCAGCTCGAACCAGAAGGTGGAACCCCGATCGAGCCGGCTCACTACGTCGATCTTGCCGCCCATCAATTCGACAAGCTGCCGGCTGATGGCGAGCCCCAACCCGGTGCCGCCGAAGCGTCTGGTCGCCGAGCCGTCGAGTTGGGTGAACTTCTGGAATAGGCGCTGGCGCATGTTTTCCGAGATGCCGATGCCCGTATCGGTGACCTCGAAGCGCAGCGGAACTACGCCCTCGGGCAGGTCCGAAACCTCGACGCGCCTGACGTTGACCTGGACGGAAACGCCGCCCTTGTCCGTGAACTTGATGGCGTTGCTGAGGAGGTTGAGCAGGATCTGGCGGATGCGCATTGGGTCGCCGACATAGGCGCCGCAGGCCTGCGGCTCGATATAGACGCCGAGGTCGATCTGTTTCTCGCGCGCCTTGGAGGACATCAGGCCGACCGCGTGCTCGACGGTCTTCACCAGGTCGAACTCCACCTTGTCGATTTCGAGCTTGCCGGCCTCCAGCTTCGAGACGTCGAGAATGTCATTGACCACGGTGAGCAATGCTTCGCCCGATTCGTGGATGGTTTCGGCAAAGCGGCGCTGCTCGGCGTCCAGTGCCGTGTCGAGCAAGAGGTCGGCCATGCCGAGGACGCCGTTCAGCGGTGTGCGCACCTCGTGACTCATGTTGGCAAGGAAGTCCGATTTGGCGCGGCTGCCGGCCTCGGCCATCTCCTTCGCGGCGACGAGGTCGCTTTGCATGGCTTCGCGCTTGCGCAACTGGAGTACCAGGATATAGCCGAGGGCGATCATCAGGAGAGTGATCGTGAGGAGCCCGGCCGATTCCGCCAGCGCTCCCCGCCGCCAATTCTCGAGGGCGTCGCCGACGGAACGGCGCGCGACGACGACGATACCGGCCGAGGGACGCTCGGCGCGGGCAGTGATCATTCCCTTTTCATCGTGCCAATTGGAGTTGTTATGAAGAAAAAGCTGCGTCCCCTCCTGCAGATGGAGGTCCCTGGCGAACCGCGCCAATTCCTGCGCGCCGTACCGTGCCTTGGCGTCCTCGTGTCCGTTCAGCGGAATCGGAACCTGGGCGTTGGAGAGCAGGGCCGCATAGTCGGCATAGGCCAGCGCCGCCGTGTAGAGATCGCCGCGTTCTTCTTCGAGCCTTCCGGAATATTCGGCGATGGTGAGCCAGGCAAATCCCGACCAGAGAAGGGCGAGACCCGTGAAGATCATCGCACCGGCAAACACACTAGGGCGTCCGGCGCGTAACAGGTGCTGCCATTTCATGGATCGATCTCCACTGCGCCTGATACGGGAATATATTCACTTCCTGCGCGCTAGGATTGTCTTAACTTGACGCTAATTCGGGGTTAAGCCGGGACAGGTCGCCCTTGCAGACTTACCCTTTTAAAAGGCTGCGGCACTTCGTGCTGTGACAATGTTGCCCCTTCCTCTGTTTGTGTAACTTATTGATATAGATAATAAATTCTGCCACAGGATAGTTGCATGGCCGATGCTCGAATGAGCACCGGCAAAATTGATCTTTCACAATGATTCCAAAGATGTTGCGTCCTCTTAGGGAGGCCGTGTGGAGCGGGAGTCGATCGGAGCAGGTTTGGTGTTGCACAAACTAGGTGAGAATTCGTGGCTCGACGCCTCGGAGGTCGAGCGGGTCCTGAAACTGCGTCATTCGGGCGATCCGGCCCGCGTGCATGAGGTTCTGGCCAAGGCCCGGGAGATGAAGGGCCTCAGCCTCGAAGAGGTGGGCGTGCTCGCCTCCGTCGGCGATCCCAGCCTGATCGAGGAGATGTACGCGGCGGCGCGTTACGTCAAAGAAGAAATATACGGTCACCGCATCGTCTTCTTCGCGCCACTTTATATATCGAACATCTGCGGCAACGAATGTTCTTATTGCGCCTTCCGCAAAAGCAACGAGGGCTTGGTCCGCCACGCCCTCTCCCAGGACGAGATCGCCAAGGAAACAGAGATCCTCATCAACCAGGGCCACAAGCGGCTTCTGATCGTGGCAGGCGAATCGAACCCGGGCGGCACCAAGTACATCACCGACACCATCGCCACGATCTACTCGGTGAAGAACAAGAACGGCGAAATCCGCCGGGCGAACGTCAACATCGCCCCGCAGGACGTGGAGACCTTCCGCACCATCAAGGCGGCGGGCATCGGCACCTACCAGTGCTTCCAGGAAACCTACGACCGGAACGTCTACGCCAAGGTCCATCTGCGCGGGAAGAAGGCCGATTTCGACTGGCGCGTCTCGGTGATGGACCGGGCGATGGAAGCGGGCATCGACGACGTGGGCATCGGCGCGCTGTTCGGCCTGGCCGACTGGCGCTTCGAAATTCTGTCGCTGATGCAGCATATTGCCCATCTCGAAGACGCTTTCGGCGTCGGCTGCCACACCATCAGCGTGCCGCGTCTGGAGCCGGCCCACGGCTCGGAAATGGCCTCGGCGCCGCCCTCACCGGTGTCGGACGAGGACTTCAAGAAGCTCGTCGCCATCCTGCGCATGGCGGTGCCCTACACCGGGCTCATCATGACGACGCGCGAGAATCCCCAGATGCGCCAGGAGACACTGGCGCTGGGCGTTTCGCAGATTTCCGCCGGCAGCCGCACCAATCCGGGCGGTTACGCCTCCGAAGAGAAATTCGATGCGAGTCAGTTTCAGCTCGGCGACCACCGGAACCTGGAAGAGGTCGTCTCCGACCTCGCCCAGATGGGCTACATGCCGAGCTTCTGCACCGCCTGCTATCGCGTCGGGCGCACCGGCAAGGACTTCATGGACCTGGCCAAGCCCGGCCTCATCAAACAGAAGTGCGGCCCCAACTCGGTAGGAACTTTTCTCGAATACCTGATCGATTACGCCTCGCCCGACACGCAGGCGATCGGAGAGAAGATCATACGCGAAGAAATGTCGCACATGGGCGACAAGGAAGCCGATGTCTCCGAACGCATCATGCGCGCCATAAGAAAGGGCAAGCGTGACGTATTCTGCTGAACCCGACCGGGTACCGCTTCTCGAAAGCTTGGAGTGAACGATGGACGTGCCTTCGCATCTGCAGTCCGAAGTCAAACAGCTTGTTTCCGTGCACGGGCGCGACCGCACCGCGCTGCTGCCGGTGCTGCGCGGCTTGAACAAGTCGCACAGCTACCTCTCGGAAGCCGCCATGCTCTGCGTCTCGAAGGAGCTGGGCGTGCCGCGCGCCGAAGTCTACGGCGTGGCGACCTTCTACAGCTTCTTCAGCGTCGAGCCGCGCGGCAAGTACGTCATCCGTCTGTGCCGCACGATCAGCTGCGCCATGAACGGCACCTATCATCCGGTGGTTGCAGCGCTGATCGAGGAACTCGGCGTCGCCTTCGGCGAGACCACGGCGGACGGCGTCTTCACGCTGGAACAGACCGCCTGCATCGGCCTGTGCGATCAGGCTCCGGCGATGCTGGTCAACGACGACGTGCATGTGAAACTGACGAAAGAGTCCGTTCGCGCCATCCTGGGCGAGTACCGCCGCAAGGCCGCCGCGGGTGAAAAAGTCAAAAGCGCCTGACTCCAATTGCTGAGGTCTAAGATGGACGTGAAGACGGTACACGGGTTCGTGGGCAGCAAGCTCTCCTTCTCGGAAGCCAATGGCGATGCCGGCCTCAAGAAGGCCGCGACGATGGACGCGGAGGCGCTGATCGGCGCCGTATCCGCTTCCGGCCTCAAGGGACGCGGCGGCGCCGGGTTCCCCACCGGGATGAAGTGGAAATTCGCGCGCGCCGAGACGCGGACGCCGAAATACATCATCTGCAACGCCGACGAAGGCGAGCCGGGCACCTTCAAGGACCGCCTGATCCTCAGCGACTTCGCCGATCTGGTGTTCGCCGGCATGGCGATCGCGGGCAAGGCCGTGGGCGCCGAGAAGGGCATTCTCTATCTGCGCGCCGAATACGAATGGCTGCATCCCCACCTCGACGAGGTGCTGGCCCGCCGCCGCAAGGCCGGACTGCTCGGCCCCGATATCCTCGGGGGCAAGAATTTCTCCTTCGACATCGAAATCCGCATGGGCGCCGGCGCCTATGTCTGTGGCGAGGAATCGGCGCTGATCGAATCGCTCGAAGGCAAGCGCGGCGAAGCGCGCAACCGCATGCCGTTCCCGGTGCAGGCCGGCTATCTCGGCCTGCCCACGGTGGTCAATAACGTGGAGACCTTCGCCTGGGTGCCCTGCATCCTCGAGAAGGGCCCCGAATGGTTCTCCAAGATGGGGACGCAGAAGTCTCCGGGCGCGCGGCTGTTCTCGATCTCCGGCGACTGCAAGAAGCCCGGCATCTACGAGTATCCCTTCGGCGTCAGCCTCCGTCAGCTCCTCAAGGACGCGGGCGGCGAGAACGCCAAGGCGGTGCAGGTCGGCGGCGCCAGCGGCACCTGCGTGCCCGCCTCGAAGTTCGACCGCAAGCTCGCCTTCGAGGATCTGGCCACCGGCGGCTCGATCATCGTCTTCGGTCCGGATCGCGACATGTTCGCCGTGGCCGAGAACTTCCAGCAGTTCTTCGAAGAGGAATCCTGCGGCCAGTGCGTGCCGTGCCGCCTCGGCAACATGCGTCTGCACGAAGCCATCGTGAAGATGCGCGAGGAAGGCCTCGACGCCAAGGGCGAAATGGTGCTGCGGCGTCTGGCGGCGACCATGCAGAGCGCATCCAAGTGCGGCCTGGGCCAGTCGGCGCCCAACGCATTCCTCTCCATTCTCGACAACTTCGCGGGCGAGCTTCCGCGGGGCAAGGCGTAGTTTTTTCCGCCGCGCGGCGCGGCGATCTCAAGAGGCCCTACTAATGACGGCAGAACTGATCACCATCACGATCGATGGAACGGCCCTGAAAGTGGTGCCCGGCACGACGGTGCTGGACGCGGCGCGCAAGGTGAACATCGACATCCCGACTCTGTGCCATCATGCCGATCTGTGCAGCGCGGCCTTGGGCAAGAAGGTGCCGGCGCCGAGCAACTGCCGTATGTGTCTCGTCGAAGTGGAAGGCCAGCGAGCCCTTCAGGCCTCCTGCGCCACGGAGATCAACGGCCCGATGAACATCAAGACCTCCTCGCCGGCCATCCGCCACGCCCGCCAGGACATCCTGGCGCTGATGATGAGCGAGCATTACGGCGACTGCGCCGCCTGCCGCCGCAACGGCAACTGCGAGCTGCAACAGCTCTGCGCCGAGTACGGCGTCGACACCGCTCTGTTCGGCCGTCCCGAGGCGCCGCTCTACGCCATGCCGGATGAGGACAACATCATCCAGCGCGACATGAACAAGTGTGTCATCTGCCGGCGTTGCCTCAGGACATGCGAGCTGTATCAGGGCGTCGTGGCGCTGTCGCCGGAAGGCCGCGGCGAGCATACCGATATCGCCACCTTCATGGACCGCGAGATGATGGAGGCCTGGTGTATCAACTGCGGCCAGTGCATCAACCGCTGTCCGACCGGCGCGCTCACCGAGCGAGACGACACGGCCGCCGTGTGGGCCGCCATCGAGGACCCGGACAAGCTGGTGGTGATCCAGACCGCGCCCGCGCCGCGCGCCGCCATCGGCGAGTGCTTCGGCTGCGAGCCCGGCACGCCGCTGACCTTCGAGATGAACACGGCGCTCAAGAAGATCGGCTTCGACAAGGTGTTCGACACCAACTTCTCGGCCGACCTCACCATCTTCGAGGAAGGCGCCGAGCTGCTCGGGCGGCTCTACAAAGCGGTGGTGCTGAAGGACAATTCCGCGGCGCTGCCGCAATTCACCAGCTGCTCGCCCGGCTGGATCAAGTTCATCGAGCATTTCTATCCCGAGTACCTGCCGAACCTCTCTTCGGCGAAGAGCCCGCAGCAGATGATGGGCGCCGTCGTCAAGACCTACTTCGCCGAGAAGAACGGCTGGGACCCCTCCAAGATCGTCAGCGTCTCGCTGATGCCCTGCACCGCCAAGAAGTTCGAAGCGGCGCGTCCGGAGATGGATGCGAGCGGCCATCGCGATATCGACTACGTACTGACCACGCGCGAACTGGCGCGGATGATCAAGCAGGCCGGCATCGACTTGCCGAAGCTCGAAAAGTCGGACTTCGACAATCCGTTCGGCACACCGACCGGCTCGGGCGTCATCTTCGGCGCCACCGGCGGCGTGATGGAAGCGGCGCTTCGCACCGTGCTCGAAGTCGTCACGGGCGAGAAGATCGAGACCCTGTTCGACAAGGCGGACATCCTCCCGGTGCGCGGCTTCGAAGGCGTGCGCATGGCACAGGTGACGATCGGCAAAGTCGGTCCCGTCCCTGCCATCTTCTCGCATCTGGTGCCCGACTTCGAATGGCTGAAGGGGGTGACGGTGAAGGTGGGCCTCGCCCACGGCACCGCCAACGCCATCCGCGTGATGCAGGACATCAAGGAAGGCGGACCGCTCAGCCAGTGCCACTTCATCGAGTTCATGGCCTGCCCCGGCGGCTGCCTGGGCGGCGGCGGACAGCCGATCCCGACCAATCTGGAGATCCGCACGGCGCGCGCCAAGGCGATCTACGGCGAAGATGCGGCCTATAAGGTGCGCAAGAGCCACGAGAACGAAGACGTGTTGCGCATCTACCGCGAGTTCTTCAAGGAAGGGCCTTGCAGCCACAAGAGCCATGAACTTCTGCACACCCATTACAAGGAACGGGTCTAGAGTCGTTTGCTTTCAAGTTGACCCAATGGTTGTCATCCCGGGCGAACGTCCTGAGCGCAGCGAAGGACGCGAGGCCCGGGACCCACTTTACAACGAACGCTTGATACCCAGTGGTTCCCGGCTCGCGCGATTGCATCGCTTGGCCGGGATGACACGTGAGTTGAGTGGAGAATCTTGAACAAAAGCAGCTTTAGTTCTTTGGGCTTCGCCGATCTTGCGGCCGGGGAGAATCTCGGCCGCGCGGAGTTGGCGAGGATACTGGGTGCAACCGAACCGGCCGAGATCGAAGCCGTGCGCGCGGCGGCCGAACGCGTGCTCCTCGAAAATTGCGGCGACGGGGTCTATCTGCGCGGCCTAGTGGAAGCCTCGAACGCCTGCGCCTGCGACTGCTTCTATTGCGGCATCCGCAAGTCCAACCGGAACGTCCATCGCTACACCCTGGAGGCGGACGAGATCGTCGCCTGCGCCCGCCAGTGCGCCGAGATGGGCTACGGCTCGATGGTGATCCAGTCGGGCGAACGCAGCGACAAGAAGTTCATCGACCTCGTGGCGGGCGCCGTCGAGCGCATCAAGGCCGAGACGCGCAGCGAAGAGGAGCCCGAAGGACTCGGCATCACCCTCTGCATCGGCCAGCAGACTTATGAGACCTACAAGCATCTCTACGAGGCGGGCGCGCACCGATACCTGTTGCGCATCGAGACCACCAATCCCGAGTTGTTCGCCAAGCTGCATCCCGAGGATCAGATCTTCGAATCCCGCGTCGAATGCCTTGTCATGCTGCACGACATCGGCTTCCAGGTCGGAACCGGGGTGATGATCGGCCTGCCCGGCCAGACGCTCGACGATCTGGCGGGCGACATCCTGTTCTTCCGGCAACACGACATCGACATGATCGGCATGGGCCCGTTCATCCCCCATCCCGACACCCCGCTCGGCGGCGAGCCTTTCCCCGATGTCAAAGATCGCGTCCGCCTGGCGCTGCTGATGATCGCGGCGACGCGGCTCGCGCTGCGCGATGTCAACATCGCTTCGACCACGGCCTTGCAGGCGCTCGATCCCATCGGCCGCGAGAAAGGCTTGAAATTCGGGGCCAACGTCATCATGCCTCAGGTGACGCCGCAGGACGTGCGACGCGACTACCAGCTCTATCCGGGAAAACCCTGTCTGGAAGAGAATGCCGGGGAATGCCAATCCTGCCTCGGCATGCGGATCGAGTTCGCCGGCCGCAAGATCGGCTATCATCAATGGGGCGACTCTCTGCACGCCAGGAAGCGCCGCGAACGGACGAAGGCATGACCCGTCAGGAACAGGACGCCCTGGGAACGCTCGAGATCGCCGACGGCGCGCTGTGGGGCATCCACACCCAGCGGGCGCTGAACAATTTCCCCAAGACGGGAAGGCGCGTGCCTTTTGTCTTGATCGGCTCCATCGCCGTGGTGAAGCAGGCCGCGGCCCTCACCAACGCCGAACTCGGCTTCCTGAAGCGCGACGCGGCGGACGCCATCGTCGCCGCCTGCGGCAAGGTCTGCGAAGGGGGCGCCGAGATCGAAGCGCAGTTCCCGCTCGATGCCCTGCAGGGCGGCGCGGGCACCTCCACCAACATGAACGTCAACGAGGTCGTCGCCAATCTGGCGTTTGCTCATCTCGGCAAGCCGCCCGGCGATTACGCGTGCGTGCATCCGCTGCACCATGTCAACCTGCACCAGTCCACCAACGATGTGTATCCGACGGCGCTGCGCATCGCCGCCATTGCGGGGGTGCGACGCCTCAGCGACGCGATGGCGAAGCTCCAGGGTGCTTTCCAGGCGAAGGAGACGGCCTTCCAGGGCATCGTCAAGATAGGCCGCACGGAGTTGCAGGCCGCCGTGCCGATGACCCTCGGCCAGGAATTCTCCACCTTCGCGGAAGCCATCGCGCGCGACCGCTGGCGCACCTTCAAATGCGAAGAGCGCCTGCGCCTCGTCAATCTCGGCGGCACCGCCATCGGCACGGGGCTGACCGCGCCGCGCGCCTATATCTTCCGCGTCATCGAAGTGCTGCGCTCGCTGACCGGCATGGGTCTGTCGCGTAACGAGAACGCGATCGACGCCACCGCCAATGCCGACGCCTTCGTGGAAGTCTCGGGAATTCTCAAGGCTTCCGCCGCCAATCTCGGCAAGATCGCCGCCGACCTGCGCTTGCTGCATTTCCTCGGCGAGATCGCGCTGCCGCCGCTGCAGGCGGGCTCCTCCATCATGCCGGGCAAGATCAATCCGGTGATGATGGAATCCGCGATGCAGATCGGCATCGCCGTGCGCGCCAACGATTCCGTGGTGGCCGAATGCGCCGCGCACGGCACGCTGCAGATCAACGAGTTCATGCCGCTGCTCGCCTTTGCGCTGCTCGACAGCATCGCCATGCTGGAAGCGGCGGCTTTGGCGCTGACCGGACACATTGCAGGCATCGAGGCCGACGCGGTGTGCTGCGCCTCGTTTCTCGCCGACAGCCCGACCCTGCTGACCGCTTTTTTGCCCAAGATCGGCTACGAGCGCGCCGAAGCGCTGACCAAGGCTTTCGCCGAAGCGAAGAAGAAGCATCCGGCCCTGACGCTGCGCGCCTTTCTCTCGATGGAATTGGGCGAGACACTGGTGAACGAAGTGCTCTCGGCACCCAATCTGCTCAAGCTCGGGCACGATTGAGATGAGCGAGTTGCCCGCCGCGCCCAAGGCCAGCCGCCTGCACATCGGCATCGCGGGCCGCGTCAATGTCGGCAAGTCCTCCTTCCTCAACATGCTGGCTGGGCAGGACGTCGCCATCACCTCCGCCGTTCCGGGCACCACCACCGACGTGGTGGAGAAGACGATGGAGCTGTTGCCGCTCGGCCCCGTCACCCTGATCGACACGGCTGGCATCGACGACGTTTCCCAACTCTCCGCCGCACGCATCGAGAAGACCAAAAAGGCGCTGCGGCGTGCCGACATCCTCGCCGTCGTCGTGACGGCGAACGCCTGGAGCGCCACCGAAGACGAACTGGTCAACGCGGCGCACGAGGCGAAAGTCCCCGCCATCGTCGTGCTCAACAAAGCCGACTTGGAAGAGCCGTCGGCGGATTTTCTCTCGCTCTTGGACGTCAAGCGTCTCGCCTGGGTCCAGGGCAACGCCACCGGAACCCCCGCGGAACAGGAAACCTACCGGCAGGCCTTCAAGGACGCGGTGCGCGGAGTCCTGCCGCGCCTCTTTACCGCTCCGCCGACGCTATTGGGCGATCTGCTTCCCGCCGGCGGCATGGCGGTGCTGGTGGTGCCCATCGATCTCGGCGCGCCGCAGGGCCGCTTGATCGTGCCGCAGGTGCAAAGTCTTCGCGACCTGCTCGACAACGACGCCAGCGCCCTGGTGGTCAAGGATCGCGAATACGCCGCCACGCTGGCCCGCCTCAACCGCCCGCCCGATCTGGTGGTGTGCGATTCGCAGGTCGTGGCGCGCGTCGTCGCCGATACCCCGCCACAAGTGCCTCTCACGACCTTTTCGATTCTCTTCGCGCGCTTCAAAGGCGAACTGAACGTCCTGGCACGCGGGGCGGGAGTGCTCAGCCGGCTGAAACCGGGCGACCGCGTCCTGATCGCCGAGGGCTGCTCGCATCATCCCCTGGAGGACGACATCGGGCGCATCAAAATCCCGCGCTGGCTGAGGCAATTCTCCGGCTGCGACCTCACCATCGCCACCTGCGCCGGACACGACTTCCCGCCGGATTTGAAGAACTACAAACTGGTTATCCATTGCGGCGGCTGCGTGATGACCCGCCAGGAGATGTTGTCACGGCTTACCGAAGCCGGCCGTGAAGAGGTCGCCATGACCAATTATGGCTTGGCAATTTCGGTGCTTCAGGGCGTGCTCGACCGGGCCCTTTCCCCCTTCCCGGATGCGCTAGCGGCATACCGGCAATCCCTTGCCGGTTGAACAGTTCTTAACCGCTTGCAAGTCAACTCTTGTTGACTAGCACCCCAGCCTAAGCGATGTAGAAATGTCGCAGCCGGCTCCCCGGAGCCAGGCGTTATCGGCAGGTACAGGAATGGTAACAGGACGCGAGGAAACGTGGCGTGCGCGCGCCGGCGCCGCCTTCGAATCGGGACCGCTTTCGCATATACGCGGCTACTTCACGCCCCGCATGTGGAAGATGCTGCTCTTCGTCGTCGGCGCGCTGGTGCTGATCTTCGTCTGGATCATTCTGTCTCCTCTTGTGAAGTACATGTTGGCGCCCAAGGGCACCTACGGTCCGCAGCCGCAGACCGTTTCGACCGTCATCGCGCACAAGACCGCGTGGCAGACGCAACTGACATCCGTGGGCACGCTGCACGCGGTCGACGGCGCCGATCTCGCCTCCGAACTCGCGGGCATCGTCGCCGCGATCACCTTCAAGCCCGGCGACGACGTGGAGAAGGGCGCGCTGCTTGTCCAGCTGCGCGACGACAGCGACCGCGCCCAGCTCGCCGCCTTGCGGGCCAGCGCCGAACTGGCGAGGCTGACCTACGAGCGCAACGCGGCCCTGCTCAAAAGCAACGCCATCAGCAAGCAGGCCTACGACACGGCCTTCGCCGCCATGAGCAACTCGCGCGCCCTGGCCGATTCCCAGGCCGCGACCGTGGCGAAGAAGGCCATCCGTGCGCCGTTCGCCGGACGGGTCGGTATCCGCCTGGTAGATGTCGGGCAATATGTCAACGCCGGGCAGTCTGTGGTGACGCTGCAGCAGCTCGATCCCATCTACGTCGATTTCAGCGTGTCCCAGCAGCAGCTCGCGATGCTGAAAGTGGGCGACAAAGTGAGCCTCACGACCGATGCGGTTGCCGGAGGCACTTTCCTGGGCGAGATCAGCGCCTGGGATTCGAAAGCCGATCCCGCAACCAGGAACGTGCGCGTCCGCGCCTTGATCCGCAATCCGGACAAGAAGCTGCTTCCCGGCATGTTCGGCACCGTCGTCACCAATGTCGGTGCCGCCAGGCCCATGATCACCCTGCCGCAGACCGCCGTCACCTATAATCCCTATGGCGATACGGTGTTCGTCGTCACCAAGTCGAAGGACAACGACGGCGTCGAGCAGCTGACGGCGGAACAGCGCTTCGTCATCCTGGGCGAGACGCGCGGCGACCAGGTCGCGGTACTGAACGGCCTCTCGTCCAAAGACGAAGTGGTGTCGAGCGGTCAGCTCAAGCTCAAGAACGGCACCGCCGTCACCGTCAACAATTCCGTGCGGCTGCCCAACGACTCCGCGCCCACGCCCGTCCAGCAATAGGCCGCGGCGATGAACTTCACCGACCTCTTCATCCGGCGCCCGGTTCTGGCGATCGTGATCAGCCTGGTGATCCTGGTGGTCGGCGTGCGCGCGCTGATGGAACTGCCGGTGCGCCAGTATCCCGTCACCACCAACGCGGTGGTCACAATCTCGACGGCCTATTACGGCGCCAGCCCGGAAACCATCGCCGGATTCATCACCACGCCGCTCGAGAACGCCGTGTCGCAGGCCGCCGGCATCGACTACATGACCTCGTCCTCAACGCAGGGCTTCTCCACCATCACGGTGAACCTCAGGCTGAACTACGACGCCAGCAAGGCGCTGTCGCAGATCATCACGCAGGTCAATTCCGTCAAGAACCAAATGCCGCCGCAGGCACAGGCCTCGGTAATCAGCATCTCGGTGGGAACGTCGATCAACGCGATGTATCTGACGTTTAACAGCAAAGTGCTGCCGACAAACAAGATCACCGACTACCTGATCCGCGTGGTGCAGCCGCAGCTCCAGGCGGTGGACGGCGTGCAGCAGGCGCAGGTCTTGGGCGGCAAGCTGTTCGCCATCCGCGTCTGGCTCGATCCGCAGAAGCTGGCGGCCTACAACGTGACCGCGGCCGACGTCTACAATGTGCTCGGCGAGAACAACTACCTCTCGGCGGTGGGCCGCACCCGCGGCCAGATGGTGCAGATCAACCTCACGGCCTCGACCAATTTGCATTCGGTCGACGAATTCCGCGATCTCGTCATCAAGTCGCAGAACGGCGCCTATGTGCGCCTGTCGGACGTCGCCAACATCACGCTGGGTGCCACCGACTACGATTCGCAGGCCAATTTCGACGGCAATCCGGGCGTCGTCATCGCCATCAGCGTCACGCCGGACTCCAACGTGCTCGACGTCATCAAGGGCGTGCGCGCGGTACTGCCGGGCATCGACGCCCAGCTTCCCCGGGGCCTCACGTCCTTCATCGCCTACGACTCGACCAAGTTCATCTCGGGCGCCATCAACGAGGTCGAGTGGACGCTCGGCGAAGCGATCGTCATCGTTATTTTCGTGATCTTCATCTTCCTGGGTTCGCCGCGCGCCGTCCTCATTCCCATCGTGACGATTCCGCTGTCGCTGATCGGCGCTGCGATCTTCATGCTGGTGTTCGGCTTCACGCTCAACCTGCTCACCCTGCTCGCCTTCGTGCTGGCCATCGGCCTGGTGGTGGACGACGCGATCATTGTGGTGGAGAACGTCAGCCGCCACCTCGAAGAGGGGCGCAAACCGATCGAAGCCGCCATCATGGGGGCGCGCGAACTGGGCGGCCCCATCGTCGCAATGGCGTTGGTTCTGGTGGCGGTCTATGTGCCGATCGGCTTCATCGGCGGCCTGACGGGGGCCTTGTTCGTCGAGTTTGCCTTCACGCTGGTGGGTGCGGTGGTCATTTCGGCCATTGTGGCGCTGACGCTGTCCCCCATGTTGTCGAGCCGGCTGTTGCATTCGCACGTCGACACGCGTTCGGCCCTCGAACGGCGCGTCGTCGTCTATGTCGACGACAAATTCGACAGGCTGCACCGCGCCTACCAGAGAGTGCTGCACTCTACGCTCAACGAGCTGCCGGTCGTCGTGGTGTTCGCAGTCATCATCTTCGGCGCGATCTATTTCCTGTTCACCCTGTCGAAGTCCGAACTGGCGCCGTCCGAGGACCAGGGAATTGTCGTCGCGCTGGTCACCCCGCCGCCCACCGCCACGCTGGAACAGTCGCTGAAATGGCAGAACGAGGCCTTCAAGGTGGCCCGCTCACATCCCGAGATGGATCACAGCTTCCAGATCACGGCGCCGAGCTTCAACCTTCTCGGCATCGTGCTGAAGCCCTGGAGCGAACGCAGCCGCAGCGCGGACGCGTTGCAAGCGGACATTCAGAAAGGACTGAACACCATCGCCGGCGTGCGCGCCGCCGCTTTCCAGGTTCCTTCGCTGCCGGGCCCGCGCGGCCTCGGCGTGCAGTTCGTGATCGAGACGACGCAGTCCTTCGAACAGCTCAACACCGTTGCACAGAACGTCATGGACGCCGCGCTGAAGTCCGGCAGCTTCGTATATCTCGACTCCGATCTTAAATACGACAGCCCGCAGACCGAGGTGGTCATCGACCGCGACAAGGTGGCCGGCATGGGCCTGACCATGAGCGACGTCGGCAACGCGCTGACGGCCATGCTGGGCGGCGGCTACGTGAACTATTTCGATCTGTCGGGCCGCGCCTATCAGGTCATTCCGCAGGTGCAGCAGACCTCGCGGCTCAACGCCGATCAGCTCAAGGACTACTACATCCGCAGTTCCGCGGGCGTGAGCATTCCGTTGTCGACCGTCGCGCATCTGAGGAACAAGGTGACGCCGGAATCCCTCAATCACTTCCAGCAGCTCAACGCGGCGACGATCACCGCCATCCCGCGACCGGGTACGACGACGGGCGACGCCCTGGCCAGCCTCCAGAAAATCGCCGACCAGGCGATGCCGCAAGGCTACCGCATCGACTACGCGGGTCCGACGCGGCAGTTCGTCTATGAATCGAGCGCGCTGGTCGTCACTTTCTTCTTCGCCCTTATCATCATCTTCCTCACCCTGGCGGCGCTGTTCGAGAGTTTCCGCGACCCGCTCACCATCCTGATCAGCGTGCCGATGTCGATCTGCGGCGCTCTCATCTTCATCGCACTCGGGGTGGGCGGCTCCAGCCTCAACATCTATACCGAAGTGGGACTGGTGACGCTGATCGGACTGATCAGCAAGCACGGCATCCTGATCGTGCGCTTCGCCAACGATCTCCAGACGCAGGGCTACGGCAAGCGCGAGGCGGTGGAAGAGGCGGCCGCGATCCGGCTGCGCCCCATCCTGATGACCACGGCCGCGATGGTGCTCGGCGTCATGCCGCTGATCCTGGCCTCGGGCGCGGGCGCGGCGGCGCGTTTCAACCTCGGCCTGGTGATCGCCTCGGGAATCGCGATCGGCACCTGCTTCACGCTGTTCGTGGTGCCCGCGATCTACCTGCTCATCGCGCACACCTATAACAAGGACAAGACCGAGGAACCGCACGCGGCCTGAAGATTCTGCCTTATGCGAATTTGCGGTCCGTTGCGGACAGACTCCTCTTGTCTGCCGTCCAAGTGTTTTTTCAAGAGCCCGTGCAAAGGAACGCTTGTTTCCGAGTGCGCGTTTCCTCGGCACGATATTTGTTACGTGCGTTTTTTTGCACGGCCTTCCGGGCAGACTCCTCCTGTCCATCGTCCGGCACTTTTCGAAAACACTGGAACACAACAAAAAAGGCCGCGTCGCCGCGGCCTTGCTGCAATTGTTCCGATTTAGGAGAAATGGGGATTCGACCTTGTCGGTTCAAGGGGCGCGCGTAGATTTATTTTCGCACGGAAATCCTGGATTTATCGACTCGATGCCGCGAACACTTCGCATCACCTGTTGGTCATCGCGCCGTTTTCTTCCTCCGGCCGGAACAGGCGATAGGGTTCGGGTTTCCAGTCCGGGAACACTCCTTTCACGGACTGCAAAGCGGGCCGCTTATTCCTGTGAGGCGAGCGCGGAACGTTCTGATCCGCATGCCATTTTGCTAGGCCCCGGCGCGCCGCTTGGTGTAAGAAGTCCGGCCATGACGACTCCCAATAACGCCGCTCCCGCCTCGCTCGCCCGGCTCAATTCGAAGAACCTCTCGGCCGTCAAACCGGGCGTCGTTCTGCCCGCTTACGACCGCGGCAAGACGACGATCGGCGTCGTCCACTTCGGACCGGGCGCCTTCCACCGCGGCCATCAGGCCTGCTATTTCGACTCGCTCCTGGCGCACGATCCGCGCTGGGCCATCTGCGGCGCCGAGCTGCTGCCGGTCGGGTTTGCGGCGCGCGCGGTACCCCAGGATCATCTCTACGTGGTCGCCGAGCTGGATGCGCAGATCCGCTTCCGCGTGGTGGGCTCGCACCGGGAGTACCTCACGGCCGTCGGCGACGGCGACCGCCTCTTCGACCGGTTGATGATGCCGGAGACCAGGCTGGTCACGATGACGGTGACCGAGAAGGGCTATTGCCTGGACGGGACCGGGAAGCTGGATCACAAGCATCCCGGCATCGCGCACGATCTGGCCAATCCGGCGACGCCCGTCAGTCTGGTGGGCTGGGTGACGGAAGCCCTGGCGCGGCGTAGAGCCGCAAGGCAGGTGCCGTTCGTCGTGATGAGCTGCGACAACATGGTGTCGAACGGCCGCAAGCTGCGCGGCGCCGTGCTGAGTTTCGCCGAGGCCTGCGGCAAGCGCGATCTGGTCTCCTGGATCGAAAACGAAGTGCGCTTTCCCACGACGATGGTCGACAGCATCACGCCGGCGGCCGACGACGCCTTGATGCAGAAGGTCGCCGACGCGGTGGGCCTGCGCGACGAGGCGCCGGTGCAGCGCGAGAGCTTCCTGCAATGGGTGGTCGAGGATGTGCTGGGCGAGGACGCGCCCGATCTCGCTCGCGTGGGCATCAGCCTGACGCATGACGTCGCAGCCTACGAATTCGCCAAGCTACGCCTGCTCAACGGCGCACATTCGACACTCGCTTATGCGGGATTGCTGCTCGGCTACGAATCCGTCGGCGCGGCGATGGGCGACGCGCGTCTGGTCGGCATCGTCGAACGCATGATGCGCGAGGACATCGTGCCCACCCTGCCGCCGACGCCCGGCTTGGAATTCTCGTCCTACATCGACGACCTGCTCAAGCGCTTCCGCAATCCGGCGCTGACGCACCGCCTTTATCAGATCGCCTCCGACGGCTCGCAGAAGCTGCCCTATCGCATTCTCGGCTCGATGGCCGACGCGCTAGCGGCCGGGCGCTCCGTCGAACGCTTCGCCGTGGGTATCGGCGCCTGGATGCGTTTCGTGGCGCGCGAAGCCAAAGCGGGGCGTGAGTTCCAGGATCCCCTGTCGCCGAAGCTGGTGGAAATCGGCAAAGCCTGTACGGGCAAAGCGAAAGACGATCTGCCGCGATTCCTGGCTTTGAAAGACGTCTTCACGGCCGAAATGGCCGGTAATCCCAGGTTCCGCGAAGCGGTCGGCACGGTGTACGAACAGTTCGACGCAATACTCCGCCCCAAGAATTAGAAGGATTATAATATTGATATTATCAATGCGCCGCGAGAGCGTTTATCTATTCAATTCAGGCATGGCGCGGTGTATGATAACGCTACCATTATATTCCGCGTGTAAGCGCTGTAAGAAGCTGTAAGAAGACGGCCGGACGATGGAAGCGGCAGGAAAACATGTATCTCGGAATCGATGTCGGTACCTCCAGCGTAAAGGCCGTTCTGATGAACGGTGCAGGCCAGCTTGCCGACCAGGGCTCGGCTCCTCTGACAGTCGAACGGCGGCATCCTCTGTGGTCCGAGCAGGACGCAGATAGCTGGTGGACGGCCACTGTGGCGGCCGTGCGCGCCTTGCCCGAGAAGGACCGCAAATCCGTCCAGGCGATCGGCCTCTCCGGCCAGATGCACGGTGCGACGCTGCTCGACGGCTCCGACAAGCCGCTGCGGCCCGCGATCCTGTGGAACGACGGGCGCTCCGAGGCCGAGTGCGCCGAACTGGAACGTCTGGAGCCGCGTTCGCGCCAGATCACCGGCAATATTGCGATGCCGGGATTCACGGCGCCCAAGCTCCTGTGGGTCAAGCACCATGAGCCCGAGGTCTTCGCCAAGACCAAGACCGTGCTGCTGCCGAAGGATTACGTGCGCCTCAAGCTGACGGGCGAAAAGGCCGGCGACATGTCGGACAACTCCGGCACGCTGTGGCTCGACGTCGGCAAACGCGAATGGTCGGATGCCATGCTGAAGGCCACCGGCCTGACGCGCTCGCATATGCCCAAAGCGGTCGAGGGAAGTGCTCCGACCGGCAAGCTGCGGGCGGAGGTGGCGCGCGAACTCGGCGTGCCTCAGGTCGTGGTGGCGGGCGGCGGCGGCGACAACGCCGCCAGCGCCGTCGGCGTCGGCGTGGTGGCGCCGGGGCAGGCGTTCCTCTCGCTCGGTACTTCGGGCGTGCTGTTCGTCGTCACCGACAAGTTCCGTCCCAATCCGACCAAGGCCGCACACGCCTTCTGCCACTGCCTGCCGGGCGTCTGGCACCAGATGGCGGTGATCCTGACGGCGGCATCGGCGATCGACTGGGTGACCCAACTCGCCGGATATAAGAACGTCGTGGAAACCGTGGCCGCCGCCGAGAAGCGCGGCCTCAACAAGCAGACGCCGATCTATCTGCCTTATCTTTCCGGCGAGCGCACGCCGCACAACGATCCGTTTGCACGCGGCGTGTTCTTCGGTCTGTCGGCAGAAACCACAGCGGCCGATCTCGCCTATTCGGTGCTCGAAGGCGTGGCCTTCGCCTTTGCCGACGGCATCGACGTTCTCAAAGAAGCCGGCAGCAAAATCGGCGACGTGACGGTGGTCGGCGGCGCGGCGCGCCTGCCTTATTGGGGACCGATCCTGGCCTCCGCTCTCGACGTTCCGCTCACCTATCGCGAAGGCGGCGAAGTGGGCGGCGCTTTCGGCGCGGCGCGTCTGGGACGGCTGGCCGCGACGGGCGAAGACCCCGTCAAGGTATGCACGGCGCCGAAAGTATCGCGCGTCGTCGAACCCGTCCCTGCCCTCAAGGAACAGATGGCGCCGCGGCGAAGCTTGTTCGTGAACCTCTACAATAATCTAAGAACCTCTTTCAGGGAGTTTGGCCAATGAGCATTTTCTCGGACGTTAGCCCCGTCAAATTCGAAGGTCCCGAGAGCACGAACGACTTTGCGTACAAGGTCTATGACAAGAATCGTACGGTGCTCGGCAAGAGGATGGAAGACTGGCTGCGGCTGACGGTCTGCTATTGGCACTCCTTTGCCTCCGGCGGCGCAGACATGTTCGGCGGCGGCACCTGGCCTCGTCCGTGGCTGGGCTCGGGGACCCAGGAAATGGCCGATGCCAAGACCGATGCGGCCTTCGACTTTTTCTCGCGGCTGGGCGCTCCCTATTTTGCCTTCCACGATGCGGACGTAATGGCCGATGCCAATACCCTGGAAGAGCATGACGCGGCGCTGAAGAAGATCGAAGAGCGCATTGCGAAAAGGATGTCCGAGACGAAGATGAAGCTTCTCTGGGGCACGGCGAACCTGTTCAGCCATCCGCGCTATGCGGCGGGAGCGGCGACCAATCCTAATCCGGAAGTGTTTGCCTTTGCCGCGGCCCAGGTGCGCTGCATCCTGGAAGCCACCCATCGCCTGGGCGGCGAGAACTACGTCTTATGGGGCGGCCGCGAAGGCTACGACACCCTGCTCAACACCGACATGAAGGCCGAGTTGGAACACTTCGGCCGCTTCCTCAAGATGGTGGTCGAGCACAAGCACAAGATCGGCTTCAAGGGCACCATCCTGATCGAGCCCAAGCCCTTCGAGCCCACCAAGCATCAGTACGACCGCGACGTCGCCGCGGTATACGCCTTCCTGTTGAAGAATGGGCTCGAGAAGGAAGTGAAGGTCAACATCGAGGTCAATCACGCCACGCTGGCCGGTCTCGACTTCGAGCACGAAGTGACGGCCGCCTATGCCTACGGCATCATGGGCTCGCTCGACATCAACCGCGGCGACCCGCGCAGCGGCTGGGATACCGACCAGTTCCCCAACAACGCCCAGGACATCGCTCCGGCGATGCTGGAAATCCTCAATCATGGCGGTCTGGGCACCGGCGGCTTCAATTTCGACGCCAAGCTGCGCCGCCAGTCGGTCGATCCCAAGGACCTCTACATCGCACATATCACGGGCATCGACACCCTGGCGCGGGCGCTCCTGGCGGCGGAAGGCATCATCAAGGAAAAGAGGCTAGCGGCCCTCAAGGAAGAGCGCTACGCGGGCTGGTCGGCGCCGTTCGGCAAGGAGATCGCCGAGGGCAAGTACACGCTGCAGGCGCTCGCAGACTTGGCTGTCAAGAAGAACATCAATCCCAAGCCCGTTTCGGGCAAACAGGAACTCGCCGAGAGCTTGGTCGCGAAGCACTGCAAGTTCTAGGATTACAACCGGGGCGTCCCCGCTCCGCAATCGGTTCACCTCCTTCGTCCCCGCCAAAGGACGGAGGAGGTGCCGTTTTTTACGGCAGACCTCTGCAAACGGGATTCGCAAGCGCCCCGGTTATTCCTTTATTCACCTAATATGCCCATCGCGCCCGGGACTTTTCTTGCACAGCGAATATTTTTAATAGAATTTGATCAATATGCAGGCCTACACAGGAGCCCTCTCTTAACCGCTCCGAAATCATTAACGGATTCCCCATGGTCACCATTCCTCTGCCGCAACTGCCGCCGGAAATCGCCAGCCTGCAATCGGTCGCCATCGACCTGCGCTGGACCTGGAGTCATGAGGGCGACGCCCTCTGGGGCCACGTCGACGAGAAGCTGTGGGAGCGCACGCACAATCCCTGGAGCGTCCTGCAAGGGGCCTCGAAGGAGCGCCTGAAGCAGCTCGCCGGGGATGAGAAATTCCAGCAGAAGCTGGCGACCTTCGTCTCCGCGCGGCAGCACTATCTCCAGACGCCGGGCTGGTTCCGCAGCACCGAAGGCGCCGCCCAGCTCGGCGGCGTCGCCTATTTCAGCATGGAGTTCGGCCTGGGCGCCGCCCTGCCGCTCTACGCGGGCGGCCTGGGGATACTCGCGGGCGACTATCTCAAGGCGGCCAGCGACTTGGACATCCCGGTCGTCGGCATCGGGCTGCTCTACCAGGAAGGCTATTTCCGCCAGCTGATCGACGCCAGCGGCATGCAGCAGGAGTTCTATCCCTACAACGAGCCGGCGGCACTGCCGGTCGAACCCGTGATCCTGCCCGAGGACGGCTGGCTCAGGATCGGCCTGGAGCTGCCCGGCCGCGTCGTGCAGCTGCGCGTCTGGCAGGCCACCGTCGGGCGCGTGAAGCTCTATCTGCTCGACTCGAACGATGCGCTCAATAGTCCGCTGGACCGCGGCATAACCGCCAAGCTCTACGGCGGCGGCTCCGAAATTCGTCTGATGCAGGAGATCGTGCTGGGCGTCGGCGGCTGGCGCGTCGTCGAGGCGCTGCATCCCGAGATCGACATCTGTCACGTCAACGAGGGCCACGCGGCCTTTGCCATCATCGAACGCGCCCGCCAATTGGCGCTGAAATCCAATCTCGATTTCTGGGAAGCCTTGTGGGCCACCAGGGCCGGCAACGTCTTCACCACCCACACGCCGGTGGCCGCAGGTTTCGACCGCTTCCCCTCGGACCTGCTGCGCAAATATCTGCCTTATGTCGAAGGCTCGTTGCAGGGGCGCGGCGTGAAGATCGAGGACGTTCTGGCGCTCGGCCGCGCCGACCAGAGCAACCGGGACGAGCCGTTCAACATGGCCTTCCTGGCGCAGCGCGGCTCGGCCATAACCATCGGCGTCAGCCGGCTGCACGGCGAAGTCAGCCGCAGGATCTTCCAGCCGCTGTTCCCGCGCTGGCCGTCCTGCGAAGTGCCCGTGTCGCACGTCACCAACGGTGTGCATATTCCCACCTGGGACTCGGCCGGCGCGGACCGCGTCTGGACCAAGGGCTTCGGCAAGGAGCGCTGGCGCTCGCCGGATGCCATCCAGCACGAAAACATATCTGCCGAAGTCACCGACGAGGATTTGTGGGCCATGCGCGGCGAAGGCCGCCAGAGGCTGGTGCATTTCGCCCGTCTGCATCTCGGCCGGCAGCTGCGCGAGGGCGGCTTCGATCTCGAAGCGGTCCAGAGGGCGGACACCGTGCTCGACGCCAATGTTTTGACGCTGGGCTTCGCGCGCCGCTTTACCGAATACAAGCGGCCCAATCTGCTGCTCAGGGACCGCGACAGACTAGACAATCTCTTGCGCAACGACATGTATCCCGTGCAGATCGTCGTGGCGGGCAAGGCCCATCCCGAGGACGGCGTCGGCAAGGAGATGATCCAGGAATGGATCCGCCTGGCGCGTCAGCCGCGCTACCGCCGGCACGTCGTATTCCTCGAGGACTACGACATCTCGCTGGCCCAGGAAATGGTGCAAGGCGTCGACGTCTGGATCAACACGCCGCGCCGGCCCTGGGAAGCCTGCGGCACCAGCGGNNATGAAGGTGCTGGTCAACGGCGGCCTCAACTGTTCCACGCTCGACGGCTGGTGGGACGAGGCCTACGACGCCGAAGTCGGCTGGTCGATCGGCGACGGTGCGGGCGGCGCCTCCGAGAATGTCGATGCGCGCGACGTCCAGAGTCTCTACGACGTGCTCGAGAACAAGATCGTCCCGGAATTCTACGACCGCGACGAAAGCGGCCTGCCGCGCGCCTGGCTGAAGCACATTCACGAGAGCATGGGACGGCTGACGCCGGTGTTCGGCGGGGCGCGCATGATGTGCGACTACGTCGAGAAGGCCTATCTGCCGCTCGCCAAGACGGTGCGGGCGCGCCTCAAGGACAGATGCGCCCTCGCCAAGACCATGAACCAGTGGTCGAGGATGCTGCATTCGCGCTGGTCGAGCCTGCACATCGGCAGCCCGATGGCCAACCGTACCGATTCGACCTGGCACGTCGTGGTGCCGGTCTATATGGGCGAGGTGTCGCCCAATTCGGTGCGCGTCGAGATGTTCGCCGACCAGACCGCCGAATTTCCGCCCGAAAGCATCATGCTCCACCAGGAGCACCCCATTCCGGGCTCGACGAACGGTTACATCTTTGCCGGAGCGATCACCTCGGCACGGGCGCTGGAGGACTTCACCGTACGCGTCGTCCCCTATCACGCCAATGCATTCCTGCCGGCGGAATTGCCGTTGATCTCCTGGCAACACTGATCGCGGGGACCCTGGGCTTTATCGCAAGCGAAGGGCGGATGCCGGTCTTCGGATCCGGCCGCTACCCGGCCGCCTTCTTGGGCTCGGCGTTGGAAGCGATCTTGTCGGCCACGCTTCGCGACGGGGGCGTCGAGATCGGAAGCAGCGGCAAAACGAAAGTCGTGGTTTCGCCTTCCATCGACGCGGCGCGCCAGTTGGCTTCGAACTCGGCGTCGAGTTCGGCCTTGGCACGCAGCCAATGCTCTTCCGATTTACCCTCAGGGCGGCCTTCGCGCTCCCAGATCAGGTAGCTGCGTTTGCGAACATCTTCTTCAGAAGGAGAGGGCTGCTGTTCAATGGGCATGGCGTCCTCCTGCCCGTCTTCCGCACGAATCTGCCAGTTCATACGCTTGGCTCCTTAGAACACCGCAACTGGCACCCCGATATTATCGCCTCAGCTTGCGGCTTGTCTTGAGGTTTCTAGGGCGACTTCCTCGATCGGTGAATCAATCGTCTCCATTGTCTCGGGTAGACCGCTGACGGCGCCGTAAAGCGCCGAATATCTGGCGGCGCTGGCATCCCAGCTGAAGTCCTGTCCCATCGCCTGAAGCTGCAGCCGGCGCCAGGTCAGCGGCTCGCGGTACAGCGCCAGTGCGCGGGCGATAGCCTCTTCAAGCGATTCGCGGTCCACTTCGTCGAAGACGAAGCCGGTCGCCAGGCGCTCGGCGATCGAGGTGGCGGTGGCGTCCGTCACCGTGTCCGCCAGTCCGCCGGTGCGGCGCACGATCGGCAGCGTCCCATAACGTAGCGCATAGAGCTGGGTCAGTCCGCAGGGCTCGAAGCGCGCCGGCGCCAACAGGATGTCGCTGGCCGCCTGAAGCTTGTGCGCCAGCGGCTCGTCATAACCGATGGTGACCGCCACGCGGCCGCTGTACATCTCCTTGGCCTGTTCGAAGGCCGCTTCCATCTTCGGATCGCCTTCGCCCACGGCCACGAATTGCGCATCCTGCTCGGCGATCCAGGGAAGCGCCTCGAGGATGACGTCCGCCATCTTCTGATGGGTGATGCGGCTGACGAAGCCGATGAGGGGGGCGTCGGGAGAAACCGTCAGCCCGAACTCGCTTTGCAGGGCCGTCTTGCAGGCCCGCTTTCCCGAAATGTCGCTGTCGCGGTAGGTGCGGGGCAGGCAGGCATCGGTCGCAGGGTTCCAGAGATTATCGTCTATCCCATTGAGAATGCCGATAAATTTGTCTCCGCGGTCGCGCAGTATGCCTTCCATGCCGCAGCCGAATTCGGGCGTCAGAATCTCGGCCGCATAGGTCGGGCTCACCGTCGTGACGCGGTCGGCATAGGTGAGGCCCGCTTTGAGGAACGACACCTGTCCGTAGAACTCGACGCCCTCGGCGCAGAAATGTTCTTCGGGAATGCCGATCTTGGGCAGCCAGCTCACAGGGAAATTGCCCTGGAACGCCATGTTGTGGGTGGTGAACACCGTGCTCGGCTTCGGCTCCTTCTCGAGCGAGAGCAGGAGCGGCAAGAGGCCGGCATGCCAGTCGTTGGCATGCACGACGTCCGGGCTCCAGCCGATCTTCGGGATTCCCATCGCCAGCTTGGCGGCGACATGCGCCAGGAAGGCAAACCGCAAGGCGTTATCGGGCCAGTCGCGGCCTTGGCTGTCCTGGTAGAGACCGCCTTCGCGCCGGAACAGCGACGGGCTGTCGATCAGCCAGACGGGCAGGTCGGCATCCGGGAACCTGCCGGCGATCAGGGTCGCGTCGGACACGCCCAAGATCGGCTCGATCTTGGCGACAATCCTGGGGTTTTCGATGCGGACATAGGCGCGGGGATAGCCCGGCATCAGCAGGCGGACATCGTGGCCGCGGCGGCGAAGGGCGAGGGGAAGGGCGCGGGAAACGTCGGCAAGGCCCCCTGTTTTGGCAAGAGGGTAGGCTTCCGCCGTCACAAAGAGCACCCGCATAAAACACCTCTTACGCCCGGCTTGGCCGGGTCACGCGCTCTTTCAAAATAACTGCCGCCCGCCGTATAAGTCCGGAACCATAAAAGCGTAATCTGGTAAAACTCTTATTACCAAAACGAATCAAGTTACCGATACGAATCAAATATACCCGCAATTCAACTACGGAATCTCAAAATCCCATAAGAAATCAATGGCTGTTTGACATTTTCGAGATATGCAGAGCATGGAAAACGTTGCCAAACCACGTTCAGGAAAGCCGATGGACCGCGCGGACGGAGCCACACCCGGACAACCACAAGTTATGAGCAACCGCATTAAGACCCTCGTGTCGGGCGACGAATACGACCCATTTTCCTTCCTCGGAATGCACGAGGAAGCCGGAACCGGCGAGGTGACGGTGCGCGTGTTCGATCCCACGGCGACGCGCGTTGCCGTCGTCGACCGGGCGAGCGGACGCTCCGTGGCCGAGCTCGAGCGCGTGCACGTGGCGGGATTCTTCCAGGGTGCCGTCGGACGCGATCGGTTCAGCTACCGGTTGCGTGTGACCGCCGGATCGACGGAGCGGGTGGTAGACGATCCCTATGCCTTCGGCCCGATCCTCGGCGAACTGGATCTCTATCTGCATGCCGAAGGCAACGCGCTTAGGGCCTTCGAGAAGATGGGCGCCCATCCGACCGTCAAGGACGGCGTGGAGGGCACCAGTTTCGCCGTCTGGGCGCCGAATGCGCGGCGCGTCAGCGTGGTGGGCGATTTCAACGGCTGGGACGGGCGCCGTCACGCGATGCGCGTTAATCCGGGTGCGGGCATCTGGGAGATTTTTCTCCCGGGCGTGGCGGCCGGGGCCCGCTACAAATTCGAGATCAAGGCCCGCAACGGCGCTCTCCATCTCAAGGCCGATCCTTACGCCTTCCAGGCGGAGCTGCCGCCGAGGACCGCGTCCGTGGTCTCAGCCGATGCCGCCACCGGCCTGCAATTTCCGAAGAAAGGCAGCGGCCCGCGCGCCGACCGGCGCTCGCCGGTATCGATCTACGAGGTCCATGCGGGCTCGTGGCGGCGCATCCTGGAAGGCGGCAACCGCTCGCTCAGCTATCGCGAGCTGGCCGACATGCTGGTCCCCTATGTCAAGGACATGGGCTTCACGCATATCGAGCTGATGCCCATCACCGAACATCCCTTCGCCGGTTCGTGGGGCTATCAGCCGACGGCGCTGTTTGCGCCCACCAGCCGGTTCGGCACCCCCGCCGAGTTCCGCGAGTTCGTCGACCGCTGCCATGCCGAAGGGATCGGCGTGATCCTGGACTGGGCGGCCGGACACTTCCCGACCGATCCGCACGGGCTCGGCCTGTTCGACGGCTCGCACCTCTACGAACACTCCGATCCGAAAGAGGGCTACCATCCCGACTGGAACACCCTCATCTACAACTTCGGCCGCAACGAGGTGCGCGGCTTCCTGTTGTCGAACGCTTTGTTCTGGCTGTCGCGCTACGGCATCGACGGGCTCAGGGTCGATGCGGTCGCCTCGATGCTCTACCGCAACTATAGCCGCAAAGAGGGCGAGTGGGTGCCCAACATCCACGGCGGGGTGGAGAACCTCGAAGCCATCGACTTCATCCGGCGGATGAACGAGCTGGTCTACGCCAACCACCACGATGCGATCACCGTGGCGGAGGAATCCACGGCCTGGCCGATGGTGTCGCGGCCGACTTATCTCGGAGGCCTGGGCTTCGGCTACAAGTGGAACATGGGCTGGANNTCGCACGACGAGGTGGTGCACGGCAAAGGCTCGCTGCTCGCCAAGATGCCCGGCGACCGCTGGCAGAAATTCGCCAATCTGCGAGCCTATTACGGTTTCATGTTCACCATGCCCGGCAAGAAGCTCCTGTTCATGGGCGGCGAGATCGCGCAGGAGCGCGAATGGGATCACGATACGAGCCTCGACTGGCATCTGCTCGACGATCCGATGCATGCGGGCATGCAGAAGCTGGTGAAGGACCTCAACCGGCTCTACCGCCAACGGGGCGCCCTCTACGAACGCGATTGCGAAGGCGAGGGCTTCTCCTGGATCGACTGCAACGACGGCGATGCCAGCATCATTTCGTATATCCGCCGCGGCGCCGATCCGGACGACTTCGTCGTCGTGGTGTGCAATTTCACCCCGGTGGTGCGCCATGGCTATCGCATCGGCGTGCCGCGTTCGGGCGGCTACTACGAAGCCCTGAACACGGATTCGACCTACTACGGCGGCGGCAATGTCGGCAACGGCAGCGGTCTTTCGACGCTCGGTGTGCCCTGGCACGGTGCGGCGGACTGCCTGTCGGTGACGCTGCCCCCGCTCGCCACCATCGTACTGGTGCCGGAGGGCCGCTGACGGTGGCCACCGGCTTGACGCTGAAAGAAGGCAGGCCCTTCCCCCTGGGCTCCACCTTCGACGGACAAGGCGTCAATTTCGCGCTGTTCTCGGCCAATGCCGTGAAGGTGGAACTCTGCCTGTTCGACGAGAAAGAACGCGAGCGGGCGCGGATCGCGCTGCCGGAATGCTCCGACGAGGTGTGGTTCGGCTATCTGCCGGTTGCCAAACCGGGTCTATTCTACGGCTACCGCGTGTACGGTCCCTACGACCCTACGAACGGCCATCGATTCAATCCCAACAAGCTCCTGATCGATCCCTATGCGCGCGAACTGTCGCGGCCGCTGGAATGGAGCCCGCTGCACTGCGGCTACGATCCGGACGATTTCCGCGCCGACCTGTCCTTCGATATGCGCGACGATGCCGCCGTCGTGCCCAAGGGGCGCGTCGTCGATCCTCATGTCGACTGGAGCGGCGACAAGGCGCTGCGCACGCCGCGTTCGCACAGTGTGATCTACGAGCTGAACCTGCGCGGCTACACCATGCGCCATCCGGCGGTGCCCAAGACGCTGCGCGGCACCTGCGGCGGGCTCGCCCATCCCGAGGTCGTGCGCCATGTGCGCGAACTGGGCGTGACGGCCGTCGAGCTCATGCCCGTCCAGCCTTTCAACACCACCTGGGCGCTCGCCAGGAACGGCCTCAAGGAATTCTGGGGCTACAATTCGATCAATTTCTTCGCCGTCGAGCCGCGCTATCTCTCCCGCGGTAACATCGACGAATTCCGGCAGATGGTGTGCGCCTATCACGATGCGGGCATCGAAGTCATCCTCGACGTGGTGTTCAACCACACGGGCGAGGGCGACGCGCTCGGCCCCACGCTGTCGTTCCGCGGCATCGACAACGCCTCCTACTATTGCCTGGCGGAGAACAAGCGCCGCTATCGCGACATGACGGGATGCGGCAACACCTTGAACCTCTCGCATCCGCGCGTGCAGCAGATGGTGATGGACAGCCTGCGCTATTGGGTCGAGCAGATGCACGTCGACGGCTTCCGCTTCGATCTGGCCGTCAGCCTGGCGCGGGTGGAGCACAAATTCTCGCCGGAGGCGCCGCTGTTCGACTGCATCCTGCAGGACCCGGTGCTGGTGAAGACCAAGCTGATCGCCGAGCCCTGGGATCTGGGTCCCGACGGCTACCGGCTGGGCGGTTTCCCGCCGCGCTGGAGCGAATGGAACGACCGCTTCCGCAACGACGTGCGGCGCTTCTGGCGCGGCGACGCGCCGGTGGGCGATCTGTCGCTGCGACTGGCGGGATCGAACGACGTGTTCGGGCATGTCAAGCGCCGGCCCACGGCGGGCGTGAATTTCGTCACCGCCCATGACGGCTTCACCCTCGAAGACCTCGTCGGCCACAACGTCAAGCACAACGAGGCCAACAAGGAACTCAACCGGGACGGCTCCGACGACAATTACAGCTGGAACTGCGGCATCGAAGGGCCGACCGACCATCCCGCGGTGCAGAGCCTGCGCGAACGGCAGAAGCGGAATTTCCTCGCCACGCTTCTCCTGTCGCAGGGAATCCCGATGCTGCTGGCGGGCGACGAGATGGGCCGCACCCAGCGGGGCAACAACAACGCCTATTGCCAGGACAGCGAGATCGGCTGGGTCGACTGGTCGAAGCTCGACGAAAACCGCGAGCTGCTCGCCTTCGTCCAAATGCTCCTCAAATTGCGTGCGGAGCATCCGGTGTTCCGCCGTTCGTCCTTCTTCCTCGGCGATCCGACCGACGAAAGCGACGTGAAGGACATCGTCTGGCTGTCCCCCGAGGGGCGCGAGATGACCGGCGAAGATTGGAACCGGCCCGGCAATCATTGCATCGGCGTGCGCTACGCGGCGACGGCCGAGATGGACGTGAACACCTATACGCGCCACCTCGATCCTCATTCCTTCCTGCTGCTGGCGAATGCGGGCCCCGCGACGGTCGAGTTCGTGCTGCCCGGCGTTCCCGTCGACCGCAAATGGAACTGGATCGTCGACACCTCGGCCGCCGACGGCGTGCCCACCGGAAGCTTTGCGGGCCGTGCGACTTTCCCGCTTCGGGCGCATTCGCTTGCGCTGTTCGTCGGCGAGGTCTGAAGCATGGACGCTGACGGCACCCTGAACAGACTGGGCGATGCCGCCGGCGTCGAGTCGCATTACTGGGACATCCACGGCACGCGGCACGAGACCCCGCCCGACACCATGCGCGCGCTGCTGGGGGCGCTGGGTATCGCCGCCGATACCGACAACGACGTTTGGTCCAGCCTTGCCGTGCTCGGCGAAGCGCCGTGGCGCACAGCTTTGCCGCCCGTGGTAGTGACTTTGGAGGCCGAGCCCGTCGCGCTGCCGCTCCGCCTGCCGGTGGAGGAGGAACACGCGACGATCCGCTGGTCGCTGCGGCTGGAAACGGGCGCGCTGCGCACCGGCGAATGCCGTCTCGATACGCTCCCCGTCGAAGACATGGGCCATCTCGGTGAGCGGCGCATCGCGCTGCGGCGCCTCGTTCTCGGCGCGCTGCCGCTCGGCTATCACGAGTTCCGCCTGGAGGCGGGCGAGGAAGCCGCCACACGCCTGATCGTGGCGCCCGCCCGCTGTTATCTGCCGCCGAGGATGACGAACCGGCGCTGCTGGGGATTGGCCGCCCAGCTCTATGCCCTCAAATCGCTCGGCGACTGGGGCATCGGCGATTTCGGCGATCTCAAGCAGCTCATCGAGCGTGTCGCGGCGAGCGACGGCGACGCCATCGGACTCAATCCGTTGCACGCGCTGTTCCTCGATGCGCCCGAGGACGCCAGCCCCTATTCGCCCGCCAGCCGGCTGTTCCGCAATCCGCTCTATCTCGACGTGACGGCCGTTCCCGATTTCGCCGAGTGCGAAGAAGCGCGCGCCCTCAGCCGCGGCGCCGACTTCCAGCGGACCTTGCAGACTTTGCGCAATGCGGAATTCGTCAACTACCGCAATGTCGCCCGCCTCAAGCTGCCCGTGCTGGAGCATCTGCACGACAGTTTTGTGGCAAACCATTTGGAGCAAGGCGATGCGCGCGCCGCCGCCTTCCACGCCTTCGTGGAGCGTGCGGGAGAGGAACTCGAAAGTTTTGCGACCTACCAGGCGCTCAGCGAACGCTTCCAGACGCACGACTGGCCGCGCTGGCCCGCCGCCTGTCACGACCGGAAATCCACAGCGGTCGCCGAATTGCGCGGGCGCTATGCGGAGCGCCTCTCGTTCTTCCGCTATCTGCAATGGCAATGCGACGAACAGATCGCATCCGCCGCAGAATTGGCGCGTGGGCGCGGCATGGCCATCGGCCTCTACAACGATCTCGCCGTCAGCGTGGACGCGGCGAGCGCCGACCATTGGAGTCATCCGCACCTTTTCATGGGCGGGGCGAGAGTGGGGGCGCCGCCCGATCCCTTCAACGAGAAAGGCCAGGACTGGGGCGTGGTGCCGCTCAATCCGGTGCGGCTGCGCGACGAGGCTTACGGCTACTTCGCGAAACTCCTGCGGGCGAACATGCGCCATGCCGGAGCGTTGCGAATCGATCATGTGATGGGCTGGCAGCGGCTGTTCCTGATTCCCAAGGGCGCGTCGCCCGCTTCCGGCGCCTATGTGCGCTATCCGATCGGCGATCTGGTGGCGGTCGCCGCCCTGGAAAGCCGCCGCAACCGCTGCCTCGTCATCGGCGAGGACCTCGGGACCGTGCCGGAGGGCTTCCGCGAAAGGCTGGGCGCGGCCGATGTCCTCTCCAGCCGCGTGTTCTATTTCGAGAACCGGGACGGGCATTTTCGCGGCCCGCGCGAGTATCCGAAAATGGCGGCCGTGTCCGTTTCCACGCACGATCTGGCAACGCTGCACGGCTTCTGGGAAGGCGAGGACATCGCGGCCAAGGCGCGCCTCGGTCTCTTCAAAACGGGGGCGGAAGAGGCGCAGGCGCGGGAAGCCCGGGCCGCCGAGAAGCGCGAATTGCTGCAGGCCCTGGCGGACGAAGACCTGTTGCCGACGGACCAGCCCACGCTCGCCTGGACACCCAGCCTGGCAACGGCAGTGCATGCCTTTCTCGCCCGTTCCCAGAGCGTGCTGTTCATGGTCCAGCTGGACGATCTGACCGGTCAGGCGCACCAGGCCAACCTGCCGGGCAGCGTTACCCAGTACCCGAATTGGCGCCGCCGCCTGATGCGTCCGCTGGAAGAAATCATGGCCGATCAAGCCATCCAAAGCTCCACGGCGGCGATTGCAGCGGAACGCGCAATATGACGCACTTTGCGCACTTCTTTTCTGTGGCGCGGATTTCCGAAATTCCCCAAGGATAGCGCGTTGCGGCCCCGGCGCTTTGTTTCTAGTATTGCCGAGTCCAGTTTTGTGCCTCTCACCAGCAGCCGGACCAGGATATGGCGACAGATCACGTTTCGGTAACGATCGAGAAGCAAGGGCTGCAAAGCCTCATCGACATCCTGGCAAAGCGCGGCTACCGCGTGGTCGGGCCGACGCTCAGGGACCAGGCCATCGTCTACGACGACATCGCGCGCGTCGACGAACTGCCCGCCGGCTGGACCGACGAGCAGGACGGCGGCACCTACCGCCTCCAGCGGCGGGACGACGGAGCCCTGTTCGGCTATACCGTGGGGCCCCATTCCTGGAAACGCTTTCTGCATCCCCCCATTCAGCAGTTGTGGAAGGCCGCGCGCTCGGCCGATGCCGCCACGGTAGAGGCTACCCCTGCGGAGCCCGAACGCTTCGCGCTGTTCGGGGTCAGGGCCTGCGAGCTGCACGCCATCGCCATCCAGGACAAGGTATTCCTGCACGGGCCCTATGTGGACAGCCACTACAAGGCGCGGCGCGACAACGCCTTCATCGTCGCGGTCAATTGCGGCAAGGCGGGCGGCACCTGCTTCTGCGTTTCCATGAACACGGGGCCGCGCGTTTCGAACGGCTACGATCTTGCCCTTACCGAACTGGTCGAAGGCGGCAAGCACCGCTTCGTGGTCGAGGCCGGATCGGACAAGGGCCGCGATGTGCTGGCAGGGTTGCCGAAGCAGCCCGCTTCGAGCGGCGACCTCGACGCCGCCAAGAAGGTGACCGAGAAGACGGCGGCCTCGATGGGCCGCTCCATGAAGGCCGACGACGTTCGCGAGCTGTTGGCGCGGAACCTCGAACACAAGCGCTGGGACGAGGTGGCGGAGCGTTGCCTTTCCTGCGCCAACTGCACGATGGTGTGCCCCACCTGCTTCTGCGTTTCGGTGGAGGAAGCGAGCGATCTTGCGGGCGTCGAAAGTTCGCGCTCGCGCCGTTGGGATTCGTGCTTCACGATGGATTATTCCTACGTCCACGGCGGCAGCGTGCGTTCGACCACGCGCGCGCGCTATCGCCAGTGGATGACCCACAAGCTGTCGACCTGGTGGGACCAGTTCGGCACCTCGGGCTGCGTCGGCTGCGGGCGCTGCATCACCTGGTGCCCCGTCGGCATCGACATCACCGAAGAAGTCGCCGCTATCCGCAGCAGCGAGCCGCAATAGGAGACCGCCATGGAAGGGCTCGAGCGCATCGTCAAGGAGCATCCGTTCTTCGCCGGCATGAAGGACGAATACACCAACCTGATCGCCGGATGCGCCAAGAACGTGCGCTTCGAGGCCGGCCAGTTCGTGTTCCACGAAGGCGAACCCGCCGACCAGTTCTACCTGTTGCGGTCGGGCCGGGTGGCGTTGCAGATCTCCGCCCCCGAGCGCGTCCTCACCATCCAGACGGTCGGCGAAAGCGAGATCGTCGGCGCCTCCTGGCTGGTGCCGCCTTATCGCTGGGGGATGGATGCCAAGGCGCTGGAATTGACGCGCGCCATCTCGATGGACGCGGCATGCCTGCGCGGCAAGTGCGAGGACGATCACAGCCTCGGCTACGAACTGATGAAGCGTTTCATGCCGATCCTGATCCAACGGTTGCAAGCATCAAGGTTGCAGATACTCGATGTCTATGGCGCTCACAGCTGAAACACCGCGGATCGTCGCCGATCCGATGGTTCCGCGCGTCGGTCGCATCCGCAAGCGGGTGCGCGAGCTTTCCGACGTATGGACTCTCACCGTTGAAATGGACGAGCCGTTCGCGTTCGCGCCCGGCCAGTTCAACATGCTCACGGCCTTCGGCGTCGGGGAGGCCGCCATCTCGATCAGCGGCGATCCCGCGAGGCCCGGCGAGGGCCTGATCCACACCATCCGCGACGTGGGACCCGTCTCGCACGCGCTGTCGCATCTCGAACCCGGCGATTATATCGGCGTGCGCGGTCCCTACGGGGCCGGCTGGCCGGTCGAGGTGGCGGAGCATTGCGACGTGGTGATCCTGGCGGGCGGCCTCGGCCTCGCCCCGCTCAGGCCCCTCATCTACGAGGTGCTGTCGGGCCGCAAGAAATACGGCAAAGTCGCGCTGCTGTTCGGCGCGCGCACGCCGACCGATCTTCTCTTCCGCCCGGAACTGGAGCAGTGGCGCCGCCGCCTCGACGTCGACATCCATGTCACGGTCGATACCTCCACCGAGGACTGGTACGGCAATGTGGGCGTGGTGACGACGCTGGTGCCTCGTGCCGCCTTCGATCCGCAGCACACCATCGCCTATGTCTGCGGTCCCGAGATCATGATGCGCTTCGGCGCCGCGGCGCTGCGCGACAAGGGCGTGCCCGACGAAGCCATGTACCTGTCGATGGAACGCAACATGAAGTGCGGCATCGGGCTGTGCGGCCACTGCCAGATCGGCACGGTGTTCGTCTGCCGCGACGGGCCGGTGTTCCGCAACGACAAACTGCGTCCGTTGATGAGCGTAAAGGAGCTGTGATGGCTGCGAAGAAACCACGCCTGGCCGTCTGGAAATTCGCCTCCTGCGACGGCTGCCAGCTCAGCCTGCTCGATTGCGAAGACGAACTCTTGGCAGTCGCGGGCGCCGTCGATATCGCCTATTTCCCGGAAGCCACCCGCGGCGAGATCAGCGGCAAATACGACGTTTCGCTGGTGGAAGGCTCGGTCACCACCGCCCACGACGCCGAACGTATCCTCGACGTGCGGGCGCGTTCTCGCGTCGTCATCACCATCGGGGCCTGCGCCACGGCGGGCGGCATCCAGGCGCTGAAGAACTTCGCGGACGTCAAAGAGTTCACCGCCGCCGTCTACGCCCATCCCGAATACATCCACACGCTGGCAACCTCGACGGCGATTTCCGCGCACATCAAGGTCGATTTCGAGCTGCGCGGCTGCCCCATCAACAAGATGCAGCTGGTGGAAGTGGTTTCGGCCTTCGTCGCCGGCCGCAAACCGGTGACCCCGGCGCACAGCGTCTGCATCGAGTGCAAGCTCAAGAACAATGTCTGCGTCATGGTGGCCCACGCCAAGCCGTGCCTGGGGCCGGTGACCCATGCGGGCTGCGGCGCGCTTTGCCCCAGCTACGACCGCGGCTGCTACGGCTGCTTCGGCCCGATGGAAACGCCCAACACGGTGTCGCTCAGCCGCCAGATGGCCCATCTCGGCATGAGCCGGGCGGACCTCAAGCGCGTCTACTCGACCTTCAACGTCAATGCCGAGGAATTCCGCAAGGAGCGCGAGCGTCATGGCTAGCAAGACGATCAAGCTCGACTACCTCGCCCGCGTGGAAGGCGAGGGCGCCTTCAAGGTCGTGGTGCGCGACGGCGCGGTGAAGCACGCCGAGCTGCGCATCTTCGAGCCGCCGCGTTTCTTCGAAGCCTTCCTGCGCGGGCGTTCCTACATGGAAGTGCCCGACATCACGGCGCGCATCTGCGGCATCTGCCCGATCGCCTATATGATGGGTTCCATCCATGCGCTGGAGAAGGTTCTCGGTATCAAGATCGACGGCCAGCTGCGCGAATTGCGCCGCCTGATCTATTGCGGCGAATGGATCGAGAGCCATGTGCTGCACGTCTTCATGCTGCATGCGCCGGACTTCCTCGGCTACGACAGCGTCATCCAGATGGCCAAGGACCACGGCGATCTGGTCAAGAAGGCGCTGGAGTTCAAGAAGGTCGGCAACGACATCATGACCACGATTGGCGGGCGCGAGATCCATCCCATCAACGTGCGCGTCGGCGGCTTCTACCGCGTGCCCACCAAGCGCGAGCTGCAGCCGCTGGCCGAAAAGCTGAAGGGCGTGCGCGATTTCGCCATCGAAGCGATCCGCCTGGTCGCCAAGTTCGACTTCCCGGACAGCGAGCGCGACTACGAATTCGTCGCCCTGCGCCACCCCAGCGAATATCCGCTTAACGAGGGACGGCTCGTTTCCAACAAGGGGATGGACATCCCCATCGAGGACTACGACGCCACCTTCGAGGAGACGCATGTCGAGCATTCCACCGCGCTGCATTCGCACATCCGCGGCCGCGGTCCTTATTTCACCGGCCCCCTGGCGCGCTACAGCCTCAACTTCGACAAGCTGACGCCCACGGCGCAGCAGGTGGCGCGCGAAGTGGGCTTGGGCAAGACCTGCAACAACCCGTTCAAGAGCATCGTGGTGCGCCTCGTGGAATCGCTCTACGCCGTCGAGGAAGCGCTCAGGATCATCGCCGCCTACGAGCCGCCCGAGAAACCGTTCGTCGAGGGCACGGTGCGCGCCGGTTCCGGCTGCCACGCCACCGAGGCGCCGCGCGGCATCTGCTATCACCGCTACACCATCGACGATGCGGGCCTCGTCACCTTCGCGCGCATCATCGCGCCGACTTCGCAGAACCAGCCGACCATCGAGAAGGACCTGACGAGCTTCGTCGGCAACTGGCTGGACCTGCCCGACAAGGAACTGCAGTACCGCTGCGAGCAGGCGATCCGCAATTACGATCCCTGCATCTCCTGCTCCTGCCACTTCCTCAAGCTGGACGTGGACCGGGGCTGATGCCGCGTACGGTGGTGCTCGGCATCGGCAATATCGAGCGCGGCGACGACGGCGCGGGCCGCCGGACGGCACGGCTGCTGCGGCACATGCTGCTGGAACGCGCGGAAATCGTCGAACTGGACGGCGAGGCCACCACGATCCTGGCGAAGCTCGAAGGCGCGGACACGGCCTATCTGATCGACGCCTGCGTCTCGAACCTGCCGGCGGGTACGGTCCATCGCATCGACGCCAAGGAAGGCGAGTTGCCCCAGGCCTATTCCGACCTTTCGACGCACGGCTTCGGGCTGGCGGCCGCCATCGAACTCGGCCGCGCGCTGGGCCGGCTGCCGCCGCGCACCATCGTCTACGCCATCGAAGGGGAATGTTTCGATCCCGGCTTACCGCTCACGGAGGCGGTCGCTGCCGCTACCGTCGCCGTCGCCGACCGGATACGCCAGGAGATCGAGGAGGACGAAGCATGCACGAAGCCTCGCTGATGAAGAACCTGATGCGGCAGATCGACGAGGTCGCCAAATCCGAAGACGCCAAGTCCGTCACCGCGGTCTCGGTGTGGCTCGGCGCCATGAGCCATATGTCGGCGGCGCATTTCGCCGAGCATTTCGAGGAATCCTCGGCCGGCACTATCGCCGAGGGCGCCAAGCTCGACGTCACCGTCTCGGACGACATCCATCATCCGAACGCCCAGGAAATCATCTTGAAAAGCGTTTCCGTCGAGAACTGAGCTTCTCAGTGCGAAGACTTGGGCTTTGCCGCCTTCTTGGCCTTGGGTTTGGCTGCGGCTTTCGGTTTTATTTCCGCCTTGGGCGCCGCCGTCTTCGGCGCCGCCGTCTTGACCGTGGGCTTTGCCTTGACGAGATGCATGGCAGTCAGGATTTCGGCTTCGGCGCGCCGCCAGTGTTCCTTCTCGCGGCCGTGCGGGCGGCCCTCGTTTTCCCAGATCAGGTAGGCGCGCAATTGAATTTCCCGGCGGACCTCGTCGGTAAACCGGATTGGGGGTTTGGCTGTCATAGGCACCTCCATCCTTGCGGTTGTAAGACATCCCGGTGCCGCCCGGAAACCATATTTTTATGAATGTGCCGCCTTTCGCGATTCGGCTATCCGACTCTTACGGCAGCAATCAGGCCGGTTCCGGCACGATAGTGATGGCTCCGCAAGGGCACTCCTGGGCGCAGATTCCGCAGCCTTTGCAGCGCTCATAGTCGAAAGCGAATCGCAGGCCCGGTCCTAGCCGCGTCACCGCGTTGTCGGGGCACATGCCGAGGCAGTTCTCGCATTCGAAGCAGTTGCCGCAACTGAGGCAGCGCCGCGCCTCGTAGAGCGCGGTGCTCTCGTCGAGTCCCGCCACGATTTCCTCAAAGGTGCTCTGGCGGCGCACGGCGTCGAGCGTCGGGCGGATGGTCCGCGGCGCGTCGCCGTAATACCAGGTGTTGAGCTTGTCGAAGCTGGCGAGCTTGTGCTTCTGCGGCGGCTCGTAAGTGCGGTCGCCCAGCCAAGCGTCGATGTGGCGGGCGGCCTTCTTGCCGTGACCGACGGCGACCGTCACGGTGCGTTCCGAAGGCACCATGTCGCCGCCCGCGAAGATGCCCTTGGCCCCCGTCATCATGTCGGGACCGACCTCGACGGCGCCGTCTTTCATCGTCAAGCCGGGCACGCCTTCCAACAGGCCGAGATCGACGTCCTGTCCCAGCGCCAGCACTGCGGAATCGGCTTCCAGAGTCTCGAAGGTGCCGGTGGGCTGCGGGAAGTCCTTATCGTCCAGCTCCATCTTCTCGACGACGATCTTGCCGCCCTCCATGCGCTTGATGGTGGAGAGCCATTTCACCATCACGCCTTCTTCGATGGCCTCTTCGAGTTCGAAGTCGTGCGCCGGCATCTTGGCGCGGGTGCGGCGGTAGACGATGATGGATTCGCTGGCCCCCAGGCGCTTGGCGGTGCGCGCCACATCGAGGGCGGTGTTGCCTCCGCCATAGACCACGACGCGTCGGCCGAGCAGGGGCTTCTCGCCGTCTTCCATCGAGCGCAGCACCGAGACGGCGTCCAGCATCTTCGCCGCCGAACCGGCCGGAATGTAGGCGCGCTTGGCAAGATGCGCGCCGACGGCCAGGAACGCGGCATCGAACCTGCCGTCCTGCATCGCCTTGCGGATGTTCTCGACCTTTGTGTTGAGCCTGATGACGACGCCCATGTCCTTAATGCGCTTCACTTCGGCGTCGAGCACCTCGCGCGGCAGGCGGTATTTCGGGATGCCGAAGCGCATCATGCCTCCGGCATGCGGGCCTGCGTCGTGCACTTCGACCGTGTGGCCCAGGCGGCGCAGATGATAGGCGGCCGAGAGGCCCGAGGGTCCCGCGCCGACCACCAGCACGCGCTTGCCAGTTTCCTTCTTGGGAGATGCAAATTTCCAGCCGCGCTTGATCGCCTCGTCGCCGAGGAAACGTTCGACCGAATTGATGCCGACGGGGCCGTCCACTTCGGCGCGATTGCACTTGGAAACGCAGGGGTGATAGCAGACGCGCCCCATGATCGCGGGCAGCGGATTGTCTTCCGTCAGTTTGCGCCAGGCGCTTTCGTAATCGCCGGATTCGGCGTGATAGAGCCAGGCCTGGATGTTCTCGCCCGCCGGGCAGGCGTTGTTGCAGGGCGGCAGGCGGTCGAGGAAGACGGGACGCACGCTGCGCACGATCTTCGGTTCCGTTATAGCGTCGTTGGACATCAATGCTCGCCCGGATGCGGCAGGAGATCGAACTCGATGATGTTGCGGTCGGCCAGGTCCTGCAGCTTAGGGGTGTCGTCGGGGCCGAGCTTCGCCAGGCGCGGACCCAGATAATCGGTGACCGGCATGCGGTGGCGGATGCGGCGGCTCCCGGTGACCACGCCGTTCTCGGCCTCGAAGATGGGGAAGAAACCGCTTTCGGCCGCCAGCCGCGCCAGACGGATGGTGTCGCGCGGGGGTGTGCCCCACACGGCGGGGCAGGGGGCGTGGATGTGGAGGTAGCGTACGCCGCCGAGGCCCATCGCCTTGGTCAGTTTGTTCTCCAGATCGTGCAGGTCGGCGACGGTCGCGGTCGCGACATAGGCAATGGCGTGCAGGCGCGCGAACTGGACGCCCTTGCCGGCGGCGAAGAGGTTACCCGGTTTTCCGCCGGCGCCTTCGGTGTCGTAGCAGAGGCACAACACGTCGCCGCCGCGCTCGAAGATTTTGGGAGCATCCTCGCCGCTTTGATCCAGAATCCGCATCGCGCCGTCGAACTTCGCCAGCTGCAAGACGGCGGCCACATGGCGCGCGGCCAGCACGATCCCGCAGCCGGGGCAGGCCTCATGGCCTTTCACCAGGGGCGACGCCATGGCGGGCGCCGCGTGAAAGGCTTCGGGCGACAGCCGGTTGCCGAAGGTGAAAGTGCCTTTCTGGTAGAACTTCTGAACAGGCGTTTGTCTTGTCATGGCGGCCTCATCCAGCGGCGGCCAGCCTAGCACGTTAAACGAAAGGGGGAAGGACATGGTCCTTCCCCCTTTTGCATTGAACGCATGCAAAAATGTCAGGCGAGCCCGTGTTTCTCGCGGCTGTGTTGCTCCTGCGCTTTGAACTGGTCGAAGCGCGGCAGGAACTTGTCCCAGTCGATGATGTGGGCGTCGAGTTCCGGCCCGTCGATGCAGGCGTGCTTGCGCACCATCTTGCCGTCGATGGTGACGGGCACCATGCAGGCGCCGCACATGCCGGTGGCGTCCACCATGATCGAGTTGAGGCTGACGACGGTCGTCACGCCGTACTTTTTCGTCAACTCGCTGACCGCGCGCATCATCAGCGGCGGGCCGATGGCGATCACTTCGGCGACCGCGCGGCCCTTGCTGGACTTCTTGTCGTCCATCATCTGCTGCAGCGGAACCGTGACGAAGCCCTTGACGCCGAAGGTGCCGTCGTTGGTGGCATAGATCACGTCGAGTTGCTTGCCGTACTTCTTCTGAATCGTGTCGACGCGCTCGCCCTCGGCGGTCCAGAACAGCGCGCCCTTGGTGCGGTAGCCTGCGATCAGGGTGACGTGGTTGCCCAGCTCGAGATGCGCCCGCATGATCGGGTAGACGGGCGGCAGTCCCAGGCCGCCCGCACAGAACACCACTGTCTGATCGGCGGCGTACTTGTGCAGTTTTGACGGCTGGCCCAAGGGACCGGCGATGCCGGTGAAGGCTTCGCCCGGCTTCATCGCGTTGATCAGGATGGAGCTGGTGCCGACGGCCTGGATGACCAGGTCGATGGTGCCCGCCTTGGCGTCCCAATCGGCCAGGGTGAGCGGGATCAGCTCGCCCTTGGGCGACGCCAGCAGGCGGACGAACTGGCCGGCCTTGGCGGTCCTGGCGACCATCGGCGCTTTGACCGTGATCTCGACGATGCCCGCGGCGAGTTCAGACCGCTTGACGATCGCGTACTCGGTCTGGGCTTTTGTGGTGTAGGTGCCCGCCTTAGCGACCATGTCCTTGATCTCGGCCGCGGTGAAGGGGATGTCCTTGGCGATCTGATCGGCCGCCGCCTTGCCGTCGCCGGCCGCATTGATGGCCGTCGAACCGCCGCGGGTGGCGTCGCCGCCCGAATAGACGCCCTTCAGCGTCGTCTCCGCGCCGTCTTCGACGACGATGGTGCCCCATTTCGAGGTTTTGATGCGGGGCTCGGAGTCCTTGATGATCGGGTTGGAGTCGTTGCCCAGCGCCATGATCACGAGGTCGACCGGGATGGTCTCGGTCTTGCCCGTGGGCACCGGCGAACGGCGGCCCGAAGCATCGGGCTTGCCCAGTTCCATGACGTCGAGAACGGCATGGCAGACATGGTGCTCGCTGCCGCTGACGAACTCGTTGGGTGCGCGCAAGACCTGCAGCACAACGCCTTCCTCCAGCGCGTGCTCCAGTTCCTCGACGCGCGCCGGCATTTCTTTCTTGGTCCGGCGATAGACGATGGTGATGTTGGCGCCGAGCCGCTTGGAGGTGCGCGCCGCATCCATCGCGGTGTTGCCGCCGCCGATGACGATGACGTTCTTGCCCTTGATCTGCGGCAGCGGCGTCTCGAAGTCGTCCATCCTCGCCTGCATGAGATTGACGCGGGTGAGGTACTCATTGGCCGACATGACGCCGTTCAAATGTTCGCCGGGGATGTTCATGAAGCGCGGCAGTCCCGCACCCGTGCCGACGAAAATCTTCCAGAAGCCGGCGTCCTTGAGGTCCTGCAGGGTGGCCGTCTTGCCGACCACGAAGTTCTTGACGAACTTGCCGCCCAGCCGATCGATCTTGCCGACCACGTCGTCGATCAGCGCATTGGGCAGGCGGAATTCGGGAATGCCGTAACGCAGCACGCCGCCGAGGTCGTGGAAGGCCTCGAACACCGTGACCGGGAAGCCTTCGACGGACAACAGATAGGCGTTAATCAGGCCGGCGGGACCGGAACCGACCACCGCAATCGGAGGCTTCTCGGCCTTCTGCCACGGCGTGACGTAGTTCTTCCAGACGGCGAGGTCTTCGCCGTTGGCTTGGTTCAAAATCCGCTCGCGCTCGGGCAGGAACCATTCGAGCTGGCCGATCTCTATCGGCCGGCCGGTCATGGTGCAGACGCCCTGGCACTGGTTTTCCTGCGGGCAGACGCGGCCGGTGACGTTGGGCAGCGGGTTGCACCCCTGGATCAGCTTCATCGCATCCTTGTATTTGCCCTGACCCATCAGGTTGAGCATTTCCGGGATGTGGATGACGACCGGACAGCCGCCCTTCTTGCGGCCCTTGGCGTCGCAAACGCCCAGCACGCACGGGCTGTCCTCGCACTGCTTGTCGCGCAGCACTTCCAGCCAGACGAACAGATCGACTTCGCGCTGGTTGTAGCCCTGAGTCAGATAGCCCAGATAGCCCATGGTCACGAGGTCGAAGTCGTTCTTGCGCTCTTCCGCCGGACGGATGTAAGGCGGGATGTAGTTGCCGCCCGGCCAGTCTTTCGACAGGCCCTTGAACATCGGATAGCGGTCGGAGAGATGGGCGTCGAGCGCGGCGATGAATTTGCGCTTGAACTTGAGCGGCAAGGCCCAGAGGAACCGCTGTAGGATCGTCGACATGTCGTCGTCGCGCAGCAAGAGGTTCCACAGCGTATTGACGAACTGGGCGCCGAGCTTGTCCTGCTTGAACTCCCAGACGATCGCCGCCGTGCCGTCGGCGATGAAGGTCTGACGAAACGACTTCGGATCGTTCAACAGACGCTTGCGCAACAGCCCGAGCTGTTTCTGGAACACCTCGAACGCCTCGGTGTTTTCCAGCTCATCGAGCTCCTTCTCGGTGGACTCGAGCGCGTTGGTCACCGACCGCAGGCGCTCGAGATCCTCGCGAACGGGATCTTTGGTGATTGCCTCACTGCTCATGGACGATCTCCGAGTCGCAATTGGCGGCCACGCGGGCCACTTTGCTCTTCAATTCCGGCGTGACCTTCACCTTGGCCAGCGCGCCCGGGATGAGGTGGGCGACTTCCTTGGGAACGCCGTCGACGACGATCTTGGTCTTTTCGAACAGCTCGGGCAGATCCTGGTAGCAGGTCTTGCAGTTCGAGCATTTCGGAACATCGTCCTCGGCCAGCGTCACCACGGCGCCGCCGTTGGAGGCCGGAGCCGCTGCCGCCGCCTTGGGGGCCGCCGCCGCGCCCGGCATCGCGAAGCCGCCCGTCGGCGCGTTGGACGAGGCCGCCAGTTCGCTCATGGCCCGTGCGATGGAGTCGAGCGATGATTCGCGTTCGTCCACCGCCGCCTTGTACTGCGACTGCAGGGCGTCCAGCTCCGCCTTGTGATCGGCGTCGATCTTCTCGACGTTGATTCCGGCGAGGTACTGCAGCGTGCGCCAGTATTTACGGCGCTCCAGCACCAGGTGGATCAAGGTGTGCGAGACCTCGAGCTTGATCAGCTTCTTCTCGGCGTCGGTCGACCAGATGAAGGGAGTCTTGCCCGCCTGTTCGGCTAGCGAAAGATCGATGTACTCGGCGACCGGCACGCCGACGGCATCGGCTGCCAGCTTGCGGAACTGCTTCTTGAAGCGGCCTTCCGTCACTGCGAAGTCGGCCGGCGTCAGCGGCATTTCCAGGAGCTTGGTTTTTCCGTCTTCGACATATTCGATCGAGGTCGTCGCCCAGTCCTTGGTGACATCGGGATTGCCGTCGAGCACGAAGCGGCTGTGCAGATCGGCGCCGCGGCGCGGATCGTGCACGAACACCGGGCTGGTACGGCTCTCCACGGCCATCTTGCCGTGATGGCTGCCGGCCGAATCCGCGATGCCGTTCTCCGCCTGACAGGGCGCGTAAGCGTCGAGCACCGCCGGCGAGTCGTTGTGGTTCAGGTACTCCATCACGGACTTGAGGAAGTGTCCCTGCATCGTGGAGGTGGTCTGGGCCACGAAGACGTTGGGGTGGAACGCGGCGATCAGGCCCAATTCCTTGCGGTCTTCCTGCTTGCCATAGTGGGCCGCACCGAAGCGGGCGAGATCGGCGTCCTGGCCCGTCAGGCTGGAGGTCGATGCCTGTCCGCCGGTGTTCGAGTAGCCGCCGCTGTTGAGGACCATGACTTTGATCGGCGTCGAGGTGGCGAGAAGACGCGACAGCGCGCCGAAGCCGATGTCGTAGGTCGCCCCGTCGCCGCCGATGCTGAACACGCTCGGCATGAGCGATAGTTCATCCGGCGTGAAGTCGGCCCAGGCGAAGGTCTTGAAGAACTTGTCGTGGACGGCGGGATCGTACTCGTCGGCCAGTTCGAGCTTGGCCGTGCGCAGCGCACGGATGTCGTCCGTCGTCTCCGCCGCGATGCCTTCGAACAGGCCTTTGGCGACCGCAGGCGTGTCCTGGAACAGGCTGTTGACCCACGGATCGTTGTAGGGATTGAAGGGGAAGGTCGAGGCGTAAACGCTCGAGCAACCGGTGGCATTGGCGATCACCGAAGCCGAGGGACCGTTGCCGCTCGGGCCGGTCTCGAAGTTGAACAGCCGCTTTTCGAGCGTCTTGACGGTCTTTTCGATGCGCGCTTTGCGTGCCGCATCCGCGACCGTCGCCAGCTTGGCATTGAGGTTCTCGATCAGGCCTTCGAGCTCTTTGACGTGCTCCTTGCGCCGCCGCTCGTGGATGGCGTGATTGGCGCCCGTGACCATACGGATCGCCGTGACCTCGCCGCAGCCGCGGCAGGCGCCGTGCCCGCCCGTGGTCGTGTAGTAGTTCTTGCGGTCGAGCATCAGACGCTTGGTCTCGCCGTCGGGCTTGGTGGCGCCGTCGACGAAACGGGAGGGCGTGTTGGGTGTGCGGCTCAGGAAGTCGAAGCGGGTCTGCAGGGTTTCGAGCAATGCCGCGTCCTGCTGGCGTTCCACCAGCGCATGCGGTCCGCAGACCTCGATGCATTCGAGGCAGCCGGAACACTTCCAGGGGTCGATGGCGACCGAATAAAGCCCGCCCGATCCCGGCACCGCCTTTTCCATCGCATCGAAGAACGGCCGGGTTTTCGCAACCGGGAACACCTTCAACGCCTCGGCGAGCTTGCCGATGTTGCGCTTCAGCACGGCATTGTCCGTGTCGATCTTCTCCCCCGCGGCCGCAATCACTTCATTGAACGGCTTGGAGTCCTTCTCGGCGCGATAGATCTCGCGCGCGGCGTCGGAAAGCGCGGGCACCTGGTCGCGCAGCGCCTGACGCTGGGCTTCCGCGATGTCGAGCTGGCCGATCGCCGTGCCCAGCAGGTCGCGGATGTCGTGCACCGTGTTGGGGATCGCCGCATCGGGGCAGATCAGGGCGCATTCCATGCAGCCCGTGCAAAGGTCGGCGATGAACTCGGGCACGTCGCGACGGAACAGGCCTTTGTCCTTGAAGGCGGCACTGCCGGACGGCATGAATAGGCCCGTGCCGGGCAGGACCGGTGCTTCCGCAATGGTGCCGTCGCGGAACGGTGCGGCCACCATGTCGTCATAGTACTGGTGGTCGCCGAAATTGGAGGTCGCGGAGGGACGGCCCACATCGCACATGCCGGCGGAGATCGCCACGGACCTGGCGTTGGCTATCGCAGGGGCCTTTTCCACCTCGGCGAATTCCGGAGCGGTGTATTCGACTTTCTTCGTCGCTTCGAAGGCTTCCTTGATGACCGTGATGTTGCCTTCGACCACCGCGGTACCCTTGGCGCCGAACTTCTTGGTGAGGTCCTTGCGGATCTTTTCGAGCATCGCTTCGTGCGTGGCGCCCGAGACGATGCGGTCGACATGGCCGCAGATCGCGCCGATGAAGGCAATGCCCATCATGCGGGTTTCAAGCTCCGGCGTCGGGGCGTGCGGCTTGGCGACCGCAAAGCCGTCGATGATGAAGAACTTGATCTTCTTGTCGCGAATGGTCTTGCGGGTGTTGGGTGGCAATTCCTTCCAGACTTCGACCGGCGAGAGCTGCGACTGCAGGATGAAAGTGCCGCCTTCCACGATGCCGCGCAGCGGGTTGGAATGGATGAACACCTTGTGATCCGGCGAGACCACGATCTCGACGTCTTCGATGTCGGCGTTGCTCTGCAACACCGGTTCGGGGCTGAGGGTGATGTAGTAGTTGGTCGGTGCGCCGCTCTTTTCCGAACCGTATTTCGGCGCCGCCTTGGAGTGCAGATCGAGCGCGCTGGCGAGAATATCGGTGAGAAGCTTGCCGGTGGCCNNACCGAGTGGAAGCGGATGCGGAAGGCGCCCTTGGGCAAGAGATTCGGATTGGCCTCAGTCTCGAGACCCATCAGCTCGGTCTCGGGATAGGCGGCCTTCAACTTCGCCTGAAGCGCCGCAACGCGCGGGGTGGCGTTCTTCGAGAAAAACTGCGAGCCCAGATAGATAAACGGGGCCTGCTTGGTCTCCATGTTCTTGTACGCCGCGATGAGGTGGCGCGGCTGCAGGTCGTGGGCGCCGAGGCCGAAGATCGCGGTAGTGATTTTCGGTGCGGTCGTGATCGCTGGGATGCCTTCGTGGCGGACGCCGTCGGCATTCTCGCGCGCCTTGTAGAGCGCGCCGGTCACGAACGTCGTCAGCGCAGTAACGTCGCAACGCTCCAGTACGGTGACGGCCTTCTTGCCCTTCAAAGCGGCAACGATCTCGGCCTCCGGGAACGGCTGCAGCAGCTTGACGGAGATGACGCCGACTTTCTTGCCTTGGCCGCGCAGATATTTTGCTACCGCCTGGGCGTCGTCGGTGACGGAGCCGAGCCCGATCATCACGGTTTCGGCGTCCTCGCAGAAATAGGTCTTGATCGGGGCGTAGTCGCGGCCCGTCAGCTCCGAATATTCCTTCATCGCTTCGCGGACGAAGCGCGGCACGTCGCGTACGAAGTGCGTGCGGTGGTCGGCGGAGCCGGCCTGGAAGTCGGGCTGGTTCTGCACCGGACCGGTGAGGCCCGGATTGTGCATATCGACGAGGGCGGGAACCAGCTGGCGGGTGCCCTTCTCATAGGAGTTGACCCACTGGCGCTTCCACTGGCTGCGTAGCTCTTCGGGAACCCAGGCGAGGGTCTTTTCGGCCAGTTTGCCATCGTTGTCCTTCTCGACGGCATCCGCGTTCTTGTCGAGGAAGGCTTCGATTTCCTTCACGCCGGCGGGATCGAGATCGTCGTGGTGGCGGGCGATGTACTGCTTGAGTTGGAAGACGCGGCCCTTGGCGCCGAACAGCATTTCCTGCGCCACGGTGGGGCACTTGATGCGGCTGGACGGATCGCCCAGGAATTCCTTGAGCAGCGCCGGTTCCGGCATCAGCGTTTCGCTGAGCATGTGGCTGGTGGTGAACCCGTCCATCGCGTTGGTGACGGGGATCAGGCTCGTGGCGCTGATCTTGTAAGAGATCGCCGCGAGGTCGGCGGCTTCCTGCGGGTTCGAGCCGAACAGGATGGTGTAACCGGACTGGAGCAGGGCGTAGACGTCGTCGTGGCCCGCCATGACGTTGAGCGAGTGCTTGGAGACGACGCGGGCGGCCACCTGAAGCACGAAACCGCCGGCTCTGTGACCGACGGTCACGTAATGCGATTCCATCCCGTACAGGATGCCCTGGCTGGAAGAGGCGTTGGAGATGTACTTGCCGCCCGTCAGTGCCGCGCCGAGGGCGCCCGACTGTGCGGAGTGCTCGCCTTCCGGCTCGAAGAAGAAGGGGTGATGGCCCCACACGTTGCATCCGCCGGTGGCGCGGAAGGCCTCGTAGATTTCCGAGATTTCCGTAGACGGCGTAATCGGATAGCCGATGACCCCGCCGCACACATGTCCCATCACCTCGGCGATGGCGCCGTTACCGTGAATTACGCTCGGAATCCCAGGATATTTCGCGTTCATCTTCTCTCGCCCGTTTCAGTTGTTCTGCCCGTATGTAAGCATTGCCGACGGCCCGCCGCCGGTTCACGCACCTAGCATCGTTGCCGCTTCTCCGAACATGATTTGGATCAAGTTTTCCGCGGGCGTCCGGCGTTCGGAACCGGATTCGCGCAAGCCGTGAATACATGCATCGAAAAGCGACATTTTTGCGGTTTTCGCCGTCCGATGGCCGCCGTGGAATTCGATCTGGAGCATCTGCCTCCTGCTTTCCTTGGGAGGCCGCCCCCCTAACGTACGGCGACCGTTTTTGCCTTCGGTGCCCGCATTGGCCTCGTCCGTTCCCGCCCGGTCTCGAAAGAACCGAGGCCAAGCCGAAAGGCGCTCTTTTGACAGAGCGGCGTCACCAGTCCGACGACGGCCGGGGGAACCACGGGCCGGTGTATTAGCGGGCGACAGGGGGGAATTCTCCCGTACATGGTGTCGCGCCTAGCGGGGGAATTTGCCGGTATTGACAAGGCCTTTCGGGCCGCCATCCTCCTGGTTTTCGGCCGGAATGACGCGATAGGCGGCGGCGATCACCAGATCCTCTTTTTCGCGCCAAAGCGTCAGTCCGCGCTCGCCGGCAACGCCGCGTCGAGAATGGTTCGCACGAGACAGGGCGGGCGCCCTGTGTTTGGGCACACCCTCCCGGAAAATCATCCTGATTAAGGTACCCATCGCACGCGGCCACCTTTGAAGTTTCGCGGAAGAATGAAACGCCAACGAAACCGGCCAAGCTATGCGGATTGCTACTTATTCCGCAGGGTTATGGGTAGTTTCCACAAGGACGGTTGGTCGCACCGGGGCAAGCGATCCGTCGTCGTCACGAAATGGCGACGAACGAACAACTTTGAAAGCGGCGGTCGCCTGACAGTGACCGATCAGGTCGGTTTACCTTGTAGCTTCCGCCGGTTAGGTTGCCGGGCTCTCGAGGAAAAGGTCATCATGCACATCGCCTGCGGTCATCCCCTACGGTCGTTCGCGGCCGCTCTTGTTCTGGCCTTTCTCTTTGTCTCCGCACCGTTTGCGGGTGCCGCGCCCGCGGCGGACCAGACGGTCCTCCGGGCCACGCTGGCCAACGGGCTCAGAGTCATCGTGGTCCGCAACAGTCTGGCGCCGGTGGTCGCGACCTCCGTCAACTACCTTGCCGGTTCGGACGAGGCGCCGGCGGGCTTTCCCGGCACGCCCCACGCCCTCGAGCACATGATGTTCCGCGGCAGCCCGGGGCTTTCCGCCGACCAGCTCGCCAATATCGGCAGCGTCATGGGCGGCGACTTCAATGCCAACACCCGCGAGAGCGTCACGCAATATCTCTACACCGTGCCGTCCGAGGACCTAGACGTGGCCCTGCATATCGAGGCGCTGAGGATGCAGGACGTGACGAGTTCCGAAGAGGACTGGACGAAGGAACGCGGCGCCATCGACCAGGAAGTCGCGCAGGATATCTCCGTTCCCGGCTACAAGCTGTACCAGACGCTGCGCTCCGAACTGTTCGCCGGTACGCCCTACGAGCACGACGCGCTCGGCACGCGCGACTCCTTCAAAAAGACGACGGCGGGGATGTTGCAGGATTTCCATCGCCGCTGGTACACGCCCAACAACGCGCTGCTGGTGGTGGTGGGCGATCTCGATCCCCAGGCGGCGCTGGCGAAGATCAAGACGTTGTTCGGGCCGATCCAATCGCGCCGGTTGCCCGCGCGGCCGGCGATGAAGTTCCGGCCCGTGAAGCCCAAATCCTTCACCATCGATTCGGATTATCCCAACGCCATGCGCGTCATCGCCATGCGCCTGCCGGGACTGGACAGCCGGGATTTCGCCGCGCTGGAGGTGCTGTCCGATGTCCTGTCGAGCCGCAGATTCGAGCTGTTCGGCATGGTGGCGCAGGGCAAGGCGCTCTCGGCCGGGTTCTACGTCCAGCCGCTGGCCAAGGCGAGCATCGGTTATGCGGCGGTGAGCTATCCGCCCGGCGCCGACGGGGCCGCTATCGAAGCCGAGATGCGCGCCATCCTGGCCAAGGTCGCCAAGTCCGGCGTACCGCCCGAACTGGTGCAAGCAGCCAAGCTGCAGGAGCGTCGCGCCACGGAATTGGCGAGGAATTCCATCGCCGATCTGGCCTCGGTATGGGCGGACACGGTGACGCTCTACGGCCTGCAATCGCCCGACGACGATCTTGCGCGCATCGAGAAAGTGACCGTCGCCGACGTCAACCGCGTGGCGCGCAAATATCTGAGGCTCAAGCACGCGATCTCCGGCTATTTACGGCCGCAAGGCTCGGGCAAACCCGTCGCCTCCGGCGGCGGCTTCGGCCGGGAAACGATCGCCCTCGGCGAAGCCAAACCGACGCCCCTGCCGGGATGGGCCGAGGCCGCCCTGAACCGCCTGACGGTCCCGGGTTCCACGCTGAATCCGGTGGTTTCGACGCTTCCCAACGGCATTAAGCTGATCGTCCAGCCCGAGAACGTGAGCGACACGGTCGGGGTCTTCGGCCACATCCGCAACCGGCCTCAGACCCAGGAACGGATGGGCAAAGAGGGCGTTTCGCTGATCCTCGGAGCCCTGCTGAATTTCGGCACCGAACATCTCGACCGCCTGGCTTTCGAGAAAGCACTCGACGCCATCGGGGCGAGCGAAAACGCCGGCACGGATTTCTCGCTCGAGGTCCTGTCGCAGGATTTCGAACGCGGCGTGGAACTGCTCGCCGATCACGAGATGCATCCGGCGCTGCCCCAGGCGGCCTTCGACGCCATCAAGCCGCAATTGGCCCTGTCGGTGGCCTCGCGCAACATGACGCCCGCTTATCTCGGCCAGCGCTCGCTGATCGAGGCGCTCTATCCGGCCGGCGATCCGGCCTTACGCCAGGCGACCGGTCAGACGGTGTCGGCGCTCACCCTCGACGATCTGCGCGACTATTACCGGACGGTGTTCCGTCCCGATCTGACGACCATCGTCGTCATCGGCAACATAACTCCAGAAAAGGCGCGGGCGGCGATCGAGAAGTACTTCGGCACCTGGAAGGCGGAAGGCCCCAAGCCGCCGGTCGACCTGCCCCCGGCGCCGCCGAACCGCGCCCGCTCAGTGGCGGTGCCCGATCAGAGCCGTGTGCAGGACGACGTCGTCTTGGCCCATAATCTCGCGCTGACGCGTTCCGATCCCGACTATTACGCGCTGGCGCTCGGCAATCAGGTGCTGGGAGGCGGCTTCTATTCCACCCGGCTGTCGATCGATCTGCGCAAGAATGCGGGGCTGGTCTATTCCGTGAGCGCCTCGCTCCAGGCGGGACGCACGCGCGGCCTCTATTACGTGCAATACGCCAGCGATCCGGCGAATGTCGGCAAGGCGGCGGGTATGGTGGTGCAGGAAATCAAATCGATGCAGACGAAGCCGGTTTCCGACGAAGAGCTGCAACGTGTCAAGGCGATGGTGCTGCGCCAGATTCCGCTCGGCGAAGACAGTACCGACGACATTGCGCGCGGCATTCTCGACCGGCTCGATCTCGATCTGCCGCTGGACGAGCCGACGCTGGCCGCCAAGCGCTACATCGTGCTCAAGCCGGAGGATATTCGGGCCGCTTTCGCGAAATGGATGCGCCCGGACGATCTGGTGCGCATCACCCAGGGTCCGCCGCCGCAATGACTTTCTGCCCCCGCGCAGCGGGGGAAGTGGCGAGCGAAGCGAGCCGAAGGGGGCCCCCTTCGCCTCGCGCGTCCATACGCTGTCGCTATGGACCGCTCGGCACTTCCCCCGCTCCGCTCCGCTTCGCGGGGGCAGAAAGCTATTTGCTGCTCGCCACTTCTACTTTCGTGTTGCTTTCGCCTGCCTTGAGCAGGGCTTCGATCAGCCGGTGCACTTTCAGCGCTTCCGTGGCCGATACGCGCGGCTCGCGTCCTTGATCGAGGGCATCCAGGAAGTCGCGCCACACCGCAAGATGCAGATCGTGCGGAAAGTCCATCGGATCGGCGCCTGTTCCGCCCGGCGGGATCATGGGCACCAGGTCTTCGTTGGTGCCGTCGATGCGCTGCACGATAAGACCGTAGCCCGACAGCACCGCCGTACCCTTGGTGCCGATGAAGGAGATGCGTTCGCCGATGCCGGGATAAGCCGCGGTAGTGGCTTCCACCGTGCCGATGGCGCCGTTCTTGTAGCGCACGGCCGCCGAGACGAGGTCTTCGGTCTCCATGCGATGCACCGCGCCGGTGGCGACGTAACCGCAGACTTCGTCGATGGGCCCGGCCAGACTCAACATCAGATCGAGCGTGTGGATGGCCTGGCTGATGAGCACGCCGCCGCCGTCGCGCGCCTTGGTGCCGCGTCCGGGCTCGTCGTAATAACTCTGCGGCCGCCACAGCGGGATGTGCGTCGAGCAGGAGACGATTTTTCCTAGCCCGTTCGCCGCCAGTATCTCGGAGAGCCGTTTTGCCGCCGGTTTAAAGCGGTGCTGCAGCACGACGCCGATCTTGACCCCGGCCTTGATGCCCGCCGCCGCGACGGCCTCGCAACGCGCCGTGGTGATCTCCAAAGGTTTTTCGAGCAGCACATGCTTGCCCGCCCGCGTCAGCTTCTCGACGATCTCGAGATGCGAATTAGGCGGCGTCAGAACGGCCACGGCCGAGATGGAAGGATCGCCGACGATCTTCTCGAGATCGCCCGTTGTCGGAAAGGGAAAGCGCGCGGCGAAGGCGGCTCTGCGTCCTTCGCTTGGGCTCATCGCCCAGACGACATCCACCCGCTCCTTGAGATCGAGAAGGCTCTTGGCATGAGGCGTCACGGCCATGCCGAGGCCGATGATGGCGATACGCCGTTTCGCCACGGCTAGTTTCTCAGGACGTTTTGCAGGAAGGCGCGCAGCCGCGGGCTGGCGCCGATGGCAAAGCCGCCCGCCAACGCCACGATCAGCGACAGGATCGGCCTTTGTGAAATGAAGCCCTGGGCGTTCTCGCCCAACAGCCGTCCCAGCTCGGTGCTGAAGGCGCTGGCCGAGCCGCCGCGCTGGGCGCGCTCGCGACGCATGCGTTTGCTGACCGACCGGGAGAGGACGCTGCCCAACCAGATCACCAGCAGCGACAGCAGGAACACCGCTCCGGCGGTAGCCAGTGCCGCCAGGGACGGCACGAGCAGCGTCAGCAGATACTCATAGAGTGCCAGGCACAGGAAAACGCCGGTGGCGGCAATACCCACCGCGGCCACGAGCAAAGCCGCAGCCATGATTGCAATTCGCATCGGCAGATCACGCATCCGGGCGGACTAACGCCTGCCCAGGAGAATGCCGAGCAGCAGGCCGATGCCGAAGGCCGCCACGGCCGCCGTGACCGGCTCCTCGTGGATCTTCTGCTTCACGCCTTCGAACTTCTGCTTGGCCTCCGCCCAGGTTTCCTCGGCCGTGCCTTGGAACCGCGTGGCGGCTTCGTGGCTCGACTGGCGCACGAGGTCGGCCAGGGTTTCGGCGATGCGCGTGAAGCCCGCCTTCAACTCGCCTACGTCGTCTGTCAGCTTCTTGACGTCTTCGTTTGCCATGACTGGTTCGATCCTGTCTGAGGGAGGGTACTTTTATACGTTCCGGCGTGCCGGACAATAGTCCGAATTGCTAACCGGATTCCTAATTCCCAGGCTTTGGCCGCATATTGCCGCAGCCGGAAGCCGTCAGCCTGTGGGCGCTTTCGTCCGGCGCCCGGCTTGCCTGGGGCGTACCCGAAAATGGGCATCAAATACAGGAAGAACCTGATACACCCGAAGCGTGCGGTCCCCTAAATTGACAATGAGCAATGCGGATCGAACAAGGCTCTTCCTAAGAATGGTATGTCCCAACCGGAAGCCCAAGCCATGCAGCATGCGCTGATCGTCGCCCATCCCAATTCGAGAAGCTTCGTCTCCTCCCTGGCCGTCGCCTATGGCGAAGCGGTTGAGGCCCTCGGTCATAAAACAATCATGCGCGACCTCTACGGTATGGCGTTCGATCCTTGCTTGAAGGCCGACGAGATTCCCTCTTCCGCCGGGTTCGCGCCGCGTGCCGACATCGTCGCCGAACGGCTGATCCTCGCCGACACGGACGTCTTCGCGCTGTTCTATCCCTTCTGGTTCAACGCCCCGCCCGCCATGCTCAAGGGTTATCTCGACCGCGTCTTCGGCATGGGCTTTGCCTACGGCAAGGGCAAATCTGGCAACGAGCCGCTGCTGACCGGCCGCAAACTCGTCAGTTTCACGGCCTCGGGCGCCCCCACCGAGTGGGTGATGAAGACGGGGGCCTACGAGGCCGTCCGCACGCTGTTCGACGAACACGTGGCGGCGGTATGCGGCCTCAGCATCGTCGATCACATGCATTTCGGCGGCATCGTCCCCGGAATCAGAAGCGACGTGGTGGTCCGCCACCAGCAGTCCGTGCGGAACGCCGTGGCGAGACAATTCGGCCCACATTGAGTCCTGGCAATGCGGGTTTTCGTGGTTTAACAGGGGCCAAATTTATCGAGGCGCACCACATGTCTATTCGCAATCTCGACGCTTTCTTCCATCCCAAAAGCATCGCCCTGATCGGAGCCGCCACGCGGCCGAAATCGATCGGCAATGTGGTGGCGTCCAATCTCTTCACCGGCGGCTTCAAAGGCCCCATCATGCCGGTCAATCCGAAGAACCTGTCGGTCAACGGCGTGCTGGCCTATCCCGATGTGGCGCACTTGCCGATCACGCCGGACTTGGCGGTCATCGCCACGCCGCCCGACAGCATTCCGGGCATCATCGCCGAGCTGGCCGAGCGCGGCACCAGGGCCGCGGTCATCATCACCGCCGGTCTGCGCGACATCAAAGACGAAAAGGGCGTGTCGCACGAGCAAAAGGTGCTCGCCGCGGCGAAACCCAAACTGCTGCGGATCATCGGTCCCAATTGCATCGGCCTGACCTCGACCCCGGCAGGCATCAACGCGTCGTTTGCGGAAGCAAAGCCGCTCCCGGGCAAGGTCGCCTTCGTCGCGCAATCCGGCGCCATGATCGCCACGATCCTCGACTGGGCCTCGACGCGCGGCCTCGGCTTCTCGCACCTGGTTTCGATGGGCGATCAGGCCGACGTCGATTTCGGCGACATGCTCGATTACCTCGCCACCGATCCCGACACCGATTCCATCGTGCTCTACATCGAGGCGATCGCCAGCGCCCACGACTTCAACGTCCGCAAGTTCATGTCGGCGGCGCGGGCGGCCGCCCGCGTCAAGCCGGTGATCGCCATCAAGGCGGGCCGCAGCGCCATCGCCGCCAAAGCCGCCGCCTCGCACACCGGCGCGCTGGCCGGAGTCGATGCCGTTTACGATGCAGCGTTCGAGCGCGCAGGCATCCTGCGTGCGATGGATCTCGACGAGATTTTCGACGCCGTCGAAACGCTGTCGATGCGCCCGCGCATCAGCGGCGATCGTTTGATCCTCGTCACCAACGGCGGCGGCGCCGGCGTGATGGCGGTCGATGCGGTCTCCGATTTCAACCTCACGCTCGCCGAATTGCCGTCCGATGCGATCGAAAAGCTGAACAAGGTGTGTCCGTCGACCTGGAGCCACGGCAATCCGGTGGACATCATTGGCGATGCCGACGGCAATCGTTTTGCAGCGACGATGGACATCGTCAATCAGGTGCCCGACGTCGACGGCGTCATCGTTCTCTATTGCCCGACCGCCGTGGCCTCGTGCCTCGACGGCGCCCAGGCGGTGATCGATTCCGCGAAGAACACCGAACGTCCGATCCTCACCAACTGGCTCGGTTCGAGCGATGAAACCAATCGCGCGCGTCTGGCGTTCCAGAACGCGCACCTGCCGACCTACGAGACCCCGGAAAAGGCGGTGCGCGGGTTTATGCATATGGCGCGCTACGCCCGCGGCCAGAACGTTCTGATGGAAGTGCCGCCGTCCGCGGCAGAGAACTTCGTCCCCGAGGAGGCCAAGGCCCGCGCCATCGTCGCCGAAGCCATGTCCGAAAATCTGGTCTGGCTCGACGCGCCGCGGCTGCAGCAGCTGTTCGATTGCTACAAGCTCCCCATCGCGCGCTCGGCCAAGGCCGCGACGCCTGCCGAGGTGGCCAAGAAGACCGCCGAGTTCGGTTCGGCCGTGGTGATCAAGATCATGTCGCCCGACATCACGCACAAATCGGACGTCGGCGGCGTCGCCTTGAATCTGGAAAACCCCGACGTGGCGAAAGCCGCCGCGGAGGACATGCTGGTCCGCATCGAGAAGAACGCGCCGAAAGCCCGCATCGAGGGTTTCCTCGTCCAGCAGATGGTCCGCCGGCCCGAGGCTTACGAACTGATCTGCGGCATGGCGGTGGACAATACCTTCGGTCCGTTCCTGCTGTTCGGTCAGGGCGGCGTATCGGTGGAAGTGGTGGGCGACAAGGCCCTGGCACTGGCGCCGATCAACGCGGCGTTGGCGCGCGACATGATCTCCCGTACGCGCATCTACCGGCAGCTGAAGGGCTTCCGCGACCGCCCGCCGGTGGCGATCGACCAGATCGTCGACGTCCTGGTGCGCCTGTCGCAGCTCATCTGCGACTTCCCGGAAATCGTCGAGCTGGACATCAACCCGCTGCTCGCCGACTCGAAGGGCGTGATCTCGGTCGATGCGCGCATCAAGCTGGCTAAGCCCAAGCCCGGTCCGCGCGATGCCCGTCTCGCCATCAAGCCCTATCCCAAGGAACTCGAAAGCCGCGAGAATATCCCCGGCGCGGGCGAGTTCTTCGTGCGCCCCGTGCGCCCGGAAGACGCTCCGGCCTTCACGCGCTTCTTCACCAAGCTCCAGCCCGACGACGTGCGTCTCAGGTTCTTCTCGCCGCTGCGCAGCCTGCCCAACAAGCTCCTGTCGCGCTTGACGCATATCGACTACGACCGCGACATGGCCTTCGCGCTGTTCGACGCGCAGAACGAGCTTGTCGGCATCGCGCACTTCTCCGCCGACCCCGACAAGGTGAAAGCGGAATACGCGGTCATGGTGCGCAGCGACCTCAAGGGCCAAGGCATCGGGACGGCGCTGATGAAGCGCGTCATCGAGTACGGCAAGAATTTCGGCGTCCGCGAGTTGTTCGGCGACGTCCTGGAAGAGAACACCATGATGCTTTCGCTGTGCCGCGATCTCGGCGGCAAGCTGACGCCGGTACCGGGTTCGCAAGGTCTCTTGCGGTCCACCTTCACGTTGCGGAAGGCGGACTGAAGAAACCGTCCGGTTTACGCTGCGCAAGGAGTTGCTGCTTTGCAGAAATCCGCGTTGCGGAGCTATCATCGCGCGGCCGGCGGTCGTGCGATGCAGCACGTCCGGCCCGGCCCTCCGGTTCCGAAAGGACCAGGCGACAGCGTGCAAAGGAAGATCGACGACATCGGCGCGGATTTCGCGGCGGCCATCGGCGAGACGGCGCGTCCGGCCGCCTGCCGGAACGGCTGCCGCTTCTTCATGGAAGAGGCCTGCGTCTCCAAGGCGGAGATGGACGCCGCCGGTTTCATCGTCCGCTTCGCCCGCAACGATACGATCTACACCAAGGGCGACGAGGCGCGTCATTCCTACAAGGTGATCGAAGGGGCGGTGCGCCTGTCGCGCATCTTCGCCGACGGCCGGCGGCAGATCGTCAATTTCTTCCTGCCGGACGAGACCTTCGGGATCGAGCTGTCGGGCGAATATTCGGCGACCGCCGAGGCGGTGGGCGACGTGGTGGCCCTGCGCTGTCCGCGCCTCTGCATCGCCCAGCTTACCGAAGGCGATCCCGACATCAGCCACAAGCGGCTGGCCATGTTCTCCAAGAGTCTGGAGGCCGCCGAACGTCACGTCGCCATGCTGGGGCACCAGAGCGCCAAGGAGCGCGTCGCCTCGTTCTTCATGGCGCTGGAAGTGCAGCGCCGCAGCGACGATCGGCATACGCTCGATCTGCCGCTCAGCCGCCAGGACATCGCCGATTATCTGGGGCTGACCATCGAGACGACCTGCCGCGCCCTCAGCGAACTCAAGCGCCAGAACATCATCTCGACGCCCAGCCGGCGGCGCATCCTGATCCGCGACATGGCCGGGCTCCAGGCGATCGCCGAGGGCGGCGGCGGTTAAACGCACGCCGCCTTACGCCAATTTGACAACTCTCAATGCGTCTTTGCGGGCGCTCGTCTTTGCTGTGCGGGCCCGCATCGGAGGCAGCCATGCCGTTCGTCAAGATTCTCGTGCCCGTCGCAGGCGTCGCACGCGACCGCTTCGCGCTGGCCACGGCTTTTGCCGCCGCCAGGCCCTTCAACGCCCACGTCGTCGCGCTGTTCGTCCATGCCGATCCGCGCGAGGCGGTACCCTACGGCGAGCTGCCGCTGTCGCCCGACGTCGTGCAGGACCTGATCGACACCGCCGACGACCTCGAAAAGGCTTCGTCCAAGGCGGCGCGCTCGACGCTCGCCACCATGACCGCGGAGGCGGGCATCCGCATCGTGAGTGCGCCGCAACGCACCGACGCGGTGACGGTTTCCTATCAGGAAGTGACGGGGCATCTGCCGCGGGCACTCGACCGCGAAGGGCGGCTGTGCGACCTCGTCGTCTTCCCGCCCATCCGCGAGACCGACGATCCCGAGGTGCAGGAGGCCTTCGTCCGTACCCTGACCAAGCTGGAGCGCCCGGTGCTGCTCTCGGCCGAGAAGCCCCCGCAGGAGATCGGCCGGCGCGTTGCCGTCGGCTGGGACGGCTCGATCGCCTGCGCCCATGCCTTGACAGCGGCCTTGCCCTATCTGGAGAAAGCGGAGGCGGTGGACGTGCTGTCGATCCAGGATGCACCTTCCCACGGTAACGGCACGGGCGAAGTGGCGGCCTATCTTGCCCTGCACGGCATCGCCTCAACCCGGCGCGTCATCGCGCGCGGCGAGGACAGCATCGCCGAAACCCTGCTGAACGCAGCGGCGGCCGAGGGCTTCGACATGCTGGTGGCGGGCGGCTACGGCCACAGCCGCCTGATGGAGTCGATCTTCGGCGGGGTCACCGAGCACATCGTCTCCCATCCGAAAATCCCGGTCTTCATGATGCACTGACGGTCCTTTAACCCCTTTCCCAGCATTTTCCTTGCACTCATGCAAAAGGCTGGGCTTACTGGCCGTCAGGAGCGCAATCGGGCGAAGCGGTCCGTAGCGACAGCGTACGGACGCGGTTCACCCGACAAATTGCGCGATAACATAAGTATCAAATGCATGACCGAGGCGGCGAAGACTCTTCAGCAGGAAAGCCGGGAGACCATCCGGCTGCTCGGGCGCATCCTCGGCACGGTCATCCGGGAACAATACGGCCAGGACGAAGCCAGCCTGAAGCGCGGCCAGGCCGATCTCGATCTGGTGGAAGAGATTCGCCGACAGTCGGTGGACGTGTACCGGGGCATCGTGGCCGCCGAGGTTCCCCTGGACAAGCGCCTCAGCCGTCTCTCCCAGCGCGAGGAGGGGCTGTTGATCCGCGCCTTCTCGATTTTCTCGCAGCTCGCCAACATCGCCGACGACCATGTTGTGCATTGGCAGAAGGGTCCGGGTCCGCTCGAACAACTCGAACGCCACGCCGGAGTCACCGCGAAAAACGCGGGCGCCTATCTCGCCGAGGCGCTGCTGTCGCCGGTCATCACTGCGCATCCCACCGAGGTCCGCCGCAAATCCATCCTCGATCGCGAGTCGGACATCGCCGCGCTGCTGCTGGCGCGCGACAGGGCCGAGGAGCTGCACGGCGAGGTCGCCGAGATCGACGCCCAGCTCAAGCGCGAGATCAGAACGCTGTGGCAGACGCGCATGTTCCGCGCCGTGCGCATCCACGTCACGGATGAGATCGAGAACGCGCTTGCCGTCTTCGCGCGCACCTTCCTCACCCAGCTGCCGCTGGTGAAGCGCCGCATGGCGCAGTTCTACGGGCTGAACGGCGCCGTCCTGCCTTATCTCAAGCCCGGCTCCTGGGTGGGCGGCGACCGGGACGGCAATCCCTTCGTCACCGCCAAGACCCTCGAATACGCCATCCATCGCCAGGCCGAAGTCGTCCTCGACCACTATCTCGCCCAGGTGAACACGCTGGGCACCGAGCTTTCGCTGTGCGACGAGTTCGTCAAGACCAGCGATGCCCTCAATGCGCTGGCGGCTAGCCCCGAGCACACCTCGCGCCACCAGCAGGACGAGCCCTACCGGCGGGCGTTGGTCACCTGCTATTCGCGCCTCGCCGCCACGCGCAAGGCGCTGGCCGGGCGCGGCCCCACGCTTCCGGCGCGCTGGGAAGCCGAACCCTACGGGGCGCCGGAGGAATTCGCGGCCGATCTCACCGTCATCGTCGACTCCCTGCGCCGGAGCGGCGACGCCGACCTAGCGGACGGCAGGCTGCTCAATCTGCGCGAAGCGGTCGGCGCCTTCGGCTTCCATCTGGCGACCATGGACCTGCGCCAGAACGCGGAAGTTCACGAGCATGTGCTCGACGAGCTTCTCAGGACCGCCGGCGCGGTGCCGTCCTATCTCGCCCTCAAAGAGGACGAACGCGTTGCGCTCCTGCTGCGCGAGCTTTCCAGCCCGCGGCTGCTGCGCTCGCCGTTCCGGCATTATTCCGAGGAGACTCAGCGCGAGCTGGAGATCGCCGACAAGGCGGCCGAACTTAAAAGGCTGTTCGGCGAAGGCGCCATCGCCAACTACGTCATCTCGCGCACCGAGAGCGTCTCGGATTTCCTCGAAACCGCCGCCCTGATGAAGGAAGCGGGCCTCTTCACGCCGGGTGAGAAACCGCAGGCCGCGCTACGCATCATCCCGCTGTTCGAGACGGTCCAGGATCTGCGCGCCAGCACCGAAGTGATGGGGGCCTATCTCGACCTTCCCTTCATGCGTGCGATTCTCGAAGGGCAGGGCGGCGTCCAGGAGGTGATGATCGGCTACTCGGACTCGAACAAGGACGGGGGCTATCTCACCTCGAACTGGGAAATCCGCTCGGGCATCGCGCGGCTGACGGCGCTGGGACGGAAGCGCGGCGTCAAGATGCGCTTCTTCCACGGCCGCGGCGGCGCCGTGGGCCGCGGCGGCGGTTCCAGCTTCGACGCCATCCGGGCGCTGCCCGCCCATGCTTCGTGCAGCGGCATCCGCATCACCGAGCAGGGCGAGGTGGTGGCGAGCAAGTACGGCGATCCCGAGATCGGCCGCTCAAGCCTCGAGACCATCATCGTCGCGTCACTCCTGTCGCAGCTCAACCACGAGGCCGACGCAGCCGACGGCGAGGCCGCCGAAGTGCTGGCGGCGTTGAGTTCCGCGGCCCATCGCGCCTACCGTTCGCTGGTCTACGAGACCCCGGGCTTCGACCGCTACTTCCGCGAATCGACGCCATTGCCGGAGATTTCGGACCTCAAGATCGGCAGCCGGCCCGCCTCGCGCACCGAATCGGTGCGCATCGAGGATCTGCGCGCCATCCCCTGGGTGTTTTCCTGGTCGCAGGCCCGCGTCATGCTTCCCGGCTGGTTCGGTTTTGGCTCTGCGGCGCGCCAAGTGGGCGTCGAGGCGCTGCGCCCGCTGTGCAAAGCCTCGCCCTTCTACCGCACCACCATATCCAACATGGAAATGGTGCTCGCCAAATCCAGCCTGGCGATCGCGCGGCGCTACTCCGAGCTGGTAGAGGACAAGGAACTGGCGCGACTCGTTTTCGCCCGCATCGAGGACGAATGGCACGCCACGGTCGATGCGGTTCTCGCCGTCACCGGCCAGCAGGCTCTGCTCGACCGCAGTCCGAGACTGCAAAACTCGATCCGCCTCAGGCTTCCCTACATCGACGCGTTGAATCATCTGCAGGTCGATCTCTTGCGGCGGCGCCGCTCCGGCGACGACAGCGAAGAGACCAGCCGCGCCATTCACATGTCGATCAACGGCGTCTCTGCGGGCTTGCGCAACAGCGGATGATTATTCAAACCGTCTCGTCGGTCACTTCGTAGAACTGATCGATTTTCCCCTCGGCAAGCTGCTTGGCGAGGTTGAGGATGGCGCGTCGGTGCTTGACCGACTGGATGGCGGTGTAGGCCTCCAGAAGTTCCGCGGCGCCCGCTTCGTTGAGGCGGGCGACGTGATGCGAGAACAGCGACGACGCCTTCGACTTGTCGAGATCGCCGACGATGTCCATGACGCCGCAACGCAGCGCCTGAGCGATCTCGACGAGACGAGAGAAACTGACGCGGTTGGTGCCGTGCTCGTATTTCTGCACCTGCTGGAAGGTGATGCCGACCTGACGTGCCAGCTGCTCCTGAGAAAAACCAAGTTCCCGACGGCGCAGACGGATGCGGGATCCGAGCGCGATGTCGAGCGGATGCGGAGCATTGTCCTCCGTGACGGTGGTCATATCTTTATGCCTTTTGTCGATCGGACGTACTCCCCAGTGCCTCCCATCATTCCGGCCGTTAAGCCGGCCGCAAACTGAAACGAATGCAAAGGTAGTGCAGGTGTTTTCCCTGCCGAAGGTTAATCGGCATTTGTATTGCAACTATAACGTTCATTGCCTTCCCCTACTGCAGGCGAACGAATCGCGGCGCGCAACCGTATACGGACCGATGCGCCCGACGGCTACCGACCAGGAGTCTACGGCGCGATGTCGCAGCACTTTTAACCATGAGTTGTCTCATGCCGGGACGGAGACGGACGGGGCTTGCTTCCCGCCGTGCAGAGACGGCCGCGAACGTCACGAAGTGAGACGCTTCATCGTCCTTTTGCTGGCTCGCATCCTGCAGCCCGGGGTACCGAAGTCTTGCCCCGGCACCAACTGTGAGCATCCACGAACGATACTCGGACAGCGCCGTTCTTGACGGCGTCATCGCCAATGCCCTGGACAGCGTGGCGGAAATCGCTGCTTTCCTGCCGACCGGAAGCCAAGCACGCTTCGTCGCCGTCAACACCAACGTCAACTGGGCGAGCGGGACCGCCAAGCGCGTCCTCGACCTCATCATCGGCATCCCGGCGCTTGCCCTGCTGGCGCCGTTGCTCCTCCTGATCGCCGTGCTGGTCCGCCTGGATTCGCCGGGCCCGGTGTTCTTCCGCCAGCGCCGCAGCGGCCTCGGCGGCCGCAGCTTCGGCATCCTGAAATTCCGCACCATGAACGTCCTCGAGGACGGCGAGTGCGTCGTCCAGGCCCGTCCCGGCGACGAGCGCACCACCCGTATCGGCGGCTGGCTGAGGGCCTACAGCCTCGACGAGCTGCCGCAGCTCCTCAACGTCGTGCTGGGAGACATGTCGCTGGTCGGCCCCCGTCCGCACGCGCGCGCCCACGATGCGTATTATTCCGCGCTCATCCCGCAATACCGGCACCGCATGGCCGTCAAGCCGGGACTGACCGGCTGGGCGCAGGTCAACGGCCTGCGCGGGCCCACGCCGACGCTCGACATCATGTCCCGGAGAGTCGATTTCGACGTCTGGTACGCCCGCCACGCCAGCTTCGGCCTCGATCTCGAAATTCTCTTCCGCACGCCCCTGGAAGTTCTTCGCCGGAGGAACGCCTGCTGATGAGCGCGCACGCCCTTCCCATTCAGGAAACACTCCGCAGGGTTGAGCGCCGCTCCGGCCCGCGCCTTTATTCGCGCGTCACGGTCGGCGGTCTCGACACCGCCTGCGTCTCGCGCAGCCAGCTCGGCAGCCTGATGGTCGGCGATTGCCTGGCCGCACGCGGCGGCAGGCGCAACCCGAAGCTGGTCTTCGCCTCCAACGGCCACGCCATCGCGCTCGCCGCCCTGAACCGCGAGTTCCGCCGGCAGATGGAAGCAGCCGATCTGATCCACGCCGACGGCGCCCCCGTCATCGCCGCCTCCAAGTTGCTCACCTCGACGCCGGTGCCCGAACGCAGCGCCACGACGGACTTCCTGTTCGACGCCGCCCGCGCCGCCGAGGAGTTCGGCCTGAAGTTCTATCTCTTGGGTTCGACGGAAGAGATCAACGCCCGCTGCACCGAGAGCCTGAAGCAGGCCTTTCCCGGCATCGAGATCGTCGGGCGCCGCAACGGCTACTTCCCGCGCCAGGCGGAAGCCGATATCTGCGAAGAGATCAACCGCTCGGGCGCAGACGTGCTGTGGGTCGGCCTCGGCGTGCCGCTGGAATACGAGTTCTGCCTGCGCAACAAGACCCGTCTCAAGGCGGGCTGGATAGTGACCTGCGGCGGCTGCTTCAACTTCGCGGCCGGCGACTATGTGCGCGCCCCGGCGTGGATGCAGAAAACCGGGCTCGAATGGTTGCACCGGCTGTGGCGCGATCCGCGGCGGCTGTTCTGGCGCTACCTCGTCACCAATCCGATCGCCATCGCCATGCTGCTGTTCAAGACCGGCAGGGCGGGCGTATCGCCGCTGCGCGCCTAGAGGCCGCCATGTCGGCGCCCGCTGAACAGGTATTGCCGGTTCGCGAAGGATGGATGGCAGCCGTCCTGCGCACCTCCTATCGCTATGGCCTGTCTTCGCTCGGCCCCGTGGCGGTGTCCGCGGCGCATTTCATCGCCTCGCTGATGTTCCTTCGCATGCTGCCGCCGGTAGAGTTCGGACGCTTCTCGTTTCTTCTGATCGTCGTGCCGTTCTGCCTCGGCGCGTCGGGATCGCTGCTCGGAGCCCCGGCCTCGCTGACGCGCGGCAAGCCGGAGACCGTGGCGCACGCCGAGATTGCCACGCTGCACAAGGCGAGCCTGTTTGTCTCTCTCATCGCCGGCATCGTGGTGACGGGGCTGATGTTCTCGACAAATGCCGGAACCGGCACGACGCTGCTGTTCGGGCTTTATGGCGCCGTTTCGGTCCTGCGCGGCTTTGCGCGCAGCCTTTCCAACGTCCACGGCCGGATCGAACACGTCGCCGCCTCCGACATTCTCTACGCGCTCTTGCTCGTCACGGGGCTTGCGGCGCTGGCGATGTCGGGCGGGCTCACGATGCACAATGCGGCGATCGTGCTGGTCTTTGCGATAGTCTCGGCGTTCCTGCCGTTCGGCGCGGACTACGTGCGCGAATTGATCGGCGCGGCAAGCTCGCCGGTGCTGCGTTCGTACGGGACGATGTGGCACGAGGTGACGCGCTGGTCGCTGCTCGGCGTCGTGCTCACGGAGCTGACCGCCAACGCGCACGCCTATCTCGTCACCTTCATTTCTGGCTCCGGTGCCTTCGGCCTCCTGGCCTTGGGCGCCCTCTTCATGCGGCCCGCCTCGCTGGTGCTGTCGGCGCTGCCGGACATCGACCAGCCGGTAATGACGCGGCGGATTGCCCAGGGCGACATCAAGGGTGCCTTCCGCGTGGTTAAGGAATTTCGAACCGCGGCGATGGCAGTGTTGGCAGCCACCATAATCCTGGCCTTCGCGCTCGTGTTCTGGTTCCCGCATCTGCTTCTGAAGAACTTCGGCACGCCCGAGGTGCTTTGGGTTCTCGGTTTCTGGATCGCCATTACGGCGCTGCGCGCGGTACGCACGCCGGAAGCGGTGTTCGTGCAGGCCACTGCCGATTACCCGGCACTGGCCCGCATCGGCGCCTATTCCAGCGTGACGGCTCTGGCCTTGACGCTGGCGCTGCTGGTCGCCTTCGGTCCGATCGCCTCACTGGGCGGCGTCCTGGCCGGCGAAGTGGTCATCACTCTGATGCTGTTCCCGCTGACGCGGGTGTGGAGGAAGCGTGCCTGAAGTCGTCGTCGCGATTCCCACCTTCCGCCGCCCCAAGAGCCTGGCGCGGCTGCTGGCGGCGCTCGAAAAGCTCGAGACTTCGGCACGCGTCATCGTGGTGGTGGCGGACAACGATGCCGAAGGCCATACGGGCTACGACCTCTGCCGCTCGCTCTGCACGCATTACCGCTGGCCGCTCGATCCCGTCATCGCCGAGGAACGCGGCATTGCCCAGGTGCGCAATGCGCTGGTGGCGCGCGCGCTTTCCTACCCGGACGCAGAGTTCGTCGCCATGCTGGACGACGACGAATGGCCTTCGCCGCAATGGCTCGAAGAGCTGCTGGCCGTCCAGAAACCGGCCTCTGCCGACGTCGTGGAAGGCTCGGTCCTGTTCGATCTGCCGGCGGGAGCACCCGCCTCGACGAGCGGTTTCGACGGCCTTGCCTCCATGCGCCGCCCCACCGGCCCCATCGCCATGCTGGAAGGGGCGGGCAATCTTCTGATGACTCGCGCCTGTCTCGAACGGCTGCAAGCACCCTGGTTCGATCCGGCCTTTGCGCTCACCGGCGGGGAGGATCGCGACTTCTTCGAACGCGTGAAGGCGGCGGGCGGCCGCTTCGCCTGGGCGGACGAGGCGGTGGCGAGGACCGCCGTGCCCGAGGCGCGTATGAGCCTTTCCTGGATGCTGCGGCGCGCCTACGGCATCGGCAACGCCGACATGCGCATCTTCCTCAAATATCGCCCGCACACCGTCGACCGCCTGCGGGAATACGCCAAGATCGCGCTGGCGCTCTTGTTGTCGCCCCTCTTGTTCGTCATCCTTGCCGCGGTTCCGAATCGCGCTGCCGACGCCTTGCGCAGGTTTTCCCGGAACGCCGGGAAAGTCTCCGCATTGATGGGGCAGCGTTACAACGCATATGCCGCGACGAATGGCGAATGATGACTTTCCCCTTCCACGACAGCACGCTTGGATCGACGAGGCCGTGCTCCTCGCCTTCCTGCTGCTCGCCTTCGTAGGTCTTTCGCCGTTCCATCCGCCGCCGGCCGTTTCCGCCTTCGGAGGCGCCGTCACCACCGGCGCAGGCGATCTGGCGCGCCAGCTTTGTTATCTCGCAGTGTTCATGGCGATCGTCCTCGGGGCCTTCCGCAACCGCGGGCTGATGGCGTTCTCGCCGCTTCCTCTCTTGCTGATGCTGCTGGTCGCCTGGTGCATCGCCAGTGCCTTGTGGTCCGCCGAGCCGGGGATCACCACCCGCCGGGCGGGATTGGCCTTCGTGCTGGTGGTTTCGGCCATGCTGAGCGTCGAGACCGTCGGCACTGAAAAGAGCCTTGCATTGTGGCGCTGGCTTTTGTTCGCCATCCTCGTCGTCAACCTTATCTCGATCCGCTTCATTCCCGAGGCCGTGCATCTGCCGGGCGAAACCGACGCCCAGCTGGTCGGCGACTGGCGCGGTCTCTACGGCCACAAGAACATCGCCGGTTCGGTCGGCGCCATGACGGCGATCGTCTTTCTGTTCTCGCCTTCGCCGAAGTTCTGGCGCAAGGCGCTCGACATCGCCATCGCCGCCGCCGCCATAGGCTTTACGGTGATGACCCGCTCCAAGTCCTCGCTCGGCCTGCTGGTGGTCGCCCTTGTTGCGGGCGGCATCTACAGCATCGCCTGGAAACGCGAGATCGACCGCACCATCGCCGTCGTCGCCGCCTTCCTGCTGATGACCGCCGCGGCAGCCTTCCTGATCGCCGACCAGTCCTCGCTCCTGCGCCTCTTCGCCGACCCGGAGCAGTTCACCGGCCGCACCGAAATCTGGCGGGCCGAGATCGCCTACATCGTCGATCATCCTCTCCTGGGCGCGGGGTTCGGGACCTTCTCCGGCACCGGCGGGGTATCGCCGCTGCACGCTTACGTCGGCGGCTGGGTGACCGAGGCGAGCCACGGCCACAACGGCTATCTGCAAATCCTGGTGACCACCGGCGCCGTCGGCTTCGTGCTGGCGCTGGCGGCCCTCGTCATTTCGCCCGCCATCGCCTTCTGGAAATGCGGCGCGGTCGAGCTGAAGGCGCTGCTATTCGCGCTGTTCGTCTTCCTGGTGCTGCATAATCTGATGGAGACCGATTTCCTCGAAGGCGACGGCGTCGCCTGGGTGGCGTATCTGTTGATGCTCGCCATGCTCGGCAATCTGCAAAGGGCCCGGCCATGACGCCGTTCTTCACTGTCGTCATTCCGGTCTACAACCGCGCCGATCTTTTGCGGCAGGCGCTGCGCTCGGTCCTGGCGCAGAGCGAGCAGGATTTCGAGATCGTCGTCGTCGACGACGGCTCGAACGACGATCCCGCCCGCACGGTGGAGGAATTTGCCGATCCGCGGATCGGCTTCGTCAAGCAGGAGAACCGCGGCGGCGGCGCAGCCCGCAATACCGGGATCGCGCAGGCGCGCGGGTGCTACATCGCCTTCCTCGATTCCGACGACCGCTATCTGCCGCATCATCTCGCCGCCATGCGGGGGCTGCTGGAGCATTCGCCGCACACCGCGGGTTATGCGCGCGTCGTCGTTGACCGCGGCGGCGGACGCACCATCTTGAAGCCGCCGCGCGCCATCCTCCCCGGCGAGGACATGGCGAGCTATCTTCTCGCCGACCGCGGCTTCATCCCGACCAGCACCATCGTGACGGAAGCGGCGCTGGCGAAAGCCATCCGCTTCCACGAGAACCTGCCCGCGGCCGAGGACACCGATTTCGTCATCCGCGCCCAGCTTGCCGGTACGCGCTTCGTCATGGCGGAGGAGCCGGGCGTGATCTGGCGCGATTTGGGCGATCCCGACCGCCTGTCGTCGGGGCGCCGCTACGCCACCATGCGGCAATGGATCGAGGAGATGCGGCCGCAGATTCCCGCCAAGGCCTATTACGGCTGCCTCGGCTGGGCCTATGCGAAGTATCTGGCGCTCAGCGACAAGGCCGGGGCTTTGAAGCTCTATCTCACGGCCGTGGCGCATGGCTGCTACCGCCCGTCGCTGGCGGTGATCGTTTTCCTGCAAATCTTCCTTTCGGACGCCGCCTACCGGCGGGTGGCGGACCTCGCCATCGCCCGGTTCGGCGCCGGACGGCGGGCTTAACCCCGTTCACCGACGGTTGACCCCTTGGTCCTATCCTGGCGCAGATGAGGCAGAAGATACTCCTCACGACCACGGTCGATTGGCCCTCCGCGGCGCGTTTGGCGGGCGCCTTCGCGCTATTGGGCGCTGGTGTGGAGGCCTTGTGCCCGCGCGGTCATGTCCTCGGCGTCAGCCGCTATCCCGAACGCATACATCCTTATCGTCCGCTGCATCCCCTGACTTCGCTGGCCCGCGCCGTCGAGGCAGCCGAGCCCGACCGCATCGTGCCTTGCGACGACCGCGCGCTGGCACAGCTTCTGGCGCTCTCGGCCGGAGATCCGGGTCTTACCGCGCTGATGACGCGTTCTCTGGGATGTATCGACAGCTATCCTTTGATGCTGGCGCGCAGCACCTCCATCGCGCTGGCACGCGCAGAGGGAATCGTCGCGCCTCTGACGCTCGCAGTACCTGACGAGGACCAGTTGCCGAAGCTGCTGGAAGAGGTCGGCCTGCCTTGCGTGTTGAAGGCGGACGGAAGCTGGGGCGGGGACGGCGTGATCCTTGTCCGTACAGTAGAGGAAGCACGTGAGGCTTTCCGCAAGCTCGAAGGTCCGCCTGAGCGTTGGCGCAGCCTTATCCGCGCCGTCCTGCGCAAGGACCTGCATTTCCTCGCCGACGCCTGGGCACCCAGGAAAGCCGCCGTAAACGTTCAGGCCTTCGTTCCCGGTAAACCTGCGACCAGCGTCTTCGCCTGCCGGGACGGAGAACTCCTCGCCTCGCTCCATATGGATGTGGTCGATTGGAGCGGCGCCACGGGGCCCGCCAGCCTGATGCGCCGCACCGCCTGCCCGCAGATGGAAGAAGCCGCACGCCGCATCGCCCGGCGCTTCAAGCTCAGCGGCCTGCAAGGCCTCGATTTCGTCCGCGACGAAACGGGCTCCCCGCAGCTCGTCGAGATCAATCCGCGCGCCACCCAGATTTGCCATCTGGCGCTGGGGCCCGATCTGCCTGCCGCGTTGCTCGGAGCGCTGCCGCGCCCCTCGATTACCGAGAAGCCGGTGATCGCGCTCTTTCCCCAGCTCCTGACCCGGCCGCTGCGCTCGCCGGAGGTTTATGAGGATGTGCCCTGGGACGATCCGGCGGTGTTCCGGGCGCTGGCGGGCGGCGACGAGCCCGATGCGCTGGGATTTATCTCCGAACTGGTGCGGACGGACAGCGAAACGCCCGTTTTCCGGCACCGGGAAGTTTACGGCCCAAGACCTCGTTAACCATTCGTCAGCGGCTCAAGGGTTAAACCGGAGCCAGGCTGACATCCATGCCACTGGACAGAACCGCACCGAGCTTTGCCTCGCCTTCGCCTGCGGAGGCCGGATTTGGCTTGCCGGATTTCCTGCGCGTCCTCAACGAACGACGCGTACTCATCCGCAACACCATGCTCGGCGTCTGCGCCCTCACCGCCATTGTTGTGATGCTGATGCCGACGCTCTATTCGAGCTCGGCCGTCGTCATGCTCGATCAGCGCAAGAACAGCGTCGCCGACCTGTCGGCGGTGCTGTCCGCGCTGCCCACCGATCCGTCCTCGGTGCAGAACCAGATCCAGGTGCTGTCTTCGCGCGATCTGGCGCTCAAGGTCATCGACAAGCTGAAGCTCTACGACGATCCGGAGTTCAATCCGGTCCTCGACAAGAGCCTGATCCCGAGTTTCAGCCTCTCCGGATTGCTCCGCGGCGCGGTCCAACCGATGGACATGCGCGATGCGGTGGTCAGTGCCTTTCTCGACCGCCTCGACGTGACGGCGCTCGGGCTTTCGACGTCGATCGACGTGAGTTTCACCTCGCGCGATCCCGAAAAGGCTGCTCGCATCGCCAATGCACTGGCCGAGAGCTACACCGAAAGTCAAATCGCCACCAAGATCGGCGCGGCGCGCCAGGCGGCGCAGTGGCTGTCCGAGCGCATGCGTCAGCTCGCCCAGCAGATGCAGCAGCAGGAAAGCGCCGTCGAACTCTACAAGGCCGAGCACGACCTCGTGGAATCGGCCGACGGCAATTCGCTGGTCGATCAGCAGCTCATTGCGATCAACACCCAACTCGTTCAGGCGCAATCCGACCTCGCTGAGAAACAGGCGAGCTACGAGCGCGTCCAGGCGGTGGTGAAGAGCGGCCATCCCGCGGACGTGACGCAGGTTATCGCCTCGAAGATGATCGGCGACCTGCGCACCCAGGAAGCCGAAGTGGTGCGCCAGGAAGCCGACCTCTCGACGCGCTACGGCCCCAATCATCCCAAGTTGATCGCCATCCGCAACGAAAAGCGCGACCTCGAGAACAAGATCGCCCAGGAAGTGGCGAGCGTCGCCGGATCGATCGCCAGCGACATGGCGGTGGCGCGCGCCCATGTGTCATCCATCGAGGCAAGCCTCGCCCGCGTCGAGAAGCAGGCGCGCACCGACAACATGGCCCGCGTCAGGCTCAAGGGGATGGAAGCCAATCTCACCTCGACGCGCACCATGTACGAATCCTTCGTCTCGCGCCTCAGGGCCGTGCAGGACCAGGACGACATCCAGATTCCGGAAGCCCGGGTGATTTCCACGGCACCGGTTCCCTCCGCACCGTCCTCGCCGCATCGCACGCTGTTCGTCCTGGCCTCGATTCCCGCCGGTCTCTTGCTCGGCATTCTTTTCGCGCTGATGGTCGAGCGCTTCCAGGGGCCGCTGCCCGCAAACGACATGCGCGCCGAACCTCGGCAGCGTCCGGCGCTGCCGCCGCTGCTCGCCGAACTCCCCGCGACCGCCGACATGCGGGCCGCAGACTGGATCCTCGATCATCCCGACTCGCCCTATGCCCAAGCCCTGTCGAACCTGCTCGGCCGGATTGCCGACGTGCCCGCAGGGCAGGGCAGGATCGTCGCGTTGACTTCACCCGGCGCACACACGGGCAAGGCCGTGATCGCGCTGGCACTGGCGCGGCTGGCCTCCCGCCAGGGACTTCGCACCGTGCTCGTCGATGCCGATCGTGGGCGCATCGTGCCGCCGTTCGCAAGCGGAACCGGACTCGCCGCGCTGCTGAGCGGCGCGGTACCGCTGTCGCGTGCGCTTCAGAAGGACAGGCGTTCCAGCGTGGCGCTGCTGTCGGCACCGCCGGGCGGCGGCGCCTGGGCTTTTGCCAGGACGGGCGAGATCTTCGCCCATTTCCGCCGGACCTGCGATCTCGTCATTGTCGATGCCTCCCCAGTCGGGACTGCCGGTGCCTGGCCCGCGCTGGCGCGGCTCTGCGATCAGGTGGTTGTGGTGGCCGAGAAGAGCGCTCCGCAGGCAAATTTCGAGAACGCACTGCGCTGGCTGGTCGCAAGCGGAACACCCGCCGCCGGCTTGATTATCACCTAGGGTCCTGTGGCAATTGACCTTTTGCGCCGCTAAGCAGATTTTCGCGCGCTTTGCCGGTAACCAGCTTACGAAAATTTTCGTTGAGGATTCGGTAAGAAATGAGATACGCGGGGCACCGAAAAGCGTGACCCGCGCACGCTTAGTCCCACCATAACAAAGCGAACCCCACATGAGCGAAATGCCTCCTCCGCCAATGCGCATGAGCTTCCTTGGCGGATTGCCTCCTTTGGCAACCCAAGCCCTCTTCTGGTTCGGCATCTTTCTGGTCGGCGGTCTTGCCGGCTGGATCGGCCGCGGTGTGCTGGCCGGTCCCGCCGACGTCACGACCATGAACATCTACCAGGACTGGCGTCTGCTGTGTCCCTCGACCAAGGAAAAGGACGCCACCTGCCGGTTGAGTCAGGACATCGTCGATACGCAGTCCGGCCAGCAGATCGCCAGCCTCGTCTACCTCAAGCAAGTCGAGAAGGATAAAGAGGGCTCGATGGTCCTGGTGATCACCGTGCCGCTGAACGTGCTGCTGGAGCCGGGTCTCGGCCTGAAACTCGGCGCCGACGACATGAAGGTCTTCCAGTACAAGACCTGCACGCCATCGGGATGCATGGCCGTCATCCCCGTCGATGCCGACATGCAGAAGACAATCGAAGGCGCCCAGGTGGCGGAGATCGCCGTCGCCGGACGGGACGGCAAGCCGGTGCCGCTCCAGTTTTCGACGAAAGGCTTTACCGAAGCGTACAAGGCTTATGTCAACAACGAAGCAAGGCACTCGTCCTGGTGGTGGAGGCTGTGGTCATGAAATCGATCCATTATTCTTTTGCAGTCGCCGCCGCGCTTCTGCTTCTGCCTGTCGCTTATGCGGCCAATCAGACGCCGGCAGCCACCGCACCCGCGGCATCGGCAGCTCCGGCGCAGCCTGCGCAGCCCCAGGCGAGCGGTCCCGTCAAGCCCAGCGACGTCAAAGGGTTCGGTGATTGGACGGTACGCTGCTATCCGATCGCGTCCCCTTCGCCTTGCGAGATGATCGAGATCAGGATTGCCAAAAAGACCAACCAGCGCATTCTCGGTGTTCTGCTGGCATTTATTCCGTCGCGCAACGAGCACATCATTCAGATCGCGGTTCCGCTCGGCGTCGCCCTGCAGAATGGCCTGGTGATCAATTCGGATACCTACAAGTCAGGCACGCTGAAGTTCCGCCGTTGCGACGGTAATGGCTGCTATGTGGAAGCGGCGATCGACAACAACGCCGTCAACTCGCTCGGGAGGGCGACCCAGGCGCGCGCGCAGGTCGTCTTCATGGACGGCAAAAAATACGATTTTATGTTTTCGCTGACGGGATTTAACGACGCGCACAGGGCGCTGGTCGATCTGACGAGGCAAAAGGCCGTCGCTCCGCCTGCGGAAAACACGCCTCAGGAACCGGCGCCGCAGCAGTAGTTCTGGCGGAGTTCCGGTTTCGTTCGAGTCCAAGTTGTGAGTGGGCGCGCAGATTTGTTCGGCGCGCCCACTCTTTTCGCGACAATTCGGACATACTTCTCCTAAGGTGCTTTGGTATTCCGCTTATGGAAGCCCGAGGAACGTCATTGCCCTCGGGAAGCCGGGCGCGGCTGCGCGCCGGAATCGGATATCCGAATGAACAGCGAAGAAACCAGTCGTTTCCAGACTGCTGCAGAGCAGGCCCGGCGCAATTTCGATGAAGCCCGTCGGCGTTTCGATTCCGCCGGCGAACGTGCCGGTCCCTATCTGAAAAAGGCGGCAGGCGCGCTGACCGGCATCCGCGGCTGGTGCTCGCGCCATCTGCCGGGCGGTGAAAAGACGCTCTGGATTGCCTTAGGCCTCATCCTCCTGGTGCTGTTCATCTGGGCGATCCTTCCCGGCAGCGACACGTCGCAGGCAGGCCGCTCCGGGATGGGCGGGCCGCAGCCTGTGGGCGTCGCTACCGCCGCGAATGGCGACATCGCCGTGACGCTCAACGAGCTCGGCACGGTGACTCCGCTCGCCACCGTCACGATCCGGCCCCAGGTGAGCGGGCAGATTCTCCGCTTTGCCATCCAGGAAGGTCAGATGGTCCAGGCCGGCGATCTTCTCGCCGAAATCGACCCGCGCAGCTATCGCGCGGCCCTCGATCAGGCACAGGGGCAACTGGCGCGCGACAACGCCGCTCTTGCCAATACCCGGCTCGATCTCAAGCGCCAGCAGGCCCTCTACGCGGCGAAGGCAACTTCCCAGCAGGCGCTCGACACCCAGGCCGCCCTCGTCAAACAGAACGAAGGCGCGGTGATGGCGGACCGCGGCAATGTCGATGCGGCGGCGATCAATCTCGGATACACGCGCGTCGTCTCGCCGGTGGCGGGGCGCGTCGGCATCCGCCAGGTCGATGTCGGCAACTTGGTCAGCGCCGGACAGACGAGCGGCATCGTGGTCGTCACGCGGCTCGAGCCGATCTCCGTGTTGTTCACGGTGCCCGAGGACAACGTCGGCGAGATCATTTCGCGCCTGAATACCGGCGACACGCTGACGGTCGAAGCCTACGACCGCAGCCAGACCGCGAAGATCGCGACCGGACATCTCAGTGCCGTCGATACCCAGATCGATACGACGACGGGCACGGTCAAGCTGCGCGCGCTGTTCGACAATGCGGGCGGCGAGCTGTTCCCCAACCAGTTCGTCAACGTGCGCCTCCTGGTCTCCACCCTGCGAAGGCAAGTGGTGGTTCCGGCCGCCGCGATCCAGCGCGGCGCCGAAGGCACCTTCGTGTTCGTGGTCAAACCGGATCATACCGTGGCGATGCGCACGGTGACGACCGGGAAGCAGCAGGACGACCGCATCGCCATTACCAAGGGCCTCAATGCCGGCGAGACCGTGGTGACCGACGGCGCCGACCGGCTGCACGACGGCTCCGAGGTGACCATCCCGAGCGGTCAGAAGGTGGCCAAGGTCGCACCGGCGGAGAACGCGACGGCGCCTCCGGCAACCGCGCGTTCCGGCCGCCGCGGCGGCTCGTTCGCTCTGTTCCGCAAGCTGACGCCCGCAGAGCACGATCAGGTCTGCGCCTTGAGCCGCGAGGATCGCAGGGCCTGGCTCACCTCCCGTCGCGACGAGTTGATGAAGCGCCCGGACCAGAAGGGCGGCGAGCCGTGCGGCGGATTCGGCGGCGGCCGGCCGCCCGGGCCGCCTTAGAGCGCAAGGCCGACCCCGATGAACCCTTGTGCACCGTTCATCAAGCGCCCGGTGGCGACGTCGCTGCTGATGGCGGCAATCATGATGCTGGGCATCCTGGGCTACAAATTCCTGCCCCTGTCGTCGTTGCCCCAGGTCGATTACCCGACCATCCAGGTGCAGACCTTCCTTCCCGGCGCCAGTCCCGACGTGATGACCACTTCGGTGACCGCCCCGCTGGAGCGGCAGTTCGGGCAGATGCCGGGCCTCAAGCAGATGTCGTCGGTAAGTTCGGGCGGGGCCTCGGTCATCACCCTGCAATTCGACTTGAGCCTCAGCCTCGATGTCGCCGAGCAGGAGGTGCAGGCCGCGATCAATGCGGGCGGCAATCTGCTGCCGCAGAATCTTCCCGCCCCGCCGATCTATCGCAAGGTCAATCCGGCGGACGCGCCGATCCTGACGCTGGCGATCCGCTCCAAGACCATGCCGATCACCGAGCTGGAGAACCTCGCCGAGACGCGCATCGCGCAGAAGATCCAGCAGCTTCCCGGCGTCGGCGTGGTCAACATCAACGGCGGCCAGCGCCCGGCGATTCGCGTGCGCGCCAACATGCAGGCGCTGGCCTCCTACGGACTCAATATCGACGACCTGCGCACCACCATCGCCAATGCCAACTCGAACGCGCCCAAGGGCAGCTTCGATGGGGCCTCGCGCTCCTACACCATCAACGCCAACGACCAGATCAAGGACCCCGACGAGTACAAGCACATCGTGGTGGCCTACAAGAACGGCGCGCCGGTCTATCTCTCGGACGTCGCCACGGTCGAGCAGAGTGCCGAGAACATCAAGCTGGCGAGCTGGATGAATACGACTCCGGCCGTCATCCTCAACGTCCAGCGCCAGCCGGGAGCCAACGTCATCGGCGTGGCGGATTCGGTCAAGGCGATCCTCACGGACATCAAGGCGAGCCTGCCCGGGTCCGTCGAGGTCGACGTGGTGACCGACCGCACCAACACCATCCGCGCCTCGGTCTCCGACGTGCAGTTCGAGCTGGCGCTGGCCGTCGTGCTGGTCGTGCTGGTGATTTTCCTCTTCCTGCGCAACGCCTCGGCGACCTTCATTCCCTCCTTGTCGGTGCCGCTGTCGATCGTCGGCAGCTTCGCGGCGATGTATCTGCTCGGCTATTCGTTGAACAATTTGTCGCTCATGGCGCTGACCATCGCCGCCGGCTTCGTGGTCGACGATGCCATCGTGATGATCGAGAACATNNTCGCTGATCGCCGTGCTGATCCCGCTGCTCTTCATGCAGGAAGTGGTGGGCCGCCTGTTCCGCGAGTTCGCGGTGACGCTGGCCATCACCATCCTGATCTCGGCGGTCGTCTCGCTCACTCTGGTGCCGATGTTGTGCGCCAAGCTGCTGCGCCACCGTTCCGAAGCACGCAAGCAGAGCCTCATCGCGCGCAAGGCGGAGGACACCTACAACCGTCTCGTCGCCGAATACGACCGGGCGCTGATCTGGGTGCTCGACCACCAGCCCCTGACGCTCAGGGTGGCCGTCGGCACCCTCGTCGTTACGGTCCTGCTGTACGTGATGATCTCGAAGGGCTTCTTCCCCGTCCAGGACACCGGCCTGGTGCAGGGCATCACCCAGGCCGGTCCCACGGTCTCCTTCTCCGAAATGTCGAAGCGCCAGGAAGCGCTGGCGGGCGCGCTGCTGCGCGATCCGGACGTGGAGAGTCTCTCCTCCTACATCGGCGTGGACGGCACCAACGCGACGCTCAACAGCGGCCGCTTCCTCATCAACCTCAAACCAAAGAGCGAGCGCAGCGGCGATTTCGAGGAAATCCTGAACAGGCTCGCCGCCACTTCGCAGAGTGTTCCGGGGATTTTGCTCTTTATGCAGCCGGTGCAGGATCTGACGATCGATTCGACGGTCAGCCGCGCCCAGTACCAATTCGTGCTCGAGGACGCGAGCACCGCCGTTCTGGAACAATGGGTGCCGCGCTTCATTGACCGGCTTATGCAACAGCCGGAACTGACCAACGTCTCGACCAATTTCCTCGACAAGGGTCTTGCCGCCACCGTCACAGTCGACCGCGACACGGCGGCGCGCTTCGGCATCAGTGCGGCGACCATCGACAACGCGCTCTACGACGCCTACGGCCAGCGCATCATCTCGACCATCTTCACCGAAGCGAACCAGTATCGGGTGATCCTGGAAGCCGGGGAGCAGGAACAGAAATCGGTCGCGTCGCTCGGGGACATCTATCTGCCTTCGGCGGACGGCGGGCAGGTGCCGCTGGCGGCGCTGGCGCGCATCGAAACGACGCCCATGCCGCTCGAAAACGACCACTTGGGCCAGTTCCCCGCCGCGATGGTGTCGTTCGACGTGGCCTCCGGCCATTCGCTCGGCGAAGCGGTGGATGCGGTGCGCGCCGCCGAGACCGAGGCGCAACTTCCCACCAGCATCAACACCACCTTCCAGGGCTCGGCGCTCGCCTTCCAGTCCACGCTCGGCAACGAGTTGCTCCTGATTCTCGCCGCCATCGTCACGGTCTACATCGTGCTCGGCGTGCTGTATGAGAGCTTCATCCACCCGGTGACGATCCTCTCCACCCTGCCGTCGGCGGGGATCGGCGCGCTCTTGGCGCTGATGCTGACCGGCAAAGACCTCAACATCGTCTCGATCATCGGCATCATCTTGCTCATCGGCATCGTCAAGAAGNNGCCATCATGATGATCGACTTCGCACTGGAAGCCGAACGCCATCAGGGCAAGTCGCCGCGCGATGCCATCTATCAGGCGGCGCTGCTGCGCTTCAGGCCCATCATGATGACCACCGTGGCGGCGATATTCAGCGCCCTTCCCCTGATGCTGGGCAGCGGCACCGGCTCCGAATTGCGCCATCCTCTGGGCCTGGCGATCGTGGGCGGTCTCCTGGTCAGCCAGCTTCTGACCCTGTTCACGACGCCGGTCATCTACATCTGGTTCGACAAGCTGATACGGCGCCGGGACGCTTTGCCGGCAGCGGCCTTGCCATGAACTTTTCGCGCCTCTTCATCGAACGGCCGGTGGCGACGACGCTCCTGACGCTGGGCTTGGCGCTGGGGGGCATGGTCGCCTATTTTCTCTTGCCGGTGGCGCCGCTGCCCAATGTCGACATGCCGGTGGTCTTCGTCTCGGCGTCGATGCCGGGCGCCAGCCCCGAGACCATGTCCACCAGCGTGGCGACGCCTCTGGAGCGCCATCTCGGTGCCATCGCGGGCGTCAACGAGATGACCTCGTCGAGTTCGGTGGGCTCGACGCGTATCGTCCTGCAATTCGACCTCGAGCGCGACATCGACGGCGCCGCCCGGGACGTACAGGCCGCCATCGTGGCGGCGCGCGTCGATCTTCCCGCCTCGCTGCGCTCCAACCCCACCTACCGTAAGATCAATCCGGCGGACCAGCCGATCCTCATTTTGGCGCTGACCTCCGACACGTTGACGCCGGGCCAGATCTACGATGCTGCCTCCACTATCCTTCAGCAGAAGCTGAGTCAGGTTTCGGGCATCGGGCAGGTGCAGGTCAGCGGCAGCTCTTTGCCGGCGGTGCGCATCGATCTCAACCCTCGGGCGCTGTTCAAATACGGCATCGGCCTCGAAGACGTGCGCGCGGCGGTCAGCGCCGCCAACGCCAACGCGCCCAAAGGGGCGATCGAGGAGGGCTCCCGCCGCTTCCAAATCTATGTCAACGACCAGGCGCATACCTCGGCCGATTTCCGCACCCTTGTCGTTGCTTACCGCAACGGGGCGGCGGTGCGGCTCGACGACGTGGCCGAGATCAGCGACGGCGTCGAGGACGTACGCAACCTCGGCGTGGCGAACGGCAAGCCGGCCATCCTCGTCATGCTGTTCCGCCAGCCCGGCGCCAACATCATCGAAACCGTCGACAACGTGAAGCAGTCGTTGCCGCTGCTTCAGTCCGCGCTACCTCCCTCCGTGCAGGTGGCAATCGTCAACGACAGCACCACTTCGATCCGCGCTTCAGTCAGAGACGTACAGATTACCATGTTGATCGCCGTCGGTCTGGTGATGTTCGTGGTGTTTCTCTTCTTGCGCAGCGCGCGCGCTACGATCATCCCGAGCGTTGCCGTGCCCTTGTCGCTGATCGGCACCTTCGGAGTCATGTATCTGGCCGGCTTCACGCTGGACAACCTCTCGCTGATGGCGCTGACGGTGGCCACGGGCTTCGTGGTGGANNGTGGTGGACGACGCCATCGTGGTGTTGGAGAATGTGACGCGCCACATCGAGCAAGGCATGCCGCGGCTTGAGGCGGCGCTCACCGGCACGCGCGAGGTCGGCTTTACGGTGTTGTCGATGAGCCTGTCGCTCATCGCCGTGTTCCTGCCGATTCTTCTGATGGGCGGCGTCGTCGGACGCTTCTTTCAGGAGTTCGCCGTCACGCTCGCCGCGGCGATCTTGATCTCCCTCGTCATTTCGCTCACCACCACCGCAATGCTGTGCGGCCATCTCGATCTGCACCACGACGGTAGCCGCCAAGGTTGGCTCCTGCGAGGGGCGGAGCGAACTTTCGAATGGGGCAAGCGGAACTACGCGGCGTCGCTGAAGGCGGTCCTTGCACACCCGCTTCTTACCGTCCTCTTCCTCTTTTTCCTGCCGATCGGTCTGAACATATTTTTATACACGCAGGTTAAGACGGGTTTCCTGCCGTCCGAGGACACCGGCCAGATCCAGGCCAGCATCCGCGGCGACCAGAGCATCTCCTTCCAGCTCATGCAGAAAAAGTTCGTCCAGTTCGTCGACATCATCCGTAAGGACCCCGCCGTCGAGAATGTGTCCGGTTCAATGGGCGGGGGCGGCGGCGGACCGCGCGGCGGCGGCGTCAATTCGGCAAACGTCTTCATCCAGTTGAAGCAGCTCGGCGCCCGTCATGGGCTGTCGACGGATCAGGTCAGCGAGAGGCTGCGCGGCAAGCTGGGCGGCGTGGCGGGTGCCCGCATCAATCTGAGGGGTGCCGGAAACTTCCGCTCGGGCGGGCGGCAGAGCGATTCCGCCTACCAGTACACCATGCTGGGCGACACGCTCGCCGATCTCGATCAATGGGTGCCCAAGATCACGGATGCGCTGCAGAACGTGCCGGAACTCGAAGACGTCAATTCCGACCGGGAGGATGCGGGCCTCGAGGTGCAGCTTTCCATCGACCGGGAAACCGCCGCGCGCCTCGGCGTCACCACATCTCAGATTGACAATACGCTCTACGACGCCNNCGCCTTCGGCCAGCGCCAAGTGTCCACCATCTACGAAGACCTCAACCAGTACCATGTGGTGATGGGCGTGGCGCCGGAGTTCTGGCAGAGCCCGGAGACGCTGAAAGACATCTACGTCTCGACCTCCGGCGGGGCGGTGTCGGGTACGCAGGCGACGGGGGCGGTCGCAGGCACCGTTACGAGCTCCGCGGGCACAACCGCCGCCGATGTCGCCAACGACGCCGTGCGCAATCAGCAGATGAACGCGCTCACCAACACGGCGCGCGGCAACGCGTCCACGGGCGCCTCGGTCTCGACGCGGGTCGAGAAAATGGTGCCGCTGGCTGCCTTCAGCAGTTTCGGTCCGGGCACTATGCCTTTGTCGATCAACCACCAGGGTCCGTTTGCCGCCACTACCTTCTCGTTCAATCTGGCGCCGGGAAAGAAGCTTGGCGACGCGGTGAACGCCATCAACCGCACGATGGCGGAACTGCATGTGCCCGTCAGCGTGCACGGCGAGTTCGCGGGCAACGCCAGGCTGTTCACCCAGTCCCTGGAGAACGAGCCCATCCTGATCCTCGCCGCCATCATCGCCGTCTACATTGTGCTCGGGATTCTGTACGAAAGCCTGGTGCACCCGCTGACCATCATCTCCACCCTGCCGTCGGCGGGCGTGGGCGCTTCCATCGCGCTTCTGATGACGGACACCGAGTTCAGCCTCATCGCCTTCATCGGCGTGATCCTGCTCATCGGCATCNNTGATGATCGACTTTGCCCTCGACGCGGAACGCACGCGCGGGCTCACCGCGCGCGAAGCGATCTACGAGGCCTGCCAGCTGCGCTTCCGGCCCATCATGATGACGACGTTTGCCGCGATCCTGGGTGCGCTGCCGCTCGCCATCGGCTTCGGCACGGGCTCGGAGTTGCGCCAGCCGCTCGGCATCTCGATCGTGGGCGGGCTGATTGTCAGCCAGCTTCTGACGCTCTACACGACGCCGGTGATCTATCTTTATCTCGACCGCTTCCGGCTGTGGACGGGGCGCCGCTGGAACCGCTTCTATTCGCGGCTGTTGGGAGACCCGCTGCCGGACGCCGCGGAGTGAAGCTCAGGGATTCGGCGTGTCGAGATCCGGCGAGTCCATCTCGTTGGGATCGGGCGCGCCGTCGCGGATTTCCGAATTGCGGTACTGGCGGTAGAGGCTGCGCGTGGTGGCGTAGAAGTCGATCGAGGTGCGCTCGATCTGATCCATATTGTCGACATTGCGTGCCCGCATATCGAGCACGCTGACGCCCGAACGCACCGCGTACCACGTGTCGGACCCGTGGAATTTTATGTAGGTGAGCGGGTCCAAGAAGATGTCGCCCACGTCTCCGGCGAGGTCGCGCGGCGGATCGGGACCCATGAGCGGCAGCATCAGATAAGGCCCTTCGCCGGCGCCCCAGACGCCGAGCGTCTGGCCGAAATCCTCACTGTGGTCGGGAATGCCGATCATGCTGGCGACGTCGACGAAGCCGGCCACGCCCAGGGTGGTGTTCACCGCGATGCGCTCGAGTGTCTCGCCGGCGCGCCTGGGTTTGCCTTGCAGCACGTCGTTGCCGAAGGTGACGGGTTTGTTGAGGTTCGTCAGGAAATTGTGCACGCCGTTGCGGGCGAATTGCGGCACCGCGTGGTTGTAGAACTTGGCCACCGGCTTGGCGACGGCCTTGTCGATCTTTATGTTGATGTCGAAGATCTTGCGGTTGGTCGCTTCATAGGGATCGTTCTGGGCCAAAGCCTCAGGATACTTGCTCGTGGTGCAACCCGCCGCCAAAACGGCCAATAGCATCAAGCCGAGAAAATGCTGCCGCATACCCATACCGCTCCAGGCCATGAATCGATCAGACACGATTCAGCATACGGGTGAATATCGTGTTTCATATGCCCCGGGACAAGAGGCAAAAAGTCAAGATTCCGGCCCGCCGGTTGCTGCCCGATCCTCCCAGTAACCGCCTTTGCCGCCGCGATTTGCCCAAAATCGGGCACAAGCTCAATGCGCAGGATATATTTTGCCGTTTTGTAGCCCGGCTGCCGCTCGTCTCTTAGGCGGCGGGGAAACCGTGTTGGATCGGCAACGCTCCCCCATTTTATTCATAACCTAGGATTGCTGAAGGGGTAGGGCGATTCCAGGAGGTCCAGGCTCTCGTAATAAAACTGCGCCGGTTTGCCAAATCCAGCCATATTCTCGGGGCGGTACAAGACGACATAACAGGCGTTTTTCGTCGGCGAGGGAGCCTTCCGTTAGCCGATGCAACTCCGGTCTTCGACGCAGTCGTAGCGCGCGATCCGGGTGCGCGAGAGCAAGACGCGCACGAAGCCCGAGCCGTTCCGCCCCCAAGAAGTTCTTACCGATGGACATTCGCACAACGGATTCGATAGGTTTTCCGATCTCCTGTCAGAAGGGTTTTCTCATGCCCAGCCCGCTTCGTCTCAACCCCGATCGCTTTTTTCCGGCCGACAAAGATACCGCTAACATCGCCCGCCGGTTGTTCGCCAAGGTCGAGAAGCTGCCGATCGTCAGCCCGCACGGCCATACCGATCCGGCCTGGTTCGCGAACGATGCGCCCTTCGAGGATGCCACCAGCTTGTTCCTGTGGCCGGACCACTACGTGCTGCGCATGCTCTACAGCCAGGGCATCGGTTTCGAGCGCATGGGAATGGCCCCGAAGGGCGGCCCGGCTACGCCTTTGGCTTCGCCGCGGCAAGTTGAGCTCACTCAGCGCGCCGAAGCTGCAAGCGAAGGCGGCAATGCCGAAACTGACCGCCGCACCGCCTGGAAGCTGTTTGCCGAGAACTATTACCTGTTCCGCGGCACGCCCTCGCGCACCTGGCTCGATCACGCCTTCTCGACGGTGTTCGGCATCGACGTGCGGCTCGAAGCGGCCACGGCCGACCACTATTACGACCTCATCGGCGAGGCGCTGAAAAAGCCGGAGTTCCGTCCGCGTGCTCTTTTCAAGCGCTTCAACATCGAGGTTCTGGCCACTACCGAAGCCGCAACCGATCCGCTGCTGCATCACCAGAAAATCCAGAAGGAATGGGACGGGCGGGTCATCACCACCTTCCGGCCCGACGGGGTCGTCAATCACGAGATCGACGGCTTTGCCGCCAACATGGCCCGGCTGGCCGAAATCACGAAAGAGAACGTCGCGACCTGGAAGGGCTATCTGAAGGCGCTGCAGGACAGGCGAAGCTATTTCCGCAAGGTCGGACGGGCCACGGCCACCGACCACGGCCACCCGACGCCCATCACCTGCGATTTTGCCCCCGCCGAATGCCAGAAGCTGCTCGACGGCGCTTTGAAGGGCACTCTCTCGCCTGCCGAGGCGGAACTATTCCGTGGCCAGATGCTGACGGAAATGGCGCTGATGTCCTGCGATGACGGCATGACGATGCAGATTCATCCAGGCGCCTTCCGCAACCACAATCCGCAGCTTTATGCGGGCTATGGAGCGGACCGCGGCGCCGACATCCCGATGCGCGTGAGTTACGTGGACGGTTTGAAGCCGCTGCTCGACAAGCTCGGCAACCGCGCCGATCTCAGCATCATTCTCTTTACCCTGGACGAGTCGAACTACGCGCGCGAGTTGGCGCCCCTGGCCGGGCATTATCCGTGCCTTAGGCTCGGTCCGCCCTGGTGGTTCCACGACTCGCCGGAAGGCATGATGCGCTTCCGCCGCAACTGCACTGAGACGGCCGGCTTCTACAACACGGCGGGCTTCAACGACGACACGCGCGCTTTCCTCTCGATCCCGGCGCGGCACGACGTGGCGCGGCGCATGGATTGCGTCTATCTGGCCGAGCTGGTGGCGACGCACCGCCTCGACGAAGCCGAAGCAGCCGAGGTCGCGGCGGCTCTCGCCTACCATCTGCCGAAGAAGGCATACAAGCTCTAGCGATCATCCTCCGTAGGGCATCCGCGCTGTTGGTGCGGACGAGGTTCCGCGAACGGCGGAGTGCAAGAGATTATTCAACATAACCATTCAGGCGCGGTTCATTTGCGGCGGCGTAACAATTTCCCTTGGCTGGTCTCAATATGAGAACGAAATGAGGGGTTCCGCGCTAAGCCGGCTTCTGCTTGCGATCCTTGCCGTCTGCCCATTTATCGGCGGCGCCGGGGCGGCACCGACCTGCGTCCGGCCGGAAACGCTGAGAATCCTGCAGGCCGCGGCGCTGCAACAGCAATTGATGGTTGCGGCGCTGACTTGCCATTACACGGCAGACTACAAGCTTTTCGTAACCACGTTTCATGACGAGCTGCTGAAAACGGACCGCGCGCTGAAACAATTCTTCCTGCGGCAGGGCGTCCAAAGCGGCGAGAACGGCTACAACGCCTATAAGTCGAGGCTTGCGGATATCCTCGCGCAACGCAGTTTGCACGATCCGCGATTCTGCCGCAGCTCCATGATCGCATTCAACGTCGCGCTCAAACGCAAAGGAGCGCAGGCGGAACTGGCATTGGAGCGTCCCTCTTTCATCAAGACAGGGTACGAGAGCTGCGCCGCACGCGCGCCACAAACCACGCTGGCTTCGAACGCGGCGCTGCCGCATCTTGCTTCGTCGAGCGGTTCTTCCGTCATTGTGCCAATACCGGTGCCGCGTCCGGTTCGCGCCTTGCCGCCGTCTCCGCGCGTTGTTGAAAGAGCTGCGCCCGCGCGCACGCTGCGAGTTGCTTTGACTTCGAACGCCGCACCGCATTCCGCTTTGCCGGCCGTGCCCGCCTACCCGGCGAAACGCGAGACGTTGCCGGCCGGCATGCACACCGCTTCCGTCGCCGTTTCGGAGCCGGCCCCGCGTCCGGTTTCTGCCACGGCTTCGCTCGTAACCCGGCTCGCCGCCGCGCCGCACGGCAAACCCGGCGCCCCGCCCGACGAAAAACGACATCAGGCGGATCGCGATGCCGATATGGCTGCGCCGCGTTACGCTCACGCAACGCCGCAGCGTTCGCGTGCCTACGACCGCCACGACGACAGCTATGACGACGGTTATGACGAAAGCTACGGTTCCGCCGCGGACGAGGAGCGGGCCGGCCCAGGCGACAACGTGCCGAATGCCTATAAGCCAGGCGCCTATTGGGTCAATCGCCGGGAACCGTCTCCGCGCATGGTTCGCGGTCCCGATGGCCGTTGGTATCTGCTCGAGTCTACGGATTGGTGAAGGCCGCTTTGCGGTCACACTTTTTCCATGTCGTCACTTTCGCTGTGCGAATGCTGTACCGGAGGCGTAAGGCCGAATCCGTTCAGTGCCCTTGTTTAGCGGCCTCTTCTTTCGCCTTCGCCTCGGCGGCGGCCAGGGCTGTCTGAGCCGCGGCCAGCTTGTCCTTGAGGTAGGCGCTGGTCGGATTGAGCGTGACCGCTTCCGAAAGCTTCGCCACTGCACCCGCCGGATCGTTGTTCCGCATCATAATCTCGGCCTCGGCGGCGTCGAGGTTGACGGTCGCACTATTGTTGGTCGGATCGGCGGCGTGTGCTTGGGTGAACATGTTGACGGCACCCGCGAAATCGCCGTTCTTGTACAGCACCATGCCTTGGGTATTGAGCTGCTCGCACTGGGCGATTCCAAGATTGGTCTTGGCGCGCTGGAAGTTCGGGACCAGGGTAAGTGCTTCCTGGAAATCGGCGACGGCCCCTGCATAATCTTTCGCCTGATATTTGGCCGCGCCTACGGCATTCAGGCAGTCGGCAAGGTTCTCCTTGAAGGCCTTGGAATTGGGCCAAACCTGCACGGCCTGGCGGTACTTCGCGAGCGCACCCTCCAGATCGCCCTTCTGCTGAAGGTCCATGGCAGCCAATTCGATATCGGTCGCCTGTTCGTAGGCCGCAGGCCCGGCATGCGCCGCCGGCGCCGCCAGGATGAATGCCGCTGCCAGAACCGGAATGGAGTTGCGCAACCACGAATACCGCATGGAAAACCTCCCTCGAAGTATGCTCAGCGCAGTCGTTCTCGTGTCTAGCGCTGTCGCCCCCGATATTCCTTGATTTTATCGCAGTCTGAGCGGGTCGGCCAATCCATTGTCGATTTTGCCGCAGTGCGAAGGAAATCCCCGCATCAGGCGCCTTGCGGGCGACCCCGTGGCGCCGTAAGCACAGTCTGGGCTCCCTGAGAGGTGTCACATGCCTATACGGACGGTCTTCCTGTTCGATCTCGACGGCACGCTGGTGGACAGCGTCTACCAGCACGTTCTGGCCTGGATGGAGGCCCTGGATTCCGAGGGTTTAGACCTGTCGGTGTGGCGGATTCACCGCAAGATCGGCATGAGCGGCGGACTGTTCACCGACCAGCTCCTGCGCGAAACGGGCATCGAGATCACGCCGGAACTCCTCGAAAGGCTGCGCCAACGCCATTACGAGGCCTACAGGCGTTACGTGGTCCACGTGAAGCCGTTGCCGGGCGCCCGGGAGCTTCTCGATTCCCTGACCGCGCAAAATATCCCCTGGGCGATCGCCACCAGCGGACGCATGGAAGGCGCGGCCCCCAACCTCGAGGTGCTGGGCGTCGATCCGTCCAAGATCCCGGTCGTGACGCGCGATCAGGTGCGCTATGCCAAGCCCGATCCCGACCTCTTCCTCACCGCGGCCGAGCGGCTGGGCGAGCCCATCGAGAACGCCGTCGTGGTGGGCGATTCGATCTGGGACATGCTGGCCTCGCGCCGCTGCCGCGCGTTGGGCGTCGGCCTGCTCTCCGGCGGCTACGGACAGGACGAGCTGGAACGCTCCGGCGCGGTGCGCGTCTACGAAGACCCGCGCGATCTGCTCAAGCATCTCGACGAAGTGGGCGGACGGCGGTGAGAGGTTCACTTCCGCGGGCGTGATCTGCGCGTGTCCGAGCATCCATTGTCGCGACCGCCGACGCGTCGAGTTCTTCCGAGCACGTCGTGCCTGGCACACGGGTGCTGCAAGACCGTCGCCGGTCGACTATAGTGGCGGGGGGAGGGACGTCGAGGTGGCTAGCCTGCGGGTCTTTATCAGTTACGCGCATGACGACAAGGCGCTTGCAGGGCGCATTGCCGCGCACCTCGAAGTGCAAGATATGATGTCGCTATGGGACAAGAATTTCTCCTATGGCCATGGGTTTCTGGAAGAAATCAAGGTCTTCATCAGCTACGCCCACGTCTTTCTGCCGATCATCACGGAAGCATCCAGCGGACGGGGATGGGTGCATCAGGAAATCGGCTATGCCATGGCGATGAACGTCCCCGTGCTGCCGGTCACGGTCGGCAAACTGCCGCCGGGAATGCTGCAGGGACTGCACGCCATCTGTCTCGACAATGCGGATGCCGATATTCGCGACTTGCTGCAGCCTTCCGTCATCCGCGGCGCATTAAGCGGACAAGACGATTTCAAACTGGCCCTCTATCGCTGTGCCGACGAGGCGGAAGAGCGTGCAGAGATGATGCGCGCATATGCAGACGAGATCCGGCAGATCGGCTATGAGGGAACCGTCCGGCAGAACGGCGGACTCAGCTCGTTTCACATCCCGGATCGCGCTCCCACCAATCGTGTCTTCAGGGACAGATACGGCGGCAAGGGCAAAGGGGTGTTCCACGCCAGGCTCCAGCGGGAGGAACGCAGGGCACTCGAGCGTCATGCGCACGCGAAGGGCTGCCGCCTGATCGTCTATCCCGAACTCGACTACAGAGAATGGGGCCCCAAGGCGCGCATCGTTCGCCTGAAGTGCCTGCTTGAGTTCCTTCATTCCATGCCGGATGACAAGGTCGAGATAGCACATGGTCCCTGCCTGAACGAGGCGGATGGTTCCAGCCCCGGACAGGGTGAAAACGTGACTATCGTGGGCGACTGGTTCTCTGCCGTGTCGATTTCCGGACAATTCTCCAGAGGTTTCCGGCAGACTATCTTCACGCGGCACGCGCCGACGGTCGGCATACAGGTCGAACGCTTCGACGAAACCTTCGATGAGGCATTCAAGGCGCGGCCGTGGCCGAAGGCCCCATCCTCGCGTCTGGGCGCGATAGCCTTTCTTGAAGAACTTGTCTCGCAACTGGAGTTGCAGTTGGGCGAGACCGTGCCGCTGGATTAGGCGACGCCTTACCTGGATGGGCCGCAAAGGCACTGATCGCGGTTGCGAAAGACTTCAATTAATCGACTAGCCAATTTTCGGCCCGTTGCCGGCCGCGCCGGGTCCTTCGCCGCCCATGGTCATTCCGCGCAAGTCGAACCGGAGCACTTCGCCGGCTGACGTGCCGACAATCACCCGGTCAAGCTGCGGAGAAATCGCGACGGCTGTGCACGAAGGAAGGTGTACGATGGCCACGCAGGCGCCTATCTCCAGGTCCCAAACCCGGACAGTTTTGTCACAACTAGCCGAGACCACATATTTGCCGTCCGGCGTCGCGCTCGCGCTTTCGACCCAGTCCGTATGACCCTCCAGTACACGCAGGCATGTCTCTGTCTCCAGATCCCAAATTCGCACCGTGCGGTCCCAACTGGCCGAAACCGCGTGCCGGCCGTCCGGCGTTATACTCACACTTCCGACCCTACCCGTGTGTCTTCCCAGCACACGCAGGCATGTCTCTGTCTCCAGATCCCATATTCGCACCGTATTGTCCCAGCCGGCCGAGACCGCGCGCCGGCCGTCCGGCATCACGCGCCAGACCCACTCCATATGCTCATCTAGCACTCGCAGGCTTGTCCCCGTTTCCAGATTCCATATTTGCACCGTGTAGTCTCCGCTAGCTGAAACCACACGCCGGCAATCTGGCGTAATGCAAACGCCAGTGACTTGAGCTGCATGCCCTCTCAGCACGCGCATACATGTCCCCGTCTCCAGGTCCCACACTCGTATCGTCTTATCTTGGCTTGCCGAGACCGCACGCCGACCATCGGGAGATACACTCACGTCGTAAACCGCATCCGAGTGTCCCTCCAACACCCGCAAACACGTTCCCGTCTCCAAATCCCAAACCCGCAACATGCTGTCCCAACTGCCCGAGACCGCGTGTCGGCCGTCCGGCGTCACACATACGCGTGCGACCTTATCCTTGTGCTTTTGCAGGACTTGCAGACTCGCGCCCATCTCCAGATCCCAAACCCGCACGGTCTCGTCCCAACCGGTTGAGACCGCGCGTCGGCCGTCGGGCGTCACACTCACGCTTTCAACCTTATCCATATGCCCTTCTAGGATGCGCAGGCACGCCCCGGTCTCCAGGTTCCACGCCCGCACGGTGTCATCAGTGCCGGACGAAACTGCGCGCCGCCCGTCCGGAGTCATACTGACGCTTTCGACCCACTTTTTGTGCCCTTCCAGCACCTTTTGTGATGCCCCCGCCTCCAGGTCCCACACGCGCACGGTCTTGTCCCAACCGGCGGAAACCGCGCGCGCGCAGTCCGGCGTAATACTCACGCTTTCGATTCTGTCCGTATGCCCGTTCAGCACACGCTGGCAAGCTCCAGTCTCCAGGTCCCAAACCCGCACCGTCCTGTCCAAATCGGCGCAAACCGCATGCTTGCCGTCCGGCGTTATGCTTACGTGTTCGAATTTGTACGTGCGCTCTTCAAGCACGCGTAGGCAAACCCCCGTTGTCAAATCCCATACTCGTATCCTCATACCATCGCTGGCGGAGACCGCCTGCCGGCCGTCCGGCGTTAGGCTCACGTGGTTGAATTTTTCCGTGCCCTTTTTGAGAACGCGCCGGCACGTACCCGTCGTCAGATCCCATACTCGAATCGTTTTGCCGCCACTGGTAGAGGCTGCCTGCCGACCGTCCGGCGTCACGTCTAAGCTCGTGATGCTGTACGCGTGCCCTTCCAGCGCACGAAGGCACGCCCCGGTCGTCAGATCCCACACCCGCAACGCCCTATCCCCACTGCCCGAGACCGCGCACTGGCCATCCGGTGTAACACTTACACGTCCGGCGCCCCCTTCCAGCGTTCTCAGCAGCGCTGGCTTCGGGTTGTAGCTATCCGACGCACTCCAGGCCCGCGTCAGCAGTGGAACTGTGACGCATACCAGCGCCCGTTCTGCTGCTTCATGCACCGGTCCCGCTGGCGCGCTGTTGAAGCCTTGCTGCGCGACAAAACCCGACCGTACGCCGAACTCGATCAGAGGATAAAGCTCCTGCTCAACGAAACGGGCGAAGGCTTTGAGCCGGTCGAGACGCGTCGGGTTTTCCGTAATCCGCTTGCACTCGACCGCAATCTCTTCGTCGGTCCACAGTCGCACCGAATGGATCATGGCCGGCAGAGGCGGACGGCCTTCGCCGGTGGTCCATTGCCGCGAGTATTCGATGATCTCCCTAGTCCATCGTGCCGCCTCCGCTTGGCGGCGGGCTTCTTCCTGCAATTCCGGCTGCGCTTCCGGCAGGGCGGCAATGGCTTCGCGGTAATCCTCTTCGCAATCGAGCACCAGCCCGCCGCGGCACTTGGCCGAGAGGAAGTCGAAATCGGTGAGCGCCGCTTCCGCTTCGTCGTACATGGCCGCCGCCACTTGGTGGCGCACCATTTCGGTAAGCCTGCGCAGATTGGGCACGCTCTTGTTCGCGTCGAGCCAGTTCGACTGCCCCGCAAACTGTTCGGCGAGTTTCCTGTGGCACAGCAGATACTCATCTCCAGCCAAGAACCGCGCCGCCACGCGTTCGGAGAATTGACGGTGGTAAAAGCTCGCCACAGTCCCGCCGGGTGCGGCGCGCTCCGTCAGGTACGGTTCGAGATCGAGGAAAAGACGGGACCAGACGATGACGGGTAGCTGCCGCCCCTGCGGATCGTGAAGCTTGCGGCGGTCGAAATCCCCCCACACTTCGTCGTCGTTCGTCAGGATATTCAGGATTTCGTCTTCGGTGAGCCCGAAACGCGCCGCCGCGAGATAGGAGAGGCTTCGGCTTACCATAACCGGACCGTGGTTCGATTGCGCCGAGAGCCGGCCCAGCAGCACGTCGATGATGCCGGCCAGACCCTCGCCGAGAACGCAATCTTCGGGCCGCTCGAAGGATCGCCACAAGCGCGCTTCTTCGAAGGCGAGCTTGAGATACAAGGGTAACGGGCAGCGGCTGAAGGTGGAGAGCAGCTTGTGCTGCTGCTGCGGCCGCAGCGTTCGCCGTGCGTCTCGAAGCCACGCCGCCAGCGCTTCATCCGCGTCCTCCGGCGTCATGCCGCCGACTTCCGCCGCACGGGCTTGCCGCAGCTCGTTGGAAACCTCGATGGTGGAGACGATCACGCAGCAATGCGGCGGCAACTCGGCCGGGAGCCAGTTCAAGGCGTGCGCCGGGTCCTGTGCGCTGAGCTGATCGAGGGCGTCGACGAAGACATGCAGCGGGCGTTCCGCCGTGGCAAATGCCAGTCGTTCTTTGAATGCATTGACGACGAGGTTGAACTCCATCGGCGTTTCGGCAGGCCGTCCGTATCGGCCGGCCAGTTCCTCGCACAGTCCATGCAGCAGCGTGAGGCCGCGCGAGGAGTCCGGTGTGGCTCCGATGAAACGGCGAAGGGTGATGGCGCCTGAGGGATCTCCGGCAAGCGGCACGGACGCTTTGGCCATGATCGCCGATTTGCCCGAGCCGGAAGCGCCAAACAGCACCAGCGGGCGGCGGTCGTCGCTGCGAAGGTACCCGGCGATGGCGGACAACACCGCTTGGCGACCCGTGAAGTGCCTGGCCCGGTCTTGGGCGAAAGCGTCGTGCGCCTCAATCTCCAGTTCGAGTGCCGGGCGGGATTCGAAGCTGGATACTTGACTCAGGATGATCCGCTCCATGCCGGCGGCGGCATCCTTGCAGAGCTTCGCAATGTCGCCGGCCTGGAATTCGAAGACGTTGTCGCGCAGCTGATCGCGAAGATATTGCTTCAGATCGCGAAGTTCGGGGTCCTCGCGGGTCTCGCTACGGCTGCGGAAGAAGGCAAAGACGTGCTCGCGATCCTGCTTGGTCGCACCCAACCCTTTGAGAATTTCCTGGTGCGTGGCCGATGCAAGGTAGGGGACCAGCGCCTCGCTCGGCAGTCCGGCGGCCTGCGCAGCGCGGCGCAGAAAGCGGCCCAGTTTCTCCTCAATCTTCTGCCAGCGGTCGCGATCGACAAATTCGCCGGAGCGGGGTTTCAAAAGATATTCGGGCGGAACGGCGTTCTCGTCGCGACGATACCAGTTTTCGACGAGCGTCCTCTCCCCGGCGTCTGGTATCCGTCCGAGGATGGCGTCGAATTCCTTTGCTTCGATGCGCGCCGGCAGCGGCCGCCAGCCATATCGCTCGCCCAACAGCACGATGAAGTTGGGTTTGATGCCTGTCCGCTGGCAGCGCTCGATTTCGGCCAGGCAGATTTCCATCGTCCTCTGGTCGAGCGCGGCTTCGTCGCGCACGCCCCAGCGCAAATCGATCGCCTGGAACCGCGCGCCGTGCGCCTCGCACAGCTTGCGCAGCTTGGGGAACACCTCGCGCTGCAATGCGTCGCGCTCCGCCTTGAGATCCTCGAAGGTGGAGCTGATGAAGACACGGAAAGTTCTGGTGGCTACCGGCATGGTTTCTCTCTGTGGAGCGGATCGATAGGTCCCGATACGAACTTATCGACAAAGACAAGGTGAGAGTGCGAGCCAGTCTAAGATCGCAAACAGCCTGTGCCAACGAGACAATGCGAGCCCTACCGCCGCCGGAGCCGGGATGGCACTGTGCCGCGGTCGGGACTCGTTGCGTAGGTTGCGGTCCCCTCGGGGAGAGGGCGGATGGAGCGCACGGCAGTCTGGAAATCGCGGCCGGTGTTCGTCACCAGCACGTTCCAGGACATGCAGGCGGAACGCGACTATCTGCGCTCGCATGTGTTCCCCTCCCTCGAAGAATGGCTGATCGAGAAGCGCCGGCACCTGGAATGGATTGACCTGCGGGTGGGCGTGGCTTCGGCCGCCGTGAAAGAAGAAGAACGCGAGCTGCACGTGCTCAAGGTCTGTCTTGCGGAGGTCGAGCGCAGCCGGCCGTTTTTGATCGCGCTGATCGGCGACCGTTACGGCTGGGTGCCGCCCAGGGAACGCATCGCGGCAGCCGCGGCGGAGGCTGGTTTCACGGCGGAAATCGCCGATCGCAGCGTCACCGATCTGGAAATCGACTTCGGCGTCTTTCACGACAGGGACCAGCGCCGGCGTTGCCTGTTCTTCCTGCGCAAACCGCTGCCGTATCGCGAAATGCCGCCCGAGAAGGCGGCCGCGTATTCGGAAGAATACGCCAAGGACGAACAGGCTGCCGCGCGGCGCGAGCGCCTGGACAAACTGAAGGCGCGCATCAGGACGGAGTTTCCCGACCGCTGGTTCGAGTATGGCGGGGACTGGAAAGCGGGTGGCGTGACGGGCCTGGAGGACTTCGGCCGCGAGGTCGAGGCGAAGATCAAGCAGGCGCTCGAAGAGGAAATGGCGGCGGAGCCGTCCGCGCTCGCCGAGCCGAGCGTGGAGGATGTCGACCGCGCCGAACTGGCGGACTATGCCGAGGACCGGGCGCGCGATTTCGTCGGCCGGCAGGACGTGCTGGCGGAGATCGAGGTGCTGCTCACCTCGCCCGCCGTGGAAGGCACGCCTTGGGGCTTGTGCATCACCGGCGAAGCAGGTTCGGGCAAGAGCGCCTTGTTCGGCGCGCTGTACCAGGGGCTGGCGGGTGTCGAGACGGACGACACCGCTCGCAAATCCGAGGAACGACAGGCTCGTTATGCGCGTCTCAAACAGATCAACGCGCTGGTGCTGGCGCATTCGGCGGGGATCAGCCCGCGTGCGGCATCGGTGGAAGCCATGCTGCGGCGCTGGATCGGCGAGCTGGCGGAGTTCCTCGGGGTTCCAACCGGCCTGAGCGACAAAGCCGGCGCCGACGATATCGAGGCGGCGTTTGCCTCGCTCCTGGGGCGTGCGGCGTTGAAGAAGCGGGTGATCGTGCTGGCGGACGCCCTCGACCAGTTCGAGCCGACCTCGCGCGGGCGCTTCGTTACCTGGCTGCCGAAGCTGTGGCATCCCAATGCGAGGTTCATCGCCACCGCGATTCCGGGCGACGCCGGCGAAGCCCTGGCCAAGCGCCTCGGCATGACGCTCAGGCCCATGCCTCCGCTCGAAGCGGACGAAGCGCGCAAGATCGCGGAGGCGATTTCTGCGCGTTATCACCGCGAGCTGGAACCGGAGGTTCTCGATTCCTTGATTTCCGGGGCCGGCGAGCGCTGGCGCAATCCCTTGTGGCTGGTGCTGGCGGTCGAGGAATTGAACCTGCTCGACGCCGACGATTTCAAGCACGCCATCGAGACCTATGCGGGCCACGACTATGAGAAGCTGCGCGCATATATGTGCAAGATGGCCAGGGACTTTCCGCCGGATGTTCCCGGTCTCTATAGACAGACTTTCAGCCGCGCCGCAAAAGTGTTCGGCAAGGAAACGACGCAAATCTTCCTGGGTCTTGTTGCAGTAAGCCGGTCCGGCTGGCGCGAAAGCGACTTCCGCGTGTTGCTGCCGAAACTCGGCTGCGGCGATTGGGACGAGCTACGCTTTGCCCAACTGCGCCGCTCCTTTCGCGGCCAGATGCGCCAGCGCGGCGGCCAATGGGACTTCGCCCATTCCCAGATGCGCGCCGCGGCCAAGGCTTGGCTTACGGAGATCGCGGGTGCCGCGGAAACCGCGCTGCACACGGCCCTCGGCGATCATCTTCTCGCGCTCCCGACCGACGACCCGCTGCACATCAGCGAAACCATGCGGCATTTAATGGAGGGGGATAATTGGCAGATACGATCTGCTAACTACTACGGGAGCGCGTCGCTGACCGCCGAAGAAGCGGCTGGGGCAACGAGCATTCTTGCAGAACTTGTTCTGACAGCCGAAGAAGACAACTCCATAAATGAACTTCTTCGAATTGAAGCGTTATTGGAAGCACCGGATCTTACCAATGACGCTCGCCGTGCGTTAGCCACTCGCGTTTTGTTTGATCTTTACGATCAAATTACACCACAAGCTCGGCAAGATACTTTGGGCAAGCTTGCAAAGTCTGCTCAACAAGTGCTTGCTCAGTTGACAATCTCGGACCCCGACAATGCCGGCTGGCAACGCGATCTGTCGGTGTCATGGTTGAAGATCGGCGATGTGCTCGAAGCCCAAGGCAATCTCAGCGAGGCGTTGAAAGCCTACCGCGACGGTAATGCTATTGCCGAACGCCTGACGCGCTCGGACCCCGGCCATGCCGGCTGGCAGCGTGATCTGTCGGTTTCGTGGATACGCATCGGCGACATACTGGTCAGCCAAGGCAACCTGTCTGAAGCTATTAAGGCCTTTCGCGACAGCCACGCGATCTTAGAACGCCTGGCACGATCCGATCCTGGTAATGCCGGCTGGCAGCTGTCGACTTCGTATGAGCGGATTGGCAACGTGCTATTCAGCCAAGGCAACCTGCCGGAAGCGCTCAAGTCTTATCGCGATAGCTTCGCGATCTTAGAACGCCTAGCGCGATCCGATCCCGGCAGTGCCGGCTGTCAACGTGATCTGTCGGTTTTGTACATCAAGCTCGGTGACGTGCTGGCCGGCAAAGGCAACCTGCCGGAAGCGCTCAAGGCATATCGCGAAAGTCTCGCGATCTTAGAACACTTGGCGCGATCCGATTCTGGCAATGCCGGCTGGCAACGCGATCTGTCGGTTTCGCATGACCGGATCGGTAACGTGCTGGTCGACCAAAGCAACTTGCCGGAAGCGCTCAAGGCTTTTCGCGACAGCCTCGCCATCCGAGAGCGGCTGGCGAAATCCGATCCTGGCAATGCCGGCTGGCAGCGTGATCTGTCGGTTTCGTACATCAAGCTCGGCGACGTGCTGGTCAAGCAGGGCAATCTGACGGAAGCGCTCAAGGCTTTTCGCGACAGCCTCGCCATCCGAGAGCGGCTGGCGCGATCCGATCCAGGCAATATGGACTGGCAGAGGAATCTGTCGGTTTCGTGGATACGCATCGGCGACATACTGGTCAGCCAAGGCAACCTGCCAGAAGCGCTGAAGAACTATCGCGACAGTCTCACTATCGCCAACCATCTGGTGCGATCCGATCTCAGCAATGCGGACTGGCAACGCGACTTGTCAATTTCGTATGGCCGGATCGGCGAAGTGATGGGTAAACAGAATCTGGCTGTTGAGGCGGTCGAACATTACAGATGCGCGCTCGACATAACGGAGAAACTTATGGCCATGGACCCAACCAATCTGCAATGGCAAAAAAACGCTGAAATATTCCGCGCAGCACTCGCAGCAATTGCTTCGAAGAAATGATCGGGACCTTCCAAATGAACAACTCCCCAAAATCCCCCTTCAACCTTCTCGTCGCCGGCGACGTCGTGGTGGATCATCACATCTACGAAGGCGAGCGGCGGGCGCCGACGGTCGAGGACAGGCGCGGCGTGCGCGACTGGCGGGAACTCGGCGGTGCCGATCTGGTGAGCCGGCTGCTCGCAGAACTGTTTGTGAGGGCAAAAGAATTGGCGGACCAGGAGCTGGCTGCCAAAGAAAAGGAGGCCAAGACGAAGCCTCCCAAGGAAAGAGCCGAAGCGCTTGAATCCTGCAAGAAGAAACATGCCAAGGAACTGAGCGAGCTGGCCTGGCAGGTTCGCCTCGGCGTCACCCCGCCGGCGCTCGACGAGGATCCGTGCAGCCATCACAGCTTCGCGGTGTGGCAGCCTTATCCGCCGACGGGCGGCAAGGGTGACCTCGTTTGGCGGGCGCACGCCTTGATGGGCTACGGACATACGCGTTCGGCGGAGAAGGGCGGTGCCGAGCCGCATTGTCCCCAGTATCCCATGCGGCCGGAGCCGCGCCTGCCGGCCCCGCGCATTCTGGTGCTGGACGATGCCGGGTATCTGTTCCGCAACCAGCCGCAGAAGGATTGCTGGCTGTTGCCGCAGAATAGGCAAACGACGCCCGACTGGATTTTATTGAAGATGTCGCGGCCCGTCGCCCAGGGCGATCTCTGGCACGCGCTGATCGAGCGTTACGCCGACCGCCTGGTGTGCGTGGTCTCGGCCGACGAGCTACGCCACGAATGCGTCAGCCTGAGCCGCGGCCTCAGCTGGGAGCGCACCATCGAGGAGCTGCGCGACGGCCTCTCGCACAATCCGGCGCTCGCCGGTCTCGGCTGTTGCCGTCATCTGATCGTGAGCTTCGGTGCCGACGGCGCGCTGTGGGTGGACCGCAGCAAGGATTCCGAACCGCGCGCCGTGCTCTGTTACGACGCCGCAGGCGCCGAAGGCGAATGGGCGGATCGCATCGAAGGCCGGGTGATGGGCGGTTCGGCAACTGGAACGGCCGCTCTCGCCTATGCGCTGGCGCGCCATGTTTCGGGCGGGGCTGCGCGACCGCTCGATCTTCTTCCCGCCATCGAAGCCGGTCTGGCTTCAGTGCGCGATCTGCACGAACACGGCCACGGTCCCGTCGGCAAGGATTTGCCGGCCGGATACCCCGTCAAGCACTTGGCAGAGGTGATCCTCAAACCGGGTACTTCGTTCGCGCGCGCCGTCATTGCCTGGCCGAAGCAGGGGACCGTGCTTCGCGGCAAGACCTGGATGATCGTCGAGGCGTCGCAACATCCGTTCGGCTCCAAGACAAAGCCCTCGCTGGCGGGCCTGGCGCGGCAAGTGGTGCTGCAGGGTCTTCCCGCCCTCATGCGGCTTCCCCACGCCCGATTCGGCAAGCTCGTCACCGCCGACCGGAGCGAAATCGAGACGCTGCGCAATCTCAGGCGTTTGATGCTCGATTACCGCGAGCAGAAGCGCGCGACGAAACCGCTGTCGCTCGGTGTCTTCGGGCCGCCGGGTGCGGGCAAATCCTTCGGGGTCAGGCAATTGGCGGGCGAAGTGTTCGGGCCGCACGCCTGGCTGGAGTTCAACCTCTCGCAATTCGACGGGCCGGACGATCTGATGGGTGCCTTCCATCAAGTGCGCGACCTCGTTCTCTCTGGCCTCACGCCGGTGGCGTTCTGGGACGAGTTCGACTCCCGCAACTACCACTGGCTGCAATATCTTCTGGCACCGATGCAGGACGGCCGTTTCCAGGAAGGCCAGTTGAACCACGCCATCGGCAAATGCGTATTCGTGTTCGCCGGCGGCACCAGCCCCTCGTTCGGCGAGTTCGGCCCTCCCGACACTCCCGCAGAGAAGGAAGCACAGCATCGATTCAAGCTGCGCAAGGGACCGGATTTTCTCAGCCGGCTCGACGCCTATTACGATGTCGCCGGCCCGAACCGGCGCACGAAGCCGGGGCCGAAAGGGAAGCGGCGGCTCGATCCGGACGACGTCTGCTATCCGCTGCGCCGCGCCTTGCTGATCCGCGGCCTTTTGGGTTGCGGGCCGGACGAACGGCTGGAATTCGATTCCGACCTGCTCGATGCGCTGCTGCTGGTGCCGCAGTACAAGCACGGCTCGCGCTCGCTCGAGAAGCTGACGACATCGCTTAAGCCCGCGAGCGGCGGGCCGATACGCCGGTCGTCGCTGCCCGCTGCGGCGCAACTGGCCATGCATGTGACCCCGGCGGATTTCATCGCCATCCTCAACCGCAACGAGGGCTTCAAGATGTCGGACGTGATCGACACGCTCGCCGAAGGCATTCACGAAACCTGGCGTGCGCTGGCTGCGAAAGAAGGCTGGAAGATGCAGCCGCAGTTCGACAAGCCCTATGCGGAGCTGGCCCCGATCGACAAGGAGGACAACCGCGCCGCCGCCCGTCGCATTCCGGAGATCCTCGCTCTTGCGGGGATGGGCATAAAGGACAAGAAGACCGCTTCGTCCGCCCCGTCCAATGCCGCCGTCAACGCCCATCTCGAACATCACCTGGAGCGGCTCTCCGAGGCGGAACACGACGGCTGGAGGGAGCAGCGGATCAAAAACGGCTGGCACTACGGCGTGCCGCGCGACGACGCGAAGAATATCCACCACTTGCTGATCCCCTATGCGCAACTCCCCGAGAAGGAGAAGGACAAGGACCGCAATTCCGTGCGCCACTTCCCCGACATGGTCGCCAGAGCGGGATACCGGATCGTGTGGCTGAAGGGGGACTGACTGACTATCAAGCCTCCAGATGCTTGCCCGAGAACAGTTCGCGCCAGCCGTCGACGTCGCGCAGCAGAAGTCGTGCGATGCGCAGCATGGCGTCGCCCAGGGCCGTCATGCCGGCGGCATTCCCGGCAAGCGATCTTTCCTTTTCGAGGGTCTCCATCATCGCCAGCGAGCGCAGGCCGATGACCTCGTGTTCGCCGAAGGCGCGCATCGCCAGCAGCCCCGCCGTCAGCGCCGGCAGAATGATGACCAATACTTCCCCGGCGCCTCGCCACGGCTCGATAATCAGCTCGGCGGGGATAAGACGGCCGAAGAGCAGGACCTCCAGCAAGAACACGATGCCGACCAGACAGACGGTGACGACGGAAACGACGATCCCCGTCTTCTTCAGGATATCGCCGTATTTCAGCCGCAGGCGGCCGGTCTTGAAGTGATAGCGGGCCTGATCGTCGATGCATTGGGCGGCGATATATTCTGCGATCGAACGGGCCGCGCCGGCGTCGCTTTGCGCACCGCGCCCCGGCACGCTCAAACGGTGGGCGCGCAGAACGTCCTCGGCATGGTCCCGGGTCCAGGTCCGCTTGCCCACCCGGGCGGTGAACGAACCGCGCAGATCGGCGAACGGCGAGGGAACACCGGTCAAGAGCAGGAATTTCGAGTAGCGGAGAATCTCCGCCAGCAGACGGCAATCGAGCCAACGGTCGTGCCAGGCCTGCCGGTGCGAAAGCCACACCAGGCTGAGGGCAAGCACAAGCGTTACCAATTCCAGGCCCGCGAAGATAACCGACGAGAAACCCTCAACCTGCGTGGCGATTGCCGCAAAGGTCACGGTTGCCACGCCGAGAAACGCAACCACGATCTGAACGCTGCGCTGTAGATCGGCATAGACGTTGGCGATGACGTCCGCCCGGTGATAGCGCAGGAAGAGATCGACGAATGGGGCGGCGGCCGTTCGGTCGAATGGAAGGTTCCAAATGGAGCGACGGTCTTCGGGTTCGGGAAGTTGATCCGTCGGCGCGTGCCTGATCCGGTTCTCGATCCAGCGATTGAGGTTGGAGCAATGGCGCACCAATGTCGGGGCCACCGCCTTCGCCTCATAAGGCCCGCTGTACTCGAAATCGCATTTCCAGTTCGGACGGATGTCCACCTGCTCGCTGCAATAAGTCTTCAAGCCGAACCGGGACCGGCGGATCGAGCGCTTGCCCGCTGCGGGGACCGGCGCGGCCGACGGCGCCAGCATGGACACGACGAATTCGGCCAGACGTCCGGCAGGATCGGCCGAGGAAGAACCGCGGTCCACATCGATAGTCCGCAAGGTGAAGACGTCCGGCCGCTGCGGGTCGATGACGACGACGGGTACGCCCATGTTCACGGCATCCCGCACGCTGCAACCCGTCTGCGAGGACTCCCGGCCCTCTGCCAGAATGGCGATCATGATATCGGACCAGCGCGACACGGCCTTGGCGCAATCCAGGAAGGCCGCATTGCGCGGCGGGCCGCCGGTCGTATCGCCGTCGAGAACGAGTACGCCGTAACCCTTGGGCAACGCCGCCGCCGCCAGCAGCGCGCGGAAGTCAGCGGTCGCCTCAACACGGTCGCCCAGATCGAAGGTGGCCTCATAATCCGGGACGGCAAAGGGCAGGACGGCACCTAACTGATAGTTTTGCGCGAGCCCTGCATGGGCGATCAGGCGGTCGGCACCCTCCGCCAACGGCGAGACGACGACGAGATCCAGGCCGCCAATGAATTGCTCGCTTGTGGGCCGCTGCTGCAGCGCACCCTCCGCGGCGCTCTGGATTGCCTTGAGAACCTTCTGCACCGTGCCTGTCATCGTCCGGCGGGCGGTTTCGTCGATCTTGCGGTGGCCGATCGCTCCGACACGGATGGTTGCGCGCGGGCGCGGATCGCGCGCGAGGTGAAGCGCACGTTCCTCGACCAACGATCGGAAATCGGACTTGAGATCGGCTGTCACGCCAGGCCCTCAGGACGCAGTCTCGGCACTATATCAACGCGGCCGGGATCCGTAACAGCGGTACCGAGGTGCCCTGAATCGCGTCGACGAGCGGCGCCCGGCTTAGGTTCACCGGCAGACAGCGTCTGAACGGCGCTATCGCCACGGTCGCGGCTTCTCCTGCACTCCGTTCACGGCGCCGTTCATTGCGAGGTACTCGCAAGTTCGGCGGCGGCGCTTGAACACGTGCTCGACGTGCAGTCGGGTCAACGTGATTTGCGCAAAATAGACGCGAAGCATGGAGTGTTTTCGTTCCGAGGATTCGAAATTCACCCGGCCCTGGGGCAGCTGCAGTTACGCATCAAAGTCGGACGGACGGTCCAATTTCCCGGATTCAGATCTTGCCGCGATGTCCGTGAACGATGGCTCGGACCTGGGCGACGCTTTCGCGGACGCCCTGTTTCATGCGTCCGACGGTGATGACGGACTGCACGCCGGGTATGTACTCGTCCGGCAAGGCCGCGCGAACCGTACCGCCGGCGGCGCCGTCGATCCAAACCGGCGAGCCGTCCGGCAGCGTGAACCGCGCCTTTTTCCAACGCATGATCGCGTCGCCGGTTCCAAGCGTCAGCGTGATGCCGCTGACATAATTGCGCGTCTCGGCGGGCAACAAACCGCCCCGCGTCAGCCGCTCCTCGAGGTTGCCCGGCCCGTCGTTGTAGGCCGCGAACAATGTCGGATACGGATATTTTTCGCGAAGCCAGCGCAGATACGCCGCCCCTGCCAGGATATTGTCGCGTGGATCATAAGGGTCGGAGCCAAGTCTATGCTGCCGGCGCATGTCTTCATACGTCGAAGGCATGATTTGCATGAGCCCCATGGCGCCGGCGCTGGAGGTGATCGGCTCATTTCCTCCCAGTGTCGTTCGCCCGCCGCTTTCGAGTTGCATCACCGCGCGAATCCAGGTTTTCGGAACGCCAAAGCGATGTGAAGCTTCCACAACGAAGGGGTCCCATCTCTTTGTAAGTTGGCTGTAGCTCATTCGCTGCTCTTTCTCGAAGTCGGACGGGCCGGAAGCAGCGATGGTTTTTCGTTGCGCGATCTTGGGCCGAGAAGCCGCGACGTGAACTTCTCGTGCGACGGTTTGCGCGGCGCGGGCGGGAGGATGCCGATTGAAGAAATCAAGATTCAGCAGCGCCAGTATCGTGATTGCGGCGGCGACAATCGGCAACGCCCACTTGGCGGCGAAGCGAAGCGGCAAGGCCAACCGTCTAAACACGCCGTTCATGAACACCGTCACCTTCAATGGCCGTTCCGAAACAGCCATGCATCGAGCGCACTATCGGCCCCAATGTGGACGAAACTTTGCAGCGCCTATTCTATAGCGGCGACCGACATTCACAGAATTCCAACGTCTCAAGACGCACTAATATATTGAAATTAAACGAAAAAAACTGGCGGAGCCGGAGGGATTCGAACCCTCGATACGGTTTTTCAGCCGTATAACGGTTTAGCAAACCGCCGCCTTCAGCCTCTCGGCCACAGCTCCGCAGTAATGACTACAGGCACTTAGCACCAAATCCGGCAACCACAAACCGGGAAATCGGCACCCAAGGCCCCGGGGCACAATACGCCAAACACCCTTCGCAAAGGCTGCCGCGCCGCCCCCGTGGCCTTGCTATCCACCTTTTCGATCAGATGGGCATGGACCGTCAAGGTGACCGCCGGCGAGCCGTGCCCAGCCGGCGCCGATCGCGGCTGCGGCCGAGCCGGAAGTGTCAGATCGCAACCTGGGCGCCGAGTTCGACGACGCGGTTCGGAGTCAAACGGAAATACTGCGCAGGCGAAAGCGCATTCGAGGCGAGCAGCGTATACAGCCACATCCGCCAGCGGGAGAGCGCAGGATTGTCGGCCGGCACCAGCGTCTCGCGGCCGACGAAGTAGGTTGTGCTGTCGGGATCGATCGCCAGCCCATAAGCACGCGCTTCCGCGAGGGCGCGCGGAAGATCGGGGCTCTCGCAGAAGCCGTGGTGGATATAGACGCTGAAGAAACCTTTGCCGAGCTTTTCGACCCGGACACGCCGCTGCGGCGCCACAAAGGGTTTGTTCTCCACCACGGCCTGAACAATAAGCACCCGCTCGTGAAGCATCTTGTTGTGTTTCAGATTGTGAAGCAGGGCGCCCGGAACGGCATCGGCGCGCGCCGTCAGGAACACGCCTGTCCCGGAGACGCGGACCGGCATCCGTTCGATGTTCGCCAGAAAGGTCTTGAGCGGAATGGATACGCGCTGCAGCCGGTCGAGCTGGGCACGCCGCCCGATCCGCCAGGTTTCCATAACGATATATACGACACCGGCGATGAACAGCGGCAGCCATCCGCCCTCGGCGATCTTGAGCGCATTTGAGGACAAGAACGCCAGATCCACCAATGACAGCAGGCCGAACAGCGGAAAAACGAGGCGCGGACTCCAATGCCACTGCTTCAGGGCAACGATGCCCACCAGGAGCGTACTCAGTACCATCACGCCCGTAACCGCGATGCCGTAGGCCGCCGCCAGGGCGTCCGAGGTTCTGAAGATCAGCACCGTGAGAACGACGCCGAAGCACAGAAGGGTATTCATCTTCGGCACGTATATCTGGCCGTACTCCGTGGTCGAGGTGTGACGGATTTCCATTCGCGGCAATTGTCCGAGCTGCACGGCCTGATGCGTGATGGAATAGACTCCGGAAATCACCGCCTGCGAAGCGATGATCGTGGCAATCGTCGCAAGCACGACAAACGGATAATGTGCCCAATGCGGCGCGAGCGAATAGAACGCCGTACCGGCTTTGGAAGGGTCGTGCAGAACGATGGCGCCCTGGCCGAAATAGTTGAGCAGCAGCGCGGGGAAAACGAGTGCGAGCCAGGCAAAGCGGATCGGCAGCTTCCCGAAATGGCCCATGTCCGCGTAAAGCGTTTCGCAGCCAGTGACGGCCAATACCACGGACCCCAGCGCGACGAACGCCGTCCACGGCTCGTGGACGAAGAGCATCACACCGTAGGTGGGGCTCAACGCCAGCAGGATTTCAGGGGCCGCAAAAACGGCGCGGATTCCCAGCACGCCGATGGTGATGAACCAGACGACCATGACGGGGCCGAACAGCCGCCCGACGGCCGCCGTGCCGCGCGACTGAATGACGAAGAGGCCGACCAGGATTATCAGGACCAGAGGCAGAACCAGCGGCTCCAGCTGCTTGCTTTCCACACTCAACCCTTCGACCGCGCTCAACACCGAGATGGCGGGCGTCAAGATGCCGTCTCCGATGAAGAGGGCCAGGCCGAAGATGGCGGCCGTTCCTATGGCCAGCTTGGTGCGGCGCCCGAATTTGGAAGCGCGGTGCGCCAGAGATGCCAGTGCCAGAATGCCGCCCTCGCCGTCGTTGTCCGCCCGCATGATCAGAACGACGTATTTGAGCGTCACGACAATGATGAGCGACCAGACGATCAAGGACACCACACCGAAAACCGCCGATTGAATCGCGAGATGATGGCCTGCAGCCTGCGCCGTTGCGCGGAAGGCGTAGAGCGGGCTCGTTCCGATATCGCCGAAGACGACGCCGAGCGCCGCCAGGGTAAGCGCGGTCTTACGTTTCACGTCGGGTCCATCGGCACGCTCGTGTGAGGCGAGAGGAGCCGCAGCCCCGCGATGATCTGCGGGGGCAGAGTTATCGCCTGATGTGACTGACAGGGCAGGGGTGTTCTCGTCGTTCACGATCGTACGGCCGGTTCTCGCAAACTGTACGTATCTGGCGCTGCCGGTGCGCTCGTCTTCGAGCGTCTGCCGGCGAAGCGGCGGACCATAGTCGTGCGGATTCTCGACACAAGAGGGGGGAGGCGGATTGGCGCGGAAAATATGTTGCGGTGGCTAACATAACCCGGCTTTGCCCTGATTTTTAGCGTGGAGCGCCACATTCACCCCCCCCTGCCGCATATATGGAAATTATATTTCTATACAAGATTACTATTTCCCGGCCCCCACGAGCTCTCTCGAATTTATATGCGGAACGGACCTATCTCTTGGGCCTGAATTCCGGAGATCGCTTCATGCTCGACGTGGCCTTGGTCGCCCTCGGTATCGGGTTCTTTGTCGCGGCGATCCTTTACACCTCCGCCTGCAACCGCCTGTGAGGCACCGATGACGATCGATTATGCGCTGGGCGCGCTCGTGACGCTCGGCATCCTCTTCTATCTCGTTTACGCGCTGATCCGCCCGGAAAAGTTCTGATCCGGCAGCATCGGGGATTCTCATGACGGCAAACGGCTGGATTCAAATCACGCTTTTCGCGATCGTAGTCATCGCGATCACGAAGCCGCTCGGCGGCTACATGACGCGTGTGTTCAATGGCGAACGCACATTTCTCTCGCCGGTTTTGCGGCCCGTAGAGCGCGCGGTCTACGCCATCTGCCGCGTCAGCGAGAAGGAAGAGCAGCACTGGACGGTCTACGCCGTGGCAATGCTGGCGTTCAGCCTTGCCGGGTTCCTGACACTGTATCTCGTCCAACGGCTCCAGGGCGTCCTTCCATTCAATCCGCAGAACCTCCCGGCGGTCGGCGAGCATTCGGCATTCAACACGGCGATCAGCTTCGTNNACGAACTGGCAGTCCTACGTGCCCGAAACGACCATGAGCTACCTCGTGCAAATGTGGGGGCTCACGGTCCACAATTTCGTCTCGGCGGCGACGGGCATCGCCCTGGCGGTCGCGCTGGTGCGCGGTTTCGCGCGCCGCTCCGCCAAGAGCATCGGCAATTTCTGGGTCGATCTGACGCGCTGCACTCTCTATGTCCTGTTGCCGATCTCGATCGTCGTCTGCCTGTTCTTCATCTGGCAGGGCATGCCGCAGAACCTTCTGCCCTACACGGCGGCCTCCACGCTGGAAGGCGCCAAGCAGATCATCGCCCAGGGTCCCGTGGCTTCGCAGGAAGTCATCAAGATGATGGGCACGAACGGCGGCGGCTTCTTCAACGCCAACTCCGCCCATCCGTTCGAGAATCCTAGCGCGGTCACCAATCTCGTGCAGATCATCCTGATCTTCTCGCTGGGCGCGGCGCTCACCAATTTGTTCGGCCGGATGGTGGGCGATCAGCGCCAGGGTTGGGCGATTTTCGCCGTCATGGGCGTACTCTTCCTCGCCGGCGCGACGACGGCGTATTGGGCGGAAGCGGCGGGCAACCCGGCCATTGCGGCCCTGCATGTCGACCAGAGCCATAGCGCGCTGCAGGCCGGCGGCAACATGGAAGGCAAGGAGGTTCGCTTCGGCATCGCCAATTCGGCGCTGTTCGCCACCGTCACGACGGATGCCTCGTGCGGCGCCGTCAATTCCATGCACGACAGCTTCATGCCGCTCGGCGGGATGATCCCCATAATCAACATCCAGCTGGGCGAGATCATCTTCGGCGGCGTCGGCTCCGGCCTCTACGGCATGCTTCTGTTTGTAATCGTCGGCATGTTCGTCGCGGGACTGATGGTGGGCCGCACGCCCGAGTACCTCGGCAAGAAGCTGGAAGCCAAAGAGGTCAAGATGGCGATGCTCGCCATCCTGATCCTGCCGCTGTCGATCCTGGGATTCACCGCGGTCGCATCCGTTGTGCCTGCCGGGCTGGCGGCGCTCAACAACAGCGGCCCGCACGGATTCAGCGAGATGCTGTATGCCTACACCTCGGCGACCGGTAACAACGGCAGCGCCTTCGCGGGAATTTCCGCCAACACTCTTTTCTACAATACCACGTTGGCGGCAGCGATGTTCATCGGCCGCTTCCTGATGATCGTGCCGATGCTGGCCGTGGCAGGTTCGTTGGCAGCCAAGAGAATCGTACCGACCTCCGCAGGCACTTTCCCGACTCATGGCGGGCTCTTTGTCGGCTTGATCGTCGGCGTGATTTTGATTCTCGGCGGTCTCACCTTCTTCCCCGCGTTGGCGCTTGGACCGATCGTCGAGCACCTTTCCATGCACGCCGGCTCGCTTTATTGAGGTTTTGATCCATGGACGCGAAGACCCCAAAGTCACTTGGAATCGAAAAGCTCCGCAAGCGGGCGCCGGTTTCGACCATGACGGATCCGGCCATCCTCGTTCCGGCGATCGGCGGGGCGTTCAAGAAGCTCAATCCGCGGCACATGGTTTCCAGCCCGGTGATGTTCGTGGTGGAGATCGTCGCCACGCTGACAACCGTGTTGTTCGTCCGCGATCTGTTCACGGGAGGCGGCGGGCTGGCATTTTCTCTCCAGATCAATATCTGGCTGTGGTTCACGGTGCTGTTCGCCAACTTTGCCGAGGCCGTCGCCGAAGGGCGCGGCAAGGCGCAAGCCGCGACGTTGCGCAAGACCAAGACCGAGATGATGGCCAAGAAGCTGGCGGATCAGGCGCTGAAGCTCTGGCGCAACGTGCCCGCCTATGAACTGGTGCGCGGCGATCTGGTGCTGGTCGAGACGGGAGAATTGATCCCTTCGGACGGCGATATCGTCGAAGGCGTGGCGTCAGTCGACGAATCCGCCATCACCGGCGAAAGCGCCCCGGTGATCCGCGAGTCCGGCGGCGACCGTTCGGCGGTGACCGGCGGAACGCGCGTTCTCTCCGATTACATCGTGGTCAAAATTACGGCCACGCAAGGCTCCACCTTTCTCGACCGCATGATCGCGTTGGTGGAAGGCGCAGAGCGGCAGAAGACGCCGAACGAG
>PMKE01000113.1:0-932 GCA_003158585.1 Alphaproteobacteria bacterium
GCCCTGGTCGAAGGCGCCGAGCGGCAGAAGACCCCGAACGAAATTGCGCTCAACATCCTGCTCGCGGGCATGACGCTGATCTTCGTCTTCGCCGTGGCCACGATTCCGAGCTTTGCCGCCTATGCCGGCGGACATCTGACGGTGCTCGTGCTGGTGGCGCTATTCGTCACCCTGATCCCCACGACCATCGGCGCGCTTCTATCGGCCATCGGCATCGCAGGCATGGACCGGCTCGTTCGCTTCAATGTGCTCGCCATGTCGGGCCGCGCCGTAGAGGCGGCCGGCGACGTCGATACGCTGCTACTCGACAAAACGGGCACCATCACGCTCGGCAATCGCCAGGCGACGGAATTCATCCCGCTTGCCGGTGTGGATGCACACGATCTCGCGGATGCGGCGCAGCTTGCTTCGCTCTCCGACGAAACACCGGAGGGCCGCTCCATCGTCGTACTTGCCAAGGAAAAGTACGGCATCCGCGGGCGCGAGATGGCGCCGATGCACGCCAACTTCATTCCGTTCTCCGCGCAGACGCGCATCAGCGGCGTCGACAGCGAAGGCGTCTCCATTCGCAAAGGCGCGGTGGACGCGGTGCTTGCCTGGGCGGGAAATGCCGCGGGCGCTGCCGAGATCAGCGCGGCGGCCGAAAGGATCGCCAAGACCGGCGGCACACCGCTCGCCGTGGCGCGCAACCGCAAGCTCTTGGGCGTGATTCATCTCAAGGATATCGTGAAGGGCGGCATCCGCGAGCGCTTTGCGGCCTTGCGCAAGATGGGCATCCGCACCGTGATGATCACGGGCGACAATCCGCTCACCGCGGCCGCCATAGCGGCGGAATCGGGGGTCGACGACTTCCTCGCGCAGGCGACCCCCGAAATGAAGCTCAAGCTGATCCGCGACGAGCAGGCCCTGGGCAAGCTGGTGGCGATGTGCGG
>PMKE01000113.1:951-6832 GCA_003158585.1 Alphaproteobacteria bacterium
CGCCAACGACGTGGCGAAGTATTTTGCCATTATCCCGGCGATGTTCGTGGCGTTCTATCCGCAGCTCCAGGCACTCAACGTGATGGGTCTGCATTCGCCGCAGAGCGCGATTCTCTCCGCCATCATCTTCAATGCGCTGATCATCATCGCGCTCATCCCGCTGTCCCTGAAGGGCGTGACCTATCGCGCCGTGGGCGCGGCGAAACTACTGCAACGCAACCTTCTGGTTTACGGGCTCGGCGGAATCGTCGTGCCGTTCGTCGGCATCAAGCTGATAGACATGGCCGTTTCCGCCATCGGCCTCGCGTAAGGATGACAACACCATGCTGAAACAACTATGGCCCGCCTTCGCGATGATCCTGGTCATGACGCTCCTCACCGGCATCGTCTATCCGTTGGGCATGACCGGCCTCGCACAGGTGTTCTTTCCGCACCAGGCGAACGGCAGCCTGATCGAGAAGAACGGCAAGGTCATCGGCTCAGAACTGATCGGGCAGAACTTTGCCGGCGACAAGTACTTCCACGGCCGGCCCTCGGCGGCGGGCAACGGCTACGATGCGGCCAATTCGTCGGGCACGAATCTCGGCCCCACCTCGAAGAAGCTGATCGACCAAGTTAAGGCCGCAGCGGCCAAGGCACACTCCGAGAATCCGAGCGTGCCGGTACCTGTCGATCTCGTGACCTCCTCGGCCAGCGGCCTCGACCCCGACATCACGCCCGCCGCCGCGCTGTTCCAGGTGCCGCGCGTAGCGAAGGCGCGCAAGCTTTCCGAAGAGGCTGTCCGCGGCCTTGTCAATGCGCATGTGGAGGGACGCTTTCTGGGCCTGCTCGGCGAGCCCCACGTCAACGTGCTGAAGCTCAACATGGACCTCGACGCGCTCGCGGCTCAGGGTGTGCAACATCCCGGAAAAGCGTAACATCCCGTCCGGGAGAATCTTGCTGCCGGCATGACGGACGAAACCGCGAACGCACGCCCATCGCCAGAGGCGCTTCTGGAACAAGCCGCCCAGGAAGGCCGCGGCCGCCTGAAGGTGTTCCTGGGCGCCGCGCCGGGCGTCGGCAAGACCTACGAGATGCTGTCCCAGGCCCGCAACCGCAAGCTGGAGGGCATGGACGTCGTGATCGGCGTGGTGGAAACGCACGGCCGGGTCGAGACGGAATTGCTCACCAAGAGCCTCGAGCGGATTCCCAAGAAGCGGATTCCCTACAAAGGGCGCGTCCTCGCCGAGATGGACCTTGACGCCATCCTGCAGCGCAAGCCCAAGCTCGTGCTGGTCGACGAACTGGCGCACACCAACGTGGAAGGCAGCCGCCACCCCAAACGTTACTTGGACGTGCTGGAACTGCTTGCCGAAGGCATCGACGTCTACACCACGCTCAACGTCCAGCATCTCGAAAGCCTGAACGACGTCGTCGCCAAGATCACGCGCGTACGCGTGAGCGAGACGGTGCCGGATTCGATCCTGGACCGCGCCAACGATGTAGAGGTGGTCGATCTGACTCCCGAGGACCTTCTTCAGCGCCTCAAGGAAGGCAAGGTCTATATGCCGGAAGCCGCCGAAAGAGCGGCGCAGAACTACTTCGTTCCGGGAAACCTCACGGCGCTTCGCGAACTCGCCTTGCGGCGCACCGCCCAGCGTGTCGACGACCAGATGGTCAATTACATGCGCTCCCATGCCATCCAGGGTCCCTGGGAGGCGGGCGAGCGGGTGCTGGTGCGCGTCAACGAGCGCCCCGGCGGTGTCGCGCTGGTGCGCTACGGGCGCCGTCTGGCGGATCACCTGCACGCTTCGTGGGCAGCCGTCTATGTCGAAACGCCCAGCGCACAGCACTTCACGGATGCGGAGCGGGACCGGGTTGCCGAGGCCTTGCGTGCGGCGGTGCGTCTCGGCGGACAAGCCGTTACGGTTCCCGCCGCCAGCGTTTCGGACGGCGTGCTGGATTATGCGCACGCCAACAATTTCACCCATATCGTCACGTCCACCACGCATCGTTCGTGGTGGGCGGTTCTTTTACGCCGATCGACGACCTACGAGATCATCCGTCGAGCGGGCGGCATCAGCATCCATGTCGTGCCGGAACAGCTTGCACGCGCCATGAAGGGGCGCGTCGCCGCCAAGCCGCAGCCGACCGCGTTCGAAGCCGCACTCGATCCCAAGGCGCACGTCGGAAGCTTGAGCATGGTCGCCGCGGCGCTCGCCTTCGGCTTGGTGCTTCAGTTTCTGCACATCGGCGCCGCCAATATCGGTCTGGTGTTTCTCACGGCCGTATTCATGAGTGCGATTACCTATGGAATCTGGCCGGCCCTGGCGGCGGTCGTGGTCAGCGCGCTCGCCTACAATTTCTTTTTCCTGCCGCCGCTTTACACTTTTACCATCGCCGATCCCGCCAATGTCATGACGGTGTTCTTCTTCGGCTTCGTGGCCATCGTCGCCGGCAATCTTGCGGCGCGGGTACGCGCTCATGCCGTGCTGACGCGGGACCGGGCGGCGATGACCGAGAACCTATATCTCTTCAGCCGCAAGCTCGCTGTGGTGTTTTCGCTCGACGATCTGTTGTGGGCCACCTCGTATCAGATCGCCCAGATGCTGAAAGTACGCGTGGTGATCCTGCTGCCTGAGGGAGAAACGGTCGGCGTGCGCGCCGGGTATCCTCCCGAGGACGAACTCGACGAGGCCGATGTGGCGGCCGCCAAATGGGCCTGGGAGCACGCAAGCCCCGCCGGTCGCGGCGCGGATACTCTTCCGGGAGCCAAACGCCTGTTTCTGCCGATGCGCACCGGGCGCGGTACCATCGGGATCATCGGACTCGACTCCGATCGTCCCGGGCCGCTGCTGACGCCGGATCAGATGCGTCTTTTCGAGTCCCTGGCCGACCAGGCGGCGCTCGCCATCGAGCGGATCAATCTTGTCGCGGACATCGACCGCGCCCGCCTGGCCGGCGAAACCGAACGGCTTCGCGCCGCGCTGCTCACCTCGATTTCGCACGATCTGAGGACGCCGCTGGCCTCGATCCTGGGCGCCGCCACCAGCCTCAAGTCGCAGGGCAAGCTGCTCAAGGAGGATGCCCAGGCCGAATTGCTCTCTACGATTCAGGAAGAGGCCGAGCGGCTGAACCGGTTCATCGCCAACCTGCTCGACATGACGCGTCTCGAATCCGGCGCCATCCAGCCGCGGCTGGAACCGATCGAGCTCGGCGATGTGGTGGGAAGCGCCCTTCGCAGGGCGGGCAAGGTGCTGTCGCATCACCGCGTCGGCGTCGGTCTGGCGCGCGATCTGCCGCTCGTTCGGTTGGATCCCGTTCTTTTCGAGCAGGTCTTGTTCAATCTGCTCGACAATGCCGCAAAATACGCGCCGGCGGGAACGACCGTGCAAGTGGATGCCCGCAAGGACGCCGAACGGGTTCGCATCGAAGTGCGAGACGAGGGCGAAGGCATTCCGCCCTCAGATCTCGAACGGATATTCGACAAGTTCTATCGCGCGCAGGCCGGCGACCGGAAGCGCGCCGGCACCGGCCTCGGGCTGCCGATCTGCCGCGGCTTCATAGAAGCCATGGGCGGGACGATCGCGGCCGGCAACCGGACGGACGGAACCGGCGCGGTTTTCACGATCTCGCTGCCGATTTTCCTTACGCAGTCTCAGGAGCGCGCCGGATGACCACGCCTCTCCTTCATATCCTTGTCGTCGACGACGAACCGCCGATCCGGCGGTTCTTGCTGACCAGTCTGACGGCACAACAGTACAAGGTCTCGGAAGCGGCAGACGGCGGCACCGCTCTCGAGATGCTGCGCAAAGAGTCGTTCGACGCGCTGGTTCTCGACCTCGGCATGCCGGAGATGGACGGCTTCGAAGTGATCCGGCGCGTGCGGGAAACCGGTAACGCGACCCCGATTGTCGTGCTCTCGGCACGGGCAGACGAGGCCGGCAAGGTCAGGGCGCTCGATTTGGGCGCCGACGACTACGTCACCAAGCCGTTCGGGATCGACGAACTCCTGGCGCGCATCCGCGCGGCGGTACGCCATCGCTTGCAGCAGGAAGGCGAACGGCCGATTTTCAAGAGCGGCGAGCTGACGGTCGATTTGGTGCGCCGCGTGGTGACCGTCCGGGGTCAGGAAGTAAAGCTCACGCCGCGCGAATACGACCTTCTGCGCCTGCTGGTCGGCAGCGCGGGGAAGGTGCTGACGCACAAGTTCATCATGCAGGAATTATGGGGCCCCGAGGCCGACGTCCAATATTTGCGCATTTACATTCGCACATTGCGCCAGAAGATCGAGACCGACCCGGAACAGCCCGCGCTCATCTCGACCGAACAGGGCGTCGGCTACCGCCTCCGCGCAGCAGATTGAATAAGGTGTTCGAGAGAATGCTTCCGGCCTCGCACTGACGGCTGAATAAGTGTCGGGAACACCGCTGTTGCGAGAGGCACGCGGCGAAGCGCCTTGCGGCATGGCTTTGCACCTGCCAGTTATTTTGGAATCGCAACTGCCTCAAGAGCATGATCCGTTCATATTGAATCGGATCATGCTCTAGATTCCTTGTTTTTCGCGCAATCTGACGGCAAACCGGTTTCCACTTTGCCGGATTGCGCTCTGACCCGCCAAGCCGCCCGCTGAGGAAACTTCCAGTTTTAACAGCGCAGTAACGACGGGCTCGGCAATACTCTTGCCACAAGGTCGCAATGAAGGCAGCCTGTTCGAGCGGGGACAAACGCCACGGACCCCTTCCCCAACCGGCGGGGCACCGAAGGCTGAAGTCAAAGGAGCGATGCGTATGCAGGTCATGCAGATACTCCGCGAAAAAGGCCGCGAGGTGATGTCGCTGCCGTGCGATGCCACGCTGTTCGAAGCCACCCGCATGTTGTCGCAAAAGCGGATCGGGGCGCTGGTCATCCGGGATGGTCAGGGCCGGCTCGCCGGCATCCTGTCCGAGCGCGACGTGGTACGGGCTCTCTCGACCGAGAGCATCACCGCCTTGGCGCGTCCCGTCAGCGTTTACATGACCCGCGCGGTGGCCACCTGCACCGAGCTCGACACGGTGGAAGACCTGATGGAAATGATGACCCAGGGCCGTTTCCGCCATGTCCCGGTGGTGGACGAAAGCGGCCAGCTGCGCGGCGTCGTTTCGATCGGCGACGTGGTGCGCGTGCAGATCGAAGAGACCTCGCGCGAAGCGGCCAGCCTGCGCCAGTACATCGCCGCGGCGGGCTGAGCACGAATCATCCGTTCACGGATATTATGATCGGGCGGCGCGGCGCCGAGCCGGTGAGCGCAGGCCCGTATTACCGGCCGGGACGGTCCCCCTTTGGGATTGCCGGAGCGAGGAACTACCGCCATGTGTGCCGGGGCGGCCGGAACGCAATATATTGACGTAGCGGCCATTCGCCCGGGGATAGGTTGACGGCGACCTGCGACCTCTTCGCGCCTATCCACAGAACCCTGAAAAAAAGCTCAATTCCGGGCGTTTTATAGTTTGACACGCTTCCGCCGCGCACCTATATACGCCGCCCACGCCACTCGCGGGGAAGCACTTGCGAGCGGTGTTCCGTCTGAAACGAAACAGCTTTTCGCCTCGGGCGGCGCTCTTTGACATTGTGATTACAGGAAGGGGAACGTGGGCGGCGGCTCGGCTTGCCACACGCCGGAGAAATCCGGCGTTAACAAATCGAGCAGCTACGTAAAGAATGCTCGCGTTCCTTTGCATACACAAAGATGTTCGGTTGTTTCGGNNCAAACCTCGTCAAACGTGTAAGCGAACTAACGCAACATTGAGCATTCAGCGTCGTTGCTCAGGATCATAACTTGAGAGTTTGATCCTGGCTCAGAACGAACGCTGGCGGCAGGCCTCAAACATGCAAGTCTAGGGGGCGTAGCAATACGTCACCG
>PMKE01000096.1 GCA_003158585.1 Alphaproteobacteria bacterium
GAGCAGGAAGGCACCTATCCCCTGCCCGAGGCGCAACTCGACCGCTTCCTGCTCCAGATCGACATCGGCTATCCCGACAAGGAGGCCGAGAAGCAGATGCTGCTCGCCACCACTTTCGGACAGGAGACGGCACCCGCGCGGGTCTGCGGACCGGAGGCCTTGATGGAAGCGCAGGCCATCGTGCGGCGCATTCCGGTGGGCGAGAAAGTGGTGGAATCCATCCTGCGTCTGGTGCGCGCGGCGCGTCCCGATGCCGAAGGCGACCTCAAGCACGTCATAGCCTGGGGACCGGGACCGCGCGCTTCGCAGGCCTTCATGCTGGCGGCGCGCGCTCGCGCCCTGATCGAGGGGCGGCTGGCGCCTTCCACCGACGACATCGTGGCGCTAGCCGCGCCTGTCCTGCGCCATCGCATGGCCATCAATTTCGCCGCCCGCGCCGAAGGGTTGACGGTGATGACGGTCATCGACCGGCTGTGCCGCACATTGCTTTGATGGCACACCTTTCGGACAGCGCAGAATCCCTTGCCGCCTCGCTGCCGCCGTTGATGGTGCGCGCCGAGCACCTCGCTTCCAGCGTGACGCTCGGCATGCACGGACGGCGAAAAGCGGGCATCGGCCAGAGCTTCTGGCAGTATCACCATTACCGTCCCGGCGATCCGGCGACGGCGATCGACTGGCGGCAATCGGCGAAGTCGGAACACCTTTACGTGCGCGAGCGCGAATGGGAGGCGGCGCAATCCGTGTGGCTGTGGCGCGACGGTTCGCCGTCGATGCGTTACGCCTCGGGGCGCGAGACCAAACTCGAACGGGCGAGCCTGCTGGCGCTGGCGCTCGGCGTGCTCCTGGTGCGCGGCGGCGAACGCATCGCGCTCTACGGCGAACACGAGGCGCCGGCCAATTCGCGGCTTGCCTACCGGCGCATCGGCTATGCGCTGGCCGAACGCGCCCCCGCCGACGATGCCGTGCCGCCCGACGCGCCGCTGCCGAAGAACGCGCAATTCGTCTGGTTCGGCGATTTCCTGGCGCCGCTGGAAGACATCGAACGCGCCATCCGGCGGCTGACGCGCGTCAATGCGGGCGGGCGGTTGGTGCATGTCATCGATCCGGCGGAAGAGGATTTTCCCTATCTCGGCCGCACCCGCTTCGAGGCCGTGAAGGGACCGGAGAACCAGACCCTCGGCCGTGCCGAAAGCGTGGCGGGCGAATACCGCGCGCGCTTCCGGGCGCATGGCGAGGCGGTGGCGCTTCTGGCGCGCAAGCTCGGCTGGAACTATACGGCGCACCGCATCGACCGGCCGCCGCAGACGGCGCTGGTGGCGCTCTATGCCGACCTCTCGGGCGGACATCGGATGGCGGGGTAGCGGCACGTTATGAACCTTCTCGCCAACATCAGTTTCGGAGCGCCGTGGATTCTGCTGGCGCTCGCCGTGCTGCCGGCGATCTGGTTCCTGTTGCGCGTGACGCCGCCCTTGCCGAAGCGCGTGGTGTTCCCGCCGCTGCGGCTTCTGTTCGGACTGCGCGACCAGGAGCAGACGCCCGCCGGTACGCCCTGGTGGCTGATGCTGCTCCGGCTCATTGCCGCCGCCGCGCTGATCGTGGCGCTGGCCGAGCCGCAGATCGGGCGCACGCTGGAACTCTCGGGCAAAGGACCCGTGCTGCTGTTCGTCGACAACGGCTGGACCGCGGCAGCGGGCTGGGAGGCGCGCAAAGGCCTGGTGCGCGAGGCCATCGACATCGCAGCACGGCAGGACCGCCCGGTCGTACTTCTTTCCACCGCCGACCATCCCGACACGAATGTACTTGATGCGGGAGCCGCCGACCGTGCGGCGCGGGCGCTGGTGCCGCGCCCCTGGCTCGCCGGGCGAAGTGCCGCCGTTGCGGCGCTGGCAAAACTGCACTTTGCGGTGCGGCCTGAAATCCTCTGGCTTTCGGACGGAATCGACGACGGCAACGCGCGCCGGACGGCCGAGGTTCTGTCGCGTTTCGGAAATCTGCGGCTTTTCACCGAACGATCCGGTTCTGGGCCCTTGGCGCTGAACGGCACCGTCAACACGGCCGACGGTTTCGAGACGGAGGTGCTGCGCGCCGGAACGGGTAGCGTGCGCGAAGGCGCCGTCACCGCCTTCGGCGAACAGGGTCAGACGCTGGCGAGTGCGCGTTTCCGTTTCGAGGCCGACCGCAGCAAGACCACGGCGCATCTCGCCCTGCCCTTGGAGATGCGCAACCAGACGGCCCGCATCGCCATCACCGGGCAGGACAGCGCGGGCGCCGTCCTGCTGCTCGACCGCGGCGCGCCGCGCCGTTCGGTAGGGCTGGCTTCGGGCACCTCCGGCGAAGAGCCGCTGCTCTCCGGCGACTATTATCTCGAGCGCGCGCTGTTGCCTTACGCCGACCTGCGCAAGGGCACGATCTCCGAGCTGCTCGAACGCGGCGTATCGGTGCTGATTCTTTCCGATATCGGGCGCATCGCGGGCGCCGATCACGAGAAGGTCGCCAAGTTCGTCGAGGGCGGCGGGCTGCTCATCCGCTTCGCGGGCGAACGCACGGCGAGCGGTACCGACGATCTCGTTCCCGTCGCGCTGCGTGCGGGCGGACGCTATCTCGGCAGCGCGCTGGCCTGGGCTTCGCCGCAGCGTCTGGCGCCGTTCCCCGAGGCGAGTCCGTTCGGCGGTCTCGGCACGCCGGGCGACGTTACCGTGTCGCGCCAGATCCTGGCGGAGCCTTCGGTGGAATTGTCGGCGCATACCTGGGCGCGGCTTGCCGACGGCACGCCGATGGTCACCGCCGCGCAGCGCGGCAAGGGATGGATCGTGCAATTCCACGTCACCGCGGGACCGGGCTGGTCGTCGCTGCCGCTGTCAGGGCTTTATGTCGATATGCTGCGGCGGCTGCTGTCGCTGTCGGCCGGGGTGGAGCCAAGCGAGATGGCGGCGAACGCCAACCTTCCCGCCGTTAGCGTGCTGGACGGCTTCGGGCACCTTGAAGCCGCGGGCGCCGAAGCGCAGCCGCTGCGCGCCTCGCAGCTTGCAACGACGGAGCCTTCGCGTAGCCATCCGCCGGGGCTCTACGGCGCGCCGGGGGCAGAACGCGCCCTCAACGCCGCCAATGCGGGCACCGTGCTGCTGCCCTTCCCCGGACTCGGCGTGCATAGCGCGTATTACGCCTCGCGCGCCGCGCTGCCGCTCGAAACGCTGCTACTGTTGTTCGCTGCTCTGCTTCTGCTGGCCGACGTCGTGATTTCGCTGATACTGCGCGGCTATGTGCCCAATCTGAAACGGCTGACGCGCGGCGCGGGCGCCGCCGCGGCCCTTCTCGCCTTGCTGCAGACGGGCGGGGCGCGGGCGGACGATGCCTTCGACCTCAAGGCGGCGCTCGACACGCGGCTCGCTTATGTGGTGACCGGCGTTTCCGACGTAGACGCCATGAGCAAGGCTGGGCTCGTGGGCCTCGGTACGGCGCTGTCGGAGCGCACCTCCTACACGCCGTTGGAGCCGGTGGGCGTGAACATCGAGAAGGACGATCTCAGTTTCTTCCCACTGCTCTATTGGCCGATGGATCCGCGCCAGAAGGAGTTATCGCCCGTCGCGCTGTCGAAGATCGCCGATTACATGCGCAGCGGCGGTACCATCCTGATCGACACCCGAGACCTGACGCTGGGCGCAGTACGCGGCGCCAATAATCCCGGCGAACAAACGCTGCGCCGGCTGCTGGGCAATCTCGACCTGCCGCCGCTGGCGCCGGTGCCCGCCGATCACGTGCTGACCAAGTCATTCTATCTGCTCTCCGGATTTCCGGGCCGCTGGGACGGCGGCACGCTGTGGGCGCAGGCGCTGCCGCCGGGTGGCGCCGATGCGGGACCGGTGCGCGGCGGCGACGGCGTTTCGCCCGTCATCATCGGCGGCAACGACTGGGCCGCGGCCTGGGCGGTGGATGAGCGCGGCCATCCGCTGGTCGACGTTTCGCCCGGCGGGCCGCAGCAGCGCGAAATGGCGATCCGCTTCGGCATCAATCTCGTGATGTACGCGCTCACCGGCAACTACAAGACGGACCAGGTGCACGTACCGGCGATCCTGGAGCGGCTCGGCAAATGATCCCGACCATCGTCTTCGCGCCGCATGTCTCCCTCACCGTGTTGTGGGTGCTGATCGCCGCCGCCGCGCTGTTGACCCTCTACGCGCTGTTCGTGCGCGCGCCGGGGGCCGTCGCGCGCGGCCTCGCAATGGCGGCCCTGATCCTGGCACTGGCAAACCCGCTGATGGTGCGCGAGAACCGCGAACCCCTCTCCGACGTGGCGGTGGTGGTGCTCGACCATTCGCAGAGCATGCAGATCGGCACGCGTCGCGCCGACACCGATAAGGCCGCGGCGGAACTCGTCAGGCGCCTCAAGCGGGAGCCGAACCTCGAAGTGCGCAGCGTCACCGTCACCACCAATCCGGCAGGCGAGGATACCGGCACGCAGGCCTTTGCGGCGCTTAACGCGGCTCTCGCCGACGTGGCGCCGGGGAGAGTGGCGGGCGCCTTCCTCATCACCGACGGCGAAGTGCACGACACGCCGGCAAAGCCGCGCGTCGCGCCGGTGCACGCCCTGATCGCGGGCAAGCGCGACGAGAACGACCGCAAGCTCACCATCGCCGACGCGGCGCGCTATGCCATCGTGGGCGGCGAGGCCGAGATCGTGGTGCGGGTGGACGATCTGGGCGGCGGCAAACCGAGCACCGCGCGGGTCAATCTGCGCATCGACGGCGCCGATGCGGGAGCGCGCGACGTGACGCTGGGGCGCAACGTGCCGATCCGCGTGCCGATCAAGCACGAAGGCGAAAGCGTGGTGGAGATCGAGGCGGAGCCCGGCCCCGCGGAGCTGACGCTGCAGAACAACCGCGCCGTCGTCGCCATCAACGGCGTGCGCGACCGGCTGCGCGTACTCCTGGTCTCCGGCGAACCGCATGCGGGCGAACGCGTCTGGCGCAGCCTGCTCAAGGGCGATCCTTCGGTCGATCTGGTGCACTTCACCATTTTGCGCCCGCCCGAGAAACAGGACGACACTCCGCTCAAGGAACTGGCGCTGATCGTCTTCCCGACGCGCGAACTGTTCCAGGAGAAGCTCGACGGCTTCGACCTCGTGATCTTCGACCGCTACAGCGAGCACGGCATCCTGCCGCTGGCCTATTTCGAGAACATCGCAGGTTACGTCTACGAAGGCGGCGCGCTGCTGGTTTCCTCCGGGCCGGAATTTGCGGGATATATGAGCATCTACCGGACGCCGCTTACCTCGGTGCTGCCGGCGCAGCCGACCGGCGAGATCGTCGCCAAACCCTTCAAACCGATGGTGACGGCGCAAGGCTTTGCCCATCCGGTGACGCGCGACCTCACCGGCGCCAACACCGCGACCGCACCGCCTAGCTGGGGCCGCTGGTTCCGCCTCATCGGGACGCAGAAGGTGACCGGCGAGACGGTGATGAGCGGGCCGGGCGACAAGCCGCTGCTGGTGCTCGACCGCATCGGCAAGGGACGCGTGGCGGAACTGTTGTCGGACCAGGGCTGGCTGTGGGCACGCGGTTTCGAAGGCGGCGGACCGGAAGCCGAGCTGCTGCGGCGCCTGGCGCACTGGCTGATGAAGGAGCCGGAGCTGGAAGAGGAAAAGCTCACCGCCGCAATCTCCGGCGGCGACATCACCATCGAGCGGCGCACCATGGCGGCGACCCCGCCGCCGGTGAGCATGACCGATCCTTCGGGCAAGACCAGCGCCGTGACGCTCGAAAAGGTGCAGCCCGGCATCTGGCGCGGCACCGCCAAGGCCGATGCCCTGGGTCTTTATCGCGTTACCGACGGAAAGCTGTCGGCGGTGGCGGCGGCGGGCCCGCTCAATCCCAGGGAAGTCTCCGACATGCGCGCCACCGACAGAATCCTGGCGCCCGCCGCCGAAGCGAGCGGTGGGGCGGTGCAGTGGCTCTCCGACGGCATGCCGCAAATCCGCCGCGTGAAACGCGGCCGGCGCATGGCGGGCGACGGCTGGATGGGTATCGCGGCGAATGAAACCTCGCGCATCACCAGCGTGGAACAGACTCCGCTACTGCCCGCCTGGGCGGCGCTGGTGCTGCTGCTCGGAACCCTGATGTTCGCGTGGAGGCGCGAGGGGCGGTGACGCTTTTTTTGTCGCGCAATCCAGCGGAAAACCGCTCACACTTTTCCGGATTGCCCTCTAGCCCACCGCCGCCCCGTCCGCACATACCGGATGGTCGATGCGGGAGCGGCGGACTTCGCCTTTGAGGGTGAGCATCACGTTTTGCCGGAGCGACAGGCCGAGGATGCGTTCCGGATCGACGGGGCCGGGAAAATGGATACGGCCCGGCGCTATGCGGGCGAAGCCGACGCGCACGTAATAGGGCTCGTCGCCCACGAGCACGATGCCGGCATGGCCCTGGGCGCGCGCCGCCTCGATGCCGCTCTTCATCAGCGCGATGCCGATGCCGCGCCCGCGCTGGTCGCACTGCACGGCGAGCGGTCCCAGGAGCAGCGACTTTTCCATGCCGATGGCGACCGGCCAGAAACGGATCGAACCGAGCAGTTCGCCGTTCTCGACGGCGACGAAGCTTAGGCCCGCCACCGGGTCTACGCCGTCGCGCAGGCGATAGGCGGATTTGGCGTAGCGGCCGGGACCAAAACTCGCCTCGTTCAACGCCGCGACGAGCGGCGCGTCTTCGGTGCTTTCGGGCCTGATCTGCCAGCTCTGCTCGCTCATGACTTCTCGCTAATGGCAGGGCGGCACAAATGCAAGTTCACCAATGCGGCCGCTGCGGCGCTTCGCCCAGAAGCTCCTTGAGGCGGCGTTGCACCGCCGGCGCGGTGCCGGGCGGCGGCGAGGCGGGATCGGCCAGTTTGACGGCGCGAATCTCGAAACCCGGCTTGAAGACGAAGGCCACTTCGCGCACGCGGTAGAGCGCGATCACATTGGTCGCCAAGAGCGCCTTGCGTGTGTAGAGCCCGAAGAGCTGGGGCGTCGCCGAATGGGTGAGGCCGATCTCCTCGCGCAACTCGCGCAGGATCGCCTCCCCCGGGGGCTCGCCATGCCCCACCGCACCGCCGGGCAGCAGCCAGCCGGATTTGTAGGAATGCCGCACCAACACGACCTTGCCGCCCTGCTCAACCAGCGCCACCACGCCGAAATCGACCGGGCACAAAAGGGCGCGGGTGTGCACGGCGAGCGAAAGCAGCAGCTTTTCGGCAAAGGCGGGCATGGGCAGGAATATAGCGCGCCGGGCCGTGGATAAGAACTTGCTAACCATGACCGGTGTAATGTGCCGCATTGGCGCGGTCCGCGCCGGGACAGGCGCGCCGCGGGCGCGCGGGGCTCAGGGATACGATGTCGGGGGCGGCATTCGACAATCTGAAGGCGCTGGTCGTCGAAGATAACCTGCACATGCGCACGCTGTTGCGTTCGCTGCTGACGGCGCTCGGCTTGAAGCAGGTCTATGAAGCCGGCGACGGCGAAGCGGCGTTCAAAATCCTCTGCTCCAAGCTGCCCGATCTGATCCTCACCGACCTGACGATGAAACCGGTGGATGGCATCGCCTTCACGCGCAGAGTGCGGCTGGCGAACGACAGCCCCAATCCCTACGTGCCCATCATCATGGTGACGGGCCACACCGAACGGCGCCGCGTCGAAGCGGCGCGGGATGCCGGGGTCACCGAATTCCTGGCCAAGCCGATCACGGCGCAGGGCCTCTTCCTCAGGATCGCAGAAATCGTCGAACGGCCGCGTCCCTATGTGCGCTGTGCCGCCTATTTCGGGCCTGACCGGCGCCGCCGCGCCGACGAGAGCTACCTCGGCCCCTGGCGCCGCAAGGAAGACTTCGAAAAGAAGCTGGAGATCAAATGAGCGGACGGAAAATCAAGGTGCCACCAGTGCCCGCGTCCGGACTAGCGGCCAAGATTCCGCCCGGCGTCTATCCCGTATTCTCCAGCGCCGATGCCATGCGGCTGATGCGCGTCATGCGCGATCCCGAGACCACGGCGCAAGCCGCACGCATCATCTCCGAGAAGGCCGAGGAACTGCGCGGCGCGGTGCTCGACTACATCGACAAAGTGGAGGAGGCGGCCCGCGTCTTCGATCCCGCGGCCATCTACGAACAGGCGCACGAAATCCGCGGGCTGGCGGGCAATGCCGGGCTCATCGCCACCGGCCGCATCGCCAACGGACTGTGCCGCTATCTCGACGCGCTGGCGACCGCGAACCGCGAACCGGAGCAGTCGGTCGTCGCCCTGCACCTCGACGCCATCGCGCGCGCCGCCCGCGCCGAGGACGAAGCCACGCGGCTCGGCGATGCGGTGGCCAACGAGCTGGCCGAGCTGGTCGACAAGAAGCTGGCCGAGATTAACCAGGCTTAAAGGGTTCTCCCCTCGCGGGAGAACCAGGGCTTGGTTTATCGCTCTTTAAGCCCTTTACTTAATACTCCGCTCGATCTTCGGGCGGGACTTTATGCTTCAGATCGGCGGCCTGATCGTTCTGTTCGCTTGCGTTTTCGGCGGCTTCCTGATGTCGGGCGGCTCGCTCGAATCCGTTATCGAGGCGGCGCCGCACGAGCTCTTGACCATTCTCGGCGCGGCTTTGGCGGCCCTGCTCATCGGCGGTTCGATGTATTCGCTGAAGAAGATCGGCGGCGACATGGGCAAGATCATGTCCGGCCCGAAATGGAAGCCGGGCGACTATCGCGATCTGCTGTGTCTTTTGTTCCTGCTCACCAAGACGATGAAGACCAAGGGCCTGATCGCCCTCGAAGCCCATATCGAACAGCCGAATGAGTCTTCGATTTTCAAGCGCTATCCCAGGATCACCAAGGACCACTTCGCCCTCTCCTTCATCTGCGACACGCTGCGCATGATGACCATGAGCCTGGAAGATCCGATCCAGGTCGAAACGGCGATGGAAAAGCAACTCGAAAAACACCACCACGAGGCGCTGTATACCGCGAACGCCCTGCAGACCATGGCCGACGGACTGCCGGCGCTCGGCATCGTCGCGGCGGTGCTGGGCGTGATCAAGACGATGGGCGCCATCACCGAGCCGCCCGAAGTGCTCGGCCGCATGATCGGCTCGGCTCTGGTCGGCACCTTCATGGGCGTGTTCCTGGCCTACGGCATCGTTGGGCCCTTAAGCGTGCGCCTGAAGTCGATCATCGACGAGGAAGCTTTGTTCTATCACGTGATCCGCGACATCCTGGTGGCGCATCTGCACGGCAACGCGGCGCAGGTGTCGGTCGAGATCGGGAGAGGCAGCGTGCCTTCCGAGGCACAGCCGACCTTCCAGCAGCTGGAAGAGACGATCAACAATATCCCGAAAGTCGAGTAGTCAGCGGTCTTTGACCTTCGCGGGCTGCCTGTCCGCCAGCGCCATGAAGAAGGTCGCCAGTCCCCCGGCGAGGATACCAAGCGGAACGGCCATCAGCACGTCCACATCGGTGCCGAGGACCACGATCGCCGTCACAACCATGCCCGTAAGCTGCGCCATCTTCGGCATACCTGAAGTCCCCCCTATTGTCCTTCAAGCCTAGGGGCGGGTGATGCCGGAATGAAACAAATGCTTAAGAAACGGTTAACACGAGAACTTAGACGCCGAACTCGATCCCCTGGGCGAGCGGCAGCGCGTCCGAATAATTGATGGTCGCGGTCTGGCGCCGCATGTAGGCCTTCCAGCAGTCCGAGCCGGATTCGCGCCCGCCGCCGGTCTCCTTCTCGCCGCCGAAGGCCCCGCCGATCTCGGCGCCCGAAGGGCCGATATTGACGTTGGCGATGCCGCAATCGGAGCCGGAGGCGGCGAGGAAGCGTTCGGCCTCCTGCATGTTCTGCGTGAAGATGCAGCTGGAAAGTCCCTGCGGCACGGCATTGTGCTCGGCAAGCACGGCGCCGAAATCGCTGTAGCGCATCACATAAAGGATCGGCGCGAAGGTCTCTTGCATGACGATGTCCGTTTGCTTGCCCATCTCGACGATGGCCGGGCGCGCATACCAGGCGTTCGGATATTCCTTCTCCAGCGCCCTACCGCCGCCGGTGACGATGCCGCCCTCGCGCCGCGCCTGATCGAGGGCTTTTTCCATCGTCTCGAACGCTTCGCGGTCGATCAGCGGGCCGACCAGCGTGCCTTTAGCTAACGGATCGCCGACCGCGAGCTTGGCATAGAGCGCCTTCAGCCGGCTCACGAGTTTGTCGTAGACGGATTCATGCACGAAGAGGCGGCGCAGCGAGGTGCAGCGCTGGCCCGCCGTTCCCACCGCCGCGAAAAGGATGGCGCGCTCGGCCAGCTCCAGCTTGGCAGAAGGGCAGACGATCATCGCGTTGTTGCCGCCCAGCTCCAGGATGCTGCGTCCGAAGCGCGCCGCCACCGCCGGGCCGAGCACGCGGCCCATTGCGGTGGAGCCCGTGGCGCTGACCACCGGGATGCGGTGATCCTTGGTGAGAATGTCGCCCGCCTCGCGGGTGCAGAGCGCGATCTGCGACAGCGCCGCGGGCGCGGCGCCGAACTTCTTCGCCGCACGCTCGAACAACGCCTGTGTTGCCAGCGCCGCCAGCGGCACTTTCTTCGAGGGTTTCCAGATCACGGAATCGCCGCACACCAGCGCGAGGGCCGCGTTCCACGCCCACACCGCGACCGGGAAGTTGAAGGCGGAGATCACCGCCACAGGCCCCGCCGGATGCCAGGTCTCCATCATGCGATGGCCGGGGCGTTCGCTGGCGATGGTGAGACCGTAAAGCTGGCGCGACAGGCCGACCGCGAAATCGCAGATGTCGATCATCTCCTGCACTTCGCCGAGGCCTTCCTGGAGGATTTTGCCGTTCTCGACGGTGACGAGGCGGCCGAGCATTTCCTTTTCGGCGCGCAATTCTTCGCCGAACAGGCGCACCAGCTCGCCGCGCTTGGGGGCGGGAACCTCGCGCCACGCACGGAAGGCTTCCACGCTCGCCGCGATCTTCTTCTCGATCGCCGCCGTGCCGTCGAAGGAAACACGCGCGATCTCGACCCCGTCGATGGGTGAGCGCACCACGTGATCGCCCCGGACGGGCGCTACATCCAAAGCGTTGAGCAGATCTCCGACATTCATGATTGTCGCCTTCTTCGTGCGCAATCGAGTTTAGACGAATTTAACGCTGCCCGCCTAGCGTGGGCCGACATCACGGCGGACCCGGGCATGGCCGCACTCGACGTTCAGGCGGCTCCGACAAGAATCGGCGCGCACCGCCGGATCACCGGCTTCGTTTATTCCGCCACGGCGCTTCTGTCGGCGGCTTTGTTGTTCTGCGTCGAACCGATGTTCTCCAAGATGGCGCTGCCGGTGTTGGGCGGCACCGCGGCGGTGTGGTCCGTGGCAATGGCCGTGTTCCAGGCCCTGCTGCTGGCGGGTTATTGCTATGCCCATCTGCTGACGCGCCGGCTGGCGCTGCGCCACGCTGTGCTGGTGCATGCCGGTGTTCTCGTCCTCGCCATGATCTCGTTGCCGATCGCGCTTCCCGCCGGTTTCGCGGCGCCGCCCGCGCAAGGCATCTCGCTGTGGCTGATTGCCCTATTTCTGGCGGCGATCGGACTGCCCTTTTTCGCCCTTTCGGCCAACGCACCGCTGCTGCAAGCCTGGCTGGCGCGCAGCGAAGACGCACAGAGCTCCAACGTCTATCTGCTCTATCGCGCCTCGAACATAGGCTCCTTCGCCGTACTTCTGGCCTATCCCTTCCTGATCGAGCCTTCGCTCGGCCTGATGCTGCAATCGCACTGGTGGAGCGTGGCCTACGGCGTGCTCGTGTTCGCCGTCGCCGGTTGCGCCGTGCTGGCCCTGCGTTCGGCGCTGCAGAGCGGTCTTCAAGTCTTTGCGGAGCGCAGCAAAAACAGCTGGAAAGACCGCCTGAGCTGGGCGGCGCTCGGCTTCATCCCTTCGGGGCTGCTGGTGGCGGTGACGGCGCATATCGCCACCGACGTGGCGTCGGGGCCGTTCCTGTGGATCATGCCGCTGGCGCTTTATCTGCTCACCTTCGTCTTCGCCTTTTCCGACAGGCCGCTCTTGCCGCCCAAGCTCGTGCTCGCCGCACAGCCTTTCGCCACGGCAGTGCTGATCGCCGTGCTGTTCCTGACCGGCAAGATGAACTGGGGACTGTCGCTTGCCGGCAACCTGTTCGCCTTCTTCACGGCGGCGATGGTGTGCCAGACGGAGCTGTATCGCCGCCGTCCCGCCGCGTCCGACCTGACGCAGTTCTATCTCTGGATGTCGCTCGGCGGCGTCCTGGGCGGCGGCTTCGCCGCCCTCGCCGCGCCGCTGCTCTTCCCGACCGTGTTCGAATATCCCCTGCTGGTGTTCTGTGCCCTCCTGGTACGGCCCGGCGTGTGGCAAACGCCGCGGACGGCATGGCTCAGGGACGGCGCCTTCGTCGCGCTGCTGGCCGCGATCTTCGGCCTTCCGCTTTTGTTTATGCCCTCGCCTGCCGGTTACTTCGGCATCACCGTCCTGGTGCTGGCGCTCTTCATGGCGTTCCAGGGCGGCAGCCCCGCGCGCCTCGTCGCCATCGCGGCGATCCTGCTTGCGGCGACCAATTTCTACGATCCGTCGCAGAGCGTCGTTTACCGGGCACGGTCCTTCTACGGCGTGTACCGGGCCGTCGAGCTGGAGCACGGCAAGTTCCGTGTCCTCTATCAGGGAACCACGGTGCACGGCGCCGAGCAGATCCGCGACGGAAACGGCGCGGCGCTGACCGCGAGTCCCGAGCCGCTGACTTATTACTACCGCAGCGGGCCCTATGTGGAAGCCATCGATGCCGTGCGGCGGAGCGCCGGCGGACGCCTGAACCGTGTTGCGCTGGTGGGACTGGGACTTGGGGCGCTGTCCTGCGTACGCGCGCCCGGCGAAGACTGGACGTTCTACGAACTCGATTCCTTGAACGTCGCGATCGCGCACGACAGAAGTCTGTTCCGCACAGTTTCGCTGTGCGCGCCGCAGGTCCCTACGGTGGTCGGGGACGGACGGCTCACATTGCGCCAGGCCGTGCCCGGCATCGATCTTCTCATCCTCGACACCTTCTCGTCGGACTCCGTGCCCCTGCATATGCTGACCCGGGAGGCTTTCGCCCTCTACAAATCGCGACTGGCACCGCACGGTGCCATCGCCTTCAACATCTCGAACAAGCATCTGGAGCTGGCGGAGGTCGTCGCTTCCTCGGCTGCGGTCAACGGCATGGTGACGGCGGTCAAGCTCGACCCCGCCCAATCCGACGTGGCCAGCACGATGCATTTCCGCGCCGAAATTGCGCTGGTGACGTGCACCATGGCGGACTTGCAGGCGCTGCATCTGGGTCCCGGCTGGCGTATCGTCAAGCCGGACCCGATCGCCTGGAGCGACGACTATTCGGATGTCCTCGGAGCCATGCTCCGCAAGATGCGCGAATAGTACTTACGCGTAGTACTTCCCGAACCGGTTCGCCAGGAAGTCGGGCAGGCTGCATTCCTCCTGCCGCACGAAGCCCTTCTGCGGCAGTTTGCCCGCCGCCAGCAGATCGCACATGGCGCAGATGCCGGTGGCGGTCGTCACCTGGATGGCGCTCATCAGCGTGCCACCGACCTTCTGGGCGTAGATCTTCTTGGCGTAGCTTTCCTGGGTCAGCAATCCGTCGCGCCAGCCCGAGACGGTAATGAAGATGAGGACTACGTCCTGATAGGTGATGGGGATAGCGGTTTCCAGCACATCCTTCATGATTTCGCGGCGCATGCCGAGGCGCAGGTCGCGCACCAGCATCTTGACGATGTCGCGATGGCCGGGATAGCGCACCGTCTTGTAGTTGAGGTTCTCGACCTTGCCTTCCAGCGTGTCGCACAGCGTGCCGAGGCCGCCGGAAGTGTTGAAGGCCTCGTATTCGGTGCCGTCGAGCGAGAAGTGCTCCGTTTCCTCGAGTGCCGGTACTTCGCCGCGCACGCCG
>PMKE01000001.1:0-1780 GCA_003158585.1 Alphaproteobacteria bacterium
CGCGGCCGTCACCGGACGCTTACAGAAGTCGTTCACCGGCCTTCGACACGCCTCGATGCTCCCTTGCGATAATCGGCAGCGTCTCCCGCGTCCGCAAGATAGTCGGTCGTTTCGATCACGGTCTGCTTGGCCGTACGGACAGCCCTCCTTCGCCCTGCGGGCTTCGGAGGGCAGCCTCCACCGCTCGCGCGGCGTAGGCTGGCGCACCCGACAGGATGAAAGTGGGAACTGGGAACTACTCGTCCGGCGTGTGCATGCTCTCTAGTGAAATCCTCCTGCTGCCAGAACACCGCTGTTGTTTGTCAGGCGGATGACGAGGTCCTGGCCAGCTTGATAGCCCGCGGTGCCGTTTGTATCGACGACAAGGAAGGTCTTGCCCGAAAGCGTGCCGCCGTCGGGCGTGAACAGCATGGCGTGATGCGCGCCCAGAATGCCGGTGAGGGCTGCAGTTAAGTCGCTGTCAAAGCTGGTTGTCGAAAGGCTCCCGGTCGATAGTTTCGTATCGATAGCCGTGATTGTGCCCGAGCCTCCAGGAATGTCGAAACTGTCTTTGGAGAAGTCGAAGCCACTGATCGTGTCATAATGCGTGCTCGTGGATGCCGCTGCTGATTTGTAGACGAACGTATCGGCGCCCGAACCGCCTGTGAGGCTGTCGCCATCGGCTCCACCTATGATGATGAACGACCCGTCGGTCTCCGCTGAACCGTTGAAGGTCAGTACCTCCCCGAGCCCCAACGTTGACCCATCCACCGTCAATGTCTTTCCTGCGGCGACGGTCGCGTCGTTGGTAGTGAGCTTGTAGCTGTGGCCGGCTGCCAGTGTGATTTTCTCCACGTTGACCATCGTCGTCGCGGCAAAGGTCAGGCCGGTGTAGTTGCCGTCCAGATTGACGGTGTCTGTTCCAGACCCGCCATCGATGGCATCCGTAGAGCGAAGGTCCGTCGTGAAGTTGATGGTGTCGTTGCCCGACCCACCCAGCAGTGTGTCGGTCCCACCCCCGCCACTCGACAACGTGTCGTTGCCGCTGCCGCCTGAAAGGAGATTGCTGCCGGTGTTGCCTGTTAGCGTGTCGCCGTAATTGGAACCGGTGAGGTTCTCGATGGAGGAGAGCTTGTCGCTGCCCATCCCACCACCGACATCCTGGGCAGTGGTGATGCCAAGGCTGACAGTGACGCCGCCTGTCGCATCCTTATAGCTCACAGTGTCGCTACCGCTGCTTCCGTACAACGTATCGTTCCCTGCGCATCCATTGAGCAGGTCATCCCCCGTGCCGCCGTTGAGGCTGTCGTCACCTGCTCCGCCTTTCAGCGTGTCGTTTCCAGAACCACCCAGAACAACGAACCTGCCATTCGTCTCCGCCGATCCTGTAAAGGTCAGCGTATCTGAAGCCGCGAGAGCCGACCCATCCACCGTCAATGTCTTTCCTGCGGCGACGGTCGCGTCGTCGGTAGCGAGCTTGTAGCTGTGACCGGCTGCCAGTGTGATTTTCTCCACGTTGACCATCGTCGTCGCGGCGAAGGTCAGGCTGGCGTAGTCGCCGTCGAGATTGACCGTGTCCGTTCCTGAGCCACCGTCAATGACATCCGTGGAGCGAAGGTCCGTCGTGAAGTTTATGGTGTCGTTGCCCGACCCACCCAATAACGTGTCGGTTCCACCCCCGCCACTCGACAACGTGTCGTTGCCGCTACCCCCCGAGATGAGGTTGCTGCCGCTATTGCCCGTCAGCGTGTCGCCGTAGCTGGAGCCGGTGAGGTTTTCGATGGAGGAGAGCTTGTCGCTG
>PMKE01000001.1:1791-17297 GCA_003158585.1 Alphaproteobacteria bacterium
CCCCGTGCCGCCGTTGAGGCTGTCATCGCCTGCGCCACCCTTCAGCGTGTCATTGCCCGCTCCACCTCGAAGGGTGTCGTTGCCAGCTCCGCCGGTAATGGCGAACTTGCCGTTGGTCTCCGCCGAGCCGTTGAAATCGAGCGCGTCGGAAGAGGCGAGTGCGGAGGCGTCCACCGTCAGTGTCTTGCCGGAAGCCACCGTCGCGTCGTCGGTCGTCAGTTTGTAACTGTGGCCTGCCGCCGTCACTAGCTTCTCGACATTGATAACCGTGGTGGAATTGAAAGTGACGCCAGCGTTGTAGTTGCCAGAAAGATATAGCGTGTCGGTCCCTGATCCGCCATCGATCTTGTCGGCAGAAGTAAGTTGTCCGTAGCTGAAATCATCATCTCCCCCGCCGCCTTTAACATTATCGTCACCTCCAGTATCATTGTAAAAAAAATCGTTTCCTGTCCCGCCTGTGAGAACGTCATTTCCGGCACCGCATTCGAAATAAAAAGTACCATCAATCTCGTGCGATCCATCAAAAACCAGACTATCACCAGCATTTAAGCCCCAGCTATCGACGTAGAGCTGCTGTCCGGAAGCGATATTCGCATTATCCGTCGTCACGTTGTAGTTATAGCCCGAGTTGAAATCGATTAGTTCTATGTTTTTTATTGTCGTACCAAGGAACGTCAGACCCGAAGAATAATCTCCCGTTAAAATCAACTGATCATATCCGGAACCGCCATCGAGCACATCCGACGCATCGAATGATGCGTACATATAGAAACTATCGGAACCTGCGCCACCAGTGAGTGTGTTCTGGCCGGCTCCTCCTGAAAATGTAAAATTCCCGTCCGTTTCGTGCGAGCCGTCGAAGATTAGCGAGTCTGTGGAACCGAGATTATGGCCATACACCTGGAAGTACTGACCGGCAGACACATTCGCATCGTTCGTCGTCAGATTGTAGCTGTGGCCCGCGAAAAAATTGATGGATTCGACATTTTGGATGGTGGTGCCTAGGAGCGTGAGGCCCGCGGAGTAGTCGCCGTTCAGATAGAGCCAATCGTATCCGATGCCACCGTCGATATGGGATGCCGCTGTCAGTCCAGCGCCCATGTTCAATATGTCGTAACCGGCACCGCCATATAGCTCCTGTGTGGCGGCATTTCCGGTTAGCCAATCGTCGAAGTCTGAACCAATGAGATTCTCGATGGAGGTGAGCGTGTCGAAGCCCATACCGCCACCGACGGCTTGCACCGTCGTGAGGCTGAGATTCACGGTCACGCCGCTCGTCGCATCCTGATAAGACGCGGTATCCGAGCCGGCGCCGCCATTGAGGATGTCGTTGCCGGNNGCCGATCAGCGTGTCGTTGCCGACATCGCCGCTTAGCGCGTCGTCGCCCGCACCGCCGTCAAGAACATTGTTTCCCGAGCTGCCGGTGAGCGTGTCGTCGAAGGTCGAGCCCGTGAGGTTTTCGATGGAGGCCAGGATGTCGGAGCCCATACCGCCACCGACCGCCTGCGCCGTCGTGATGCTGAGATTCACGGTTACGCCGCTCGTCGCATCCTGATAGGTCGCGGTGTCAGATCCGGTGCCGCCGGTTAGTGTATCGTTGCCCGCACCGCCGTCGAGAATATCGTTTCCCGAGCCGCCGTTGAGCGTATCGTCGCCGGCGCCACCATCGAAAACATTGCTTCCCGAGCCGCCGGTGAGCGTGTCGTTGAAAGCCGAGCCTATGAGGTTCTCAATGGAGACCAGCGTGTCGGAGCCCATGCCGCCACCGACCGCTTGCGCGGCCGTAACGCTCAAGTTGACGGTTACGCCGCTCGATGCATCTTGATATGTCGCAGTATCGGTTCCTGCACCGCCGTTTATGACGTTATTTCCTGAATTCCCGGCGAGCGTGTCGTTGAAAGTCGAGCCGGTAAGGTTTTCTATGGAAATCAGCGTGTCGGAACCCATACCGCCGCCGACCGCCTGCGCCATCATGATGCCGAGGTTGACCGTTACGGCGCCGGTTGCACTCTTGTAACTCGCCGTGTCCGTCCCGGCCCCACCGTCGAGCGTATCGTCGCCGGCGCTACCATCGAGAACATTGGTTCCCGAGCTGCCGGTGAGTGTGTCGTCGAAGGCCGAGCCTATTAGGTTCTCAATGGAGACCAGGGTGTCGGAGCCCATGCCGCCACCGACGGCCTGCGCGGTTGTGATACCGAGATTCACGGTCACGCCACTAGTCGCATCTTGATAGGATGCAGTGTCAGCTCCGCCGGCGCCATTGAGCGTGTCGTTGCCCGCGCCGCCGTCGAGAACATTGCCTCCCGAATTGCCGGTCAACGCATCGCCAAAAGTCGAGCCAATGAGGTTTTCGATGGAGGTCAGCGTATCGGAACCCTGTCCACCACCGACGGTTTGTGCCGTCGCGATCGCGAGATTGACCGTTACGCCGCTCGTCGCATCCCGGTAAGACGCGGTGTCCGATCCGGCGCCGCCGTCAACGACATTATTGCCTGCATTCCCCGCTAGCGTATCGTCGTAAGCGGAGCCAATCAGGTTCTCTATGGAGATGAGCGTATCAGAACCCATGCCGCCGCCGACGGCTTGTGCTGTCGTGATGTTCAAATCAACCGTCACGCCACTGGTCGCACTCTTGTAGCTCGCAGTATCCGTCCCCTCTCCGCCATCAAGCGTGTCGTTACCACCGTTACCTGTCAGCACATTTTCAGTGCTATTGCCAGTGATCGTGTCGTCGCCCGATCCGCCGATGCCGTTCTCAATCACCGTACTGTAAGCGATCGATAGGTTGTAGGTCATTCCATCGAAGCTTGAGAACGCACCCTGGTTCAGATCGAGTGTGCAGTCCGTTGAGTATCCCGATAGATCGATTGCATCGTTACCGCCCGCGTCCCAGATACACATCACGGGATGAGTGTTGGCGTTGAAGTCGTAGACCGATTCTCCGGTGTTCGAATTGAAGCCGTAAACGTTATCTCCGGTCCGCGTCGACATGTTGGCGCCATAGAGCGCCTGCAGCGCTGCAATATCGTCGACCATCGGCGTTTGAGGTGAATAGCCGAGGTAATCGCCTCCGGTGTTCGTCTCGCTAAAATAGGACATTATGGTGTATTGTCGGGAATCCTGCATATACAGCGCATCGGCTTCGTAGGTGATGGACGAACCATTGGCGTTGTAATCGCCAGGATGCGGAAGACCCAACGAGTGCCCGGTTTCGTGCATCAGTGCGTCGAAATTATAGGTACCCAGCGCGAATGAACTTAGGTCGATTTGGGAATTTACCCAGATTTCGTAGACGCTGCTCCAACCCCAAACGTACGATGGCATTGTGTCGGAATTCGAATAGACGATCTTGTTCAAACATGCCCCGTCGTCCGGCACTTCGGCGAATGAGAGATTTATGATGTCGGAATATGTTTGAAAACCCAGTGCAACGGCGCTTTGCTCGGTTGCGGTGAAGGCGTTAAACCCAGCATAGTTCGAATTGCCTGCGTCACTTGTCGGCAGAGTGAGGTAGAAACTGTACCCAACCGTCGAGCCTGGTGTCCAAACTGCGCCCCAACGGTCAAGTTGAGAGATGATCTGTTCGAGAGTCCATACAGGTTTTGTCATTCCATTTCCCCCAAGTACGTTTGTCTTTCGCCGAATTGCCCCGATGAACAGAACATGTTTGATGCCAACGGTTTTTCATGCCCAGCTGGTCGCCTGGATGATGTCGCTGCTGCCGCCGCCGGAATCGATGGAGACCGCGCCGTCCGTGCCTTGCAGGGAATCGGCATCAGTAGTTCCAACGAGCGTGACACCTGGACTTTGGAAGGTGAGGGTTTGGTTTTTGAATTGGACCCAACGGATGGAAGTGAGGGTATCGGTGCCTTCGGGACCGGAGACTGTAGGCGTGCCGTCGCCATGATCGGTGATCGTATAATCGGCAGCATTGCCGGAATAGACGGCAGTGTCGCGGCCCAAGCCTCCATCCATATAATCGTTCCCATCACCACCAGCCAACGTATCGTCGCCAGTACCACCTATCAGCGTGTCGGGGCCATCCCCACCTGTCAGCGTGACACCGTATGAGGTGAACACATGACCGCCACCTGAGTTAGCGAGAGCAGGGCGAGGCATCGATTTTTTCTGGCTGCCGCCGGATATTGCTGTCGCGGGCTTCACGATTGCTTCGCCCTCGACCGCTTCTGTCGACAGCATCTTCAAAGAATGAATTGTCACGTGCCCCCTCCACGAATTGGCACCATGCCCCGCTCCTAATCGGAAACTTTCAAAACACTATACTTGTTTCGAGTGGCGAGTAATCGGACTACCTGCCCGTGTCTGGGATACATCGTCGACTGAGAAACTCTTCTTACGAATGAAAACTAAACTCGTAATCGACTACTTTCTGGAACGCGGTAAATCGCGGCTGGCGAATACGCAGAAATCCGCTACAAACGACAGGGAGGCCCTGCCCCCATCTGAGTAACACGGGGGGCTATGGATACATGAGCGGTCCAGCGGGCTGGAAGCCTGGAGTGAGCCCTCTTCTGGCGTGTAACCCGACTCGCGAAGCATTCTCAGCGCCGGAATAGCGCTGGCCGAGACCGCGCCCGCCCGCAAGGTGGCAGGGGCGCGGGCGATGGTCCGCGCGTTTGCTCGGTGCACGAATGGAGCCGGGTGATTCGCTCGGTTTGTACAGACGAAGTTTGCGGGGCCTCAATTTCACGCTCGTTCAACCCAAATTCTGCATTGCCAGAAAATATTTTTTCGCGGCTCCTAACAAATCATTTTGACATTCGACGGACTGTGCCTTGCAAGCCGGTCAATCCACTTCAGTCGGCGATGCCTCCAATTTTTCTTCAGGACCCTTATTCAAACGGTACGTTCACCTGTTGCGGGGGTTGGCCTGTACCGTTGCGGCCTATTGGACGGGGGTTGAAGAACCCCCCAAGGGTTTACCGACGGGGGCACGCAACGGGTATACAGGTTGACCCTTTGGTTAGCTCATGGTTGACGCCTGCTCCCCTTTTTTGACCCCTTCGCGCACCCTCAGGGTAACGCCTTAAAAGAGGTGTACACGAACAATGGACAAACCGGCTTGTAAGGTGCGTCCAACCCCCTGTTCAACCCTCTTGTAACCCCCTCCCTTTTGAATGCGTTGACTGCGTTCACTCCGTTCAACGGTTTCGGGCACATACCCTAAACCCCCTCTCAATACTCGGCACCGTCTCTCGCAAGCTGCTTCTTGACCCTCAAAGCAAGGGGCTTGGCTGCCACACGAACAACGTCGCAGCGCAGCGCACATCAAGCCTTTCGCGCGTCGGGGGGACTTGACGAGCATTGCATTTTTGGCACCCTAAAACCCTTCCGACATCGGTTCTCTTTCAAAACTCTTTGTAAGGAGAGAACCGTCTTGAGTGTTCCACCTTCCCGCGGTCGCTCGTCGTCAGCTTTGACTGGCGCAGCGAATCAATGCATCCAACTGAGGGAGCGTCCAGGCCCGTACGCAGGCGATTCTGCGAATGCTTGGAGTGCTTCGAAAATGTCTCCGCAAATCGATGGTTCTTCACAGCGAGCGACCGCACTTGTGCCGGTGCTTGTCGGCATCGACAGCCTCTATCTCAGCAGTTTCTTGAGCGGTCTCAGTATCGACTGGGAACGGCTGCGATACGAAAAGGAGAAGCTGCGTGTCACGCCGCGCTTGGTACTCTCCGAGATTGAACTTGGCGGCGAGCGGTTTGCGCTCAAACGCGGTGGACGGCATTCACCAGAGCTTTGGCGCTCGGATGTCATCGGGAAAGTACGCAAGCGGGCGTTCGGCCTATGAGCACGAACAATGACCGTGCGCATCGCCGCCCCGTTCCTGCAAATGACAACGGAACGCGCCGCAAGCCCTTGGGAGTCGAGGTTCTCATTCCGCAAGACCTGCCCATCCAACTGGTCGAAGTTGAAGTGTTCGCGGAACTGTTGGAGTCTTTGTCGATAGCCAACGACAACGACGAAGGGGAAACATGAGTAAGAGGGTTGCGGTCTATGCCCGCGTGTCCACCACGCGGCAAGCGGAGAACGATATCTCCATCCCCGACCAACTGGCTCAGGCGAGACGCTATTGCGATGGCAAGGGCTGGCATGTCGTGCGTGAGTTCGTCGATCCGGGAGCCAGTGCGCGCGACGACAAGCGGCCGGAGTTCCAGCAGATGATGGATGCAGCGTGCGTCGATCCCTCCCCGTTCGACGTTGTGCTGGTTCACAGTCAGTCCAGGTTCTTCCGCGATACGGCCGGTTACGTCGTCTCCAAGCACAGGCTCCAAAAGCACGACGTTGTGCTCACATCCATAACCCAGGACTTCGGCGAGGGGGCCGCGGCGGAGTTTGCAGAGACTGTGATTGCCGCCTCAGACGCCTTGCACAGTGCCGAGACTGCCAAGCACGTCACGCGGACCATGCTGGAGAACGCCCGGCAAGGCTTCTGGAACGGTTCCCGGCCTCCCTTGGGCTACCGCACCGTCGTAGTAGAACAGCGCGGCCAGCGCCTTAAGAAGCGCCTGGAGATCGAACCCAAGGAAGCCGAGACCGTCCGCCTCATCTTCAAGCTGTTCTTGGAAGGCGACGGCACCTGCGGGCCTATGGGCGTCAAGGACATCGCGTCCTGGCTCAATCTGCGAGGATTCAAGAACAAACGGAGCAATGCCTTCTTCACCAGTTGCGTGCATGGCGTGCTGACGCGAGACACTTACACGGGCACGCACCATTACAATCGCTTTGACAGCCGCGCCCGGCGCGCGCGGCCGGCAGACGAATGGATCGCTGTTGCAGTGCCGCAGATCATCCCGGCCGAAGAGTTCCGCGCGGTACAAGAAAGGCTCTATCAGCGCCGCCCCACCGTCACTGCGCCCAGGATCACCAACAGCGAGGTGCTTCTCACCAACCTTGCCCGTTGTGAGAGTTGCGGAGCACCATTAATGATGCGCACCGGCAAAGGCGGGAAGTATCGCTATTACGCCTGTGCCAACCATACCTTGAAGGGTGGGCACATTTGCCCAACACCGATCACCGTGCCTGAGGGACAACTCAACCGGTTGGTCATTGGCGCGCTGGCCGATCAGCTGCTCACGGCGGAGCGGCTATGTCTTCTGCTCCGGGAAGTGCAAAAACACCGCCGCGCACTGGCGAGCGGTAATATCCAAAGGCGCAGTCCCTTACGCAGGCAACTCAAAGAGACAGAGAGGCAAATCCGAAACCTCTACGCCGCCCTCGCCGAGGGCAACGTGACTGACACCCGCCTCTTCCGCGACGCGCTGGGAGAGCTGGAGGGGCGCCGCGACGAGACCATCCGCCTTCTCAGCATGCTCGACGTTGAGGCTCCCCCTCTCCGGCGCACCCTTTCCAAAGCCCAGGCCACTGCCCTCGCCGCCAAGCTCCGCCAGGGCATCCTTGAGGCTCCAGCGCCTTTGCAGCGTCGCTATGTGCGGGGCCTGGTGTCGCAGATCGTCGTTGGCCGAGAGAAGGCCTTCATCTCCGGCTCAAAAACCACCATCGCCTCTGCCATCACCGCCGGAGAGGTCAATACCGAAGTTCGCAGTTTTGTACGGGAATGGCGCTCCCAACCGGACTCGAACCGGTGTTTCAGCCTTGAGAGGGCCGCGTCCTAACCGCTAGACGATGGGAGCAAGCAGCGGGCCGTGCTTATAGCGGGGGGCGGGGCGTCACTTCAAGCGCAGAGGAATACGCCCTCAAAAGGCGAGCGCAACCGGCCGGAAATCGGGGCCTTCATAGGCGGCCAGTGTCACTTCGTCCGCCACAGCCGCGATGAGCCAGACGAAGCCCTCTTCGCAGCCGGCGGCGCGGTCGCGTGCCGAAGGCTGGACCCGGCCATTGGGGTGGGAGTGGTAGCAGCCGACGATCTCGCGTCCCGTGCCGCGCAAGGTGCGGGACAATCCAAGATGCAGCGCCGGGTCGATCAGGAAACCATCCGCAGTGTCTTCGGCGAGATTGGCCGCGGGATGCAGGGCGAGCGCACGCACCGCCTCACCCTTGCGCACGCCTTCCACGAGGCCGCAGCATTCCTTGGGATACGCGGCGCGCGCTTCGGCTACGAGCCGGTCGCGAAGCGAATAAGGAAAGTGAAAAGTCAAGCGGCAGCACCGGTCACGGCGGTGCTTCGGCGTGGATGTCTGCCACGACATGGCCGTCGTTGAGGTCGATGATGATGAATTCATCCTGGTCGCCGTTGCGCACATGCAGGATCAGCCGCCCGGGCTGGGTGTCGCTCGACAGGATGCGGAAGCCGGGCGCCAGCGACATGGAGATCGGCTTGGTCGAGACGGCAGAGGTGGCGGCCGGCGGCGCGCTCTTGTGTCCCCAGCCCTGCATGACGCCGAAGATCAGCACCCCCACGCCGATGACGATCAGCGCGCCAAGGAGGATGACGGCGCCCAGTGCAAGGCGGTAGCCTGTCGTCGCTTTGGGATCGGATTCGGTGACTTCTGGCACAACATCCTCCGCAGGGTTGCTCGGCGCGGACGTTTCCTCGGCCGACGCGGGCGAACGTCTCGATCGTTTCTTGGCAAAAGTCTGTTCGGACATGAGTAGGTCCCGCCTGCGTCAGTTGATCGACGAAGGCCGCGTCACGCGCGGCGGCGAGAAAATAGGTGACCCCAACCACAGGGTCAAACCGGGCGAGCGTTACGAGATATACGTGCCTCAGGCCGCCCCCGCCTCCCCGCGGGGCCAGGACATCCCCCTGACGGTGGTCTACGAGGACGCGGACCTGATCGTGATCGACAAGCCGGCAGGGCTGGTGGTCCACCCGGCGGCGGGCAATCCGGACGGCACGCTGGTCAATGCCCTGATCGCCCATTGCGGGGATTCGCTGGCGGGCGTGGGCGGTGAGCGGCGGCCGGGCATCGTCCACCGCCTCGACAAGGACACCAGCGGGCTCCTCATCGCGGCCAAGAACGAGCGCGCCATGCGGAGCCTGGGCAAGCAGTTCCACAACCACACCATCGAGCGCGCCTATCATGCCGTGGTGTGGGGCAGCCCGCGCCTCGGCGAGGGCCTGATCGAGACGCAGATCGGGCGCAATCCCTTCGACCGCAAGCGCATGGGCGTGATGCGCGCGGGCGGCAAGGAGGCCGTCACGCGATACCGCGTGCTGGAACGCTTCGGCGAGCGGCCGCTCGCTTCGCTGATCGAATGCCGTCTGGAGACCGGACGCACGCACCAGATCCGCGTGCACCTCACCCATCTCGGCCATCCCTTGATCGGAGACCCGTCTTACGGCCGTGCGCGCCAGGCGCCGCGCGCCAAGACGCCGGAGGAGGAAGCCGCGTACAAAACCGTCATGGAATTCCCCCGGCAGGCGCTGCACGCCTGGCTCTTGGGCTTCCAGCACCCCAGCCTGCACAAGACCCTGCGATTCCAGTCGGAATGGCCCGCAGACCTAGCCGGTTTGATTGGCGCCTTGAGGACCTTGAAAAAACCGTAACGCTTCCTAAATCTGGAATTCCTGTTTGGTTGACGGGCATTAACTTTGAAACTGTCCGTCGCGGGCGTAGTAAGTCTCAATCTGGCCCGGCGGGGATTGCCGCGGGCATGTCGCGATGCCACTGAGGGTCGCGGAAAAGGAATGGGGTCATGAGCAGCCGCGCGCTTCCGGTCCTTCACGGCGAAGGCGGACTATCACGCTATCTTGCCGAAATCCGTAAATTCCCGCTTCTGGCGCCGGAAGAAGAGTACATGCTCGCCAAGCGCTGGAAGGAGCATGAAGACCCCGAAGCCGCCAGGAAACTCGTCACCAGCCATCTCAGGCTGGTCGCCAAGATCGCGATGGGCTACCGCGGCTACGGCCTGCCGGTCTCCGAGATCGTCTCCGAAGGCAATGTCGGCCTGATGCAGGCGGTCAAGCGCTTCGATCCCGAACGCGGCTTCCGGCTGGCGACCTATGCCATGTGGTGGATCAGGGCCTCGATCCAGGAGTTCATCCTGCGTTCGTGGAGCCTGGTGAAGATCGGCACCACCTCGGACCAGAAGAAGCTGTTCTTCAACCTGCGCAAGGCCAAGAACAAGATCAACGCCATCGAGGAAGGCGATCTGACGCCCGAGCACACGGCGATCCTGGCCGACCAGCTCGGCGTGGCGGAAACCGAAGTCGTCAACATGAACCGGCGGCTCTCGGCGCCGGATTCTTCGCTCAATGCGCCGCTGCGCGCCGACGGCGAGACCGAATGGCAGGACTGGATCGCCGACGATACGCTCGACCAGGAAACCGTGATGGCCGAGACGCAGGAAATCGCCGAGCGCCGCGAGCTGCTCACCGCCGCCCTCGGCGAGCTGCCGGAACGCGAGCGCGAGATCATCAAAGCGCGCCGCCTGCAGGACGATCCGGAGACGCTGGAAGAATTGTCCCATCGCTTCGGGATTTCACGCGAGCGCGTGCGTCAGATCGAAGTGCGTGCCTTCGACCGTTTGCAGAAGTCTATGAAGAACGCCCTGTTCGCCAAGCGCGCGGCGATGGCCGAGGCGCGGGCCGTGGAGTAAGAGTCAATCCGTATGTTCGGGCAGCGAATGCTGCTCTTGCGCCATTCTCACTGCAGCAGGGGTCCCAGGAACGTGGACTGACGCAGCAGTGTGGTTGCTGCTCCCCTGCGTGAACCAATCGCGAGAGCATCTCGGAAAGTGAACTCGCACGTCGTTTAAATTCTTCTCTGCCAACGCAAGCACTTCCAGAAGACGGTCATATCTGCGAGAAGATTTAACGTCGGATAGAATTTCACCGATTGTATCGGAGTAACTGCCTATGTACTGTGCGTAATCGCGGTACCTGGTTGCTGTGTTGCGCAAGAGCGCTGATTGCAAATATGGACCACCCACAAGGGCAATTGCCGCAACAATAGTAACAATGTCCTTCGTTTGTTGATTGAGAACGCTACTAATCGGAATAACCGAGGCAGTTAGGAGCGCAAGCACGCCCAAGACATTACACTTACTACTGTAAAAGTCCGCTCTATTAACTCAGAACGAGAAGCACTCCGAGTTAAGGCGCTGGCTGTCAGGATACATCTTTCACTTACCTGAGCAGCACGATTGCGCAGTTCATCTGGTAGTATTGCGGACATTTGTGGCGCCACAAGTTCTCCAAGAACACGTTACAGGAAGATTGTGATTTTTGCCAACGCGACAAACAATCGATAATTGAGCACCTGGGCGATACGAGATTCTTCTGTGTTGCAGATGGCTTCTTCAGCTGCGGCAGATTTGAGCGGCAATCCAATTGAAGTGGACGAATGGCCAACCGCACTATCCTTGACCTCCGTCCCACGCTGCGCAACGACATCGGCGATCTCGTCACGTGGCGGCTAATGACGGGGCAGGGGTTTGAACGGCTGGTCGAGTTCCTGTTCCTCAACCATCACGAACTGCAGACCAATCCGCCCGGCCCGAATGAACTGTCCTTCGGGCCACTTCCAAAGATGAGCCGGTTGTGACTAACGGTTCGTTCGTCATCAACACTGAAGCGGAAATCCGTCAGGCCTTCGCGGATTACCGCGCCGGAAAATTCGGCGTCCCGTCTACGTGAACGCTCGCCGTCACTTCGCGGCGCCCAGCCTCTGGCGCAAGCTGACTGGTTTGCCGTTTTGCATTTCCAGGATGTCGTGAATCTTCCAGCCGCCGTCGACCCAGCGCAGCATCAGAGTCCAGCCGCCGCGCGGCTCGCCCAGCTTCTTCATCTTGATAATATAATCGTTGTCGGTTGCGCCCGCGCTCCCCGAGAACATCATGAACTTGTCGCCGCCGTGCCGGCACTGGCAGATCGGGTCGTAGTCGATCATGTGCTTCTTGCGGGCGGCCTTGAGCAGCTTGCCGAAGTCTGCTTCGCAGTATTCGTCGCACGGGTCGAACCCCTTGGCCCAGGGATCCGCGTCCTTGTAGTGGGCATAGAGATGGGTGACGAATATGGCCGGCGGTTCCGCGGAAGCTTGCGGAGCAAACAGAACACTACTCAACAAGACCGCGATGACGATTCGAGCTTTCATGGTGCGAGCCTTTCCGAGCGCGCGCCGGCCGGCATCCCGATTTGACGCCCCCCAGCGCATGCCCGATTCTTGCGTCCTTTCGCGGTCCATGTCACCGCGGTCAAACCACGCGCTTGCCGCCGCCCGCCGGGGGAGCGCGCATATCGGCAGTGGATTTCGCCCGCGTCCCGCCATAAAAGGGCGCGAGAGTCCGAGGCCCCATGACCGACAACACCGCCCGCATAGGCCGTTCCTACCGCTTCGAATCCGCCCATTTCCTGCCCAAAGTGCCGGAGGGCCATCGCTGCCGGAACCTGCACGGCCACAACTACCGGGTCGCGATCGTGGTACGCGGTGCGCTCGACGCCCGCGGCTTCGTCAAGGACTTCGCGGAAGTCGATGCGCAGGTCGCTCCGCTGGTGGCGCAGCTCGATCACAAGCTGCTCAACGAGGTGAAGGGCCTCGAGAACCCCACCGCCGAGATCATCGCGCGCTGGTTCCTGGACCGCATCCCCGATTGCGAACGCGTGCGCGTCTCGGAGAACGACGAGTGCTGGGCCGAGGTCGGCCGCTGACGCGATAGCGTCGCTTCGCAGCAATGGAGGCCGCGATGAAGCTGAAATTCTGGCAGGTCGATGCGTTCGCGCACAAATCGCTGGAGGGCAATCCCGCGGGCGTGGTGCCGCTCGATGCGTGGCTCGACGCCGGACTGATGCAGAAGATCGCGCGCGAGAACAACCTCGCCGAGACCGCCTTCTTCGTGCAGACCGAGCCGGGACATTACGATCTGCGCTGGTTCACGCCGGAAACCGAAGTCGATCTGTGCGGCCACGCCACGCTGGCGAGCGCCTGGACGATCCTCGAAATCCTCGATCCGTCGCTCGCGACGGTCTCTTTCATGACGCGCTCGGGCGAGCTGATCGTTGCGCGCGGCAGCGATGGACGGAACACCATGTCCCTGCCCGCCGATCCGCCCAAACCGTTCGAGGCGCCCGCGGGCTTCGCCAAGGCGCTGGGCGAAGCGCTCGGCGTGCCGCCGCCGAAGGAAATGTACAAGGCGCGCTATCTGGTGGCGCTGTGGGACGATCCCAAGATCATCCGCAGCATCGACAATTACGGCGATATCGCGCGCGTACTGCGCACGGCAGGAATGTGGGGCCTGATCGTCACGGCGAAGGGCGACGAAGGCTACGATTTCGTCTCGCGGTTCTTCGCGCCGGACAAGGGCGTGCCGGAAGACCCGGTGACCGGCTCGGCGCATTGCATCCTGACGCCGTTCTGGTCGAAGCGCCTGTCGAAGAAGACGCTGCGGGCGCGCCAGGTCTCGCCGCGCGGCGGCGATCTAACGTGTACGGACGAAGGCCTTCGCGTGGTGCTCTCCGGGCCGTGCGCGCTGTATCTGGAGGGGGAGATCAGCGTTTAAGTCGCGGATTTCCGCAGGAGCGCCATTGGGCTATAATGCCCCTATGAGCGAAGCAGCCCTTTCCGACCCGATCCTGGCCCGCCTGAAGCGCGAGCTTGCAGCGCTGTACGGCCCGCGGCTGAAACAGGTGCTGCTCTACGGCTCGCGCGCGCGCGGCGATTTCCAGGAAGATAGCGATTACGACGTGCTGGTCGTGCTGGAAGGACCGCTAGACTACTGGAAGGAACTTCGCCGGTTAGCCGACCTCTCATCCGCGATAACGTGGGATACAGTCGCGACCGGCAATCCGGTCGTTGCCTCATTCAAGGCTGTGACTGAGGAAATGGTCCAGAAACGTACTGGATTCATGCACAACGTGCGGCGTGAGGGGATACAAATATGAGCCCGGAGTGCACCGACTATTTCGGCATTGCAGAAACCATCCTGGAGCGGGCTGAAAGAGCGTTCTTGGCCGAAATCTACGAATCGGCTGCCCGCGACGCCTATCTATCGGCCCTAAATGCGGCTCGTGCAGTCGTATTCGAAAAGACCGAGATCGCGGTCAAGACACACGCGGGAGCCCGCGCCAAGCTGTTTGAGTTGATTCACGACGGATTGGCGTTCGACGAGACAGTCGCGAAGTTCTTGAGCGAGGGATTTGACGTAAAGCAGAGTCTCGACTACGGACCCGAAATCGTTCTCGTAGATCGTACCAGAGCCGAAATCTTCATCGCTCGCGCGAAGGCATTCATAGCAGAAGCAAGGAAGGTCTGCGCGTAATCGATTCAGGGGGACATCATGCAAGCAAGGATTCTTATCGCCGCGCTTGTGGTGGCGCTAGTCGTATCGCCGGCAACCGCCGCGACGAAGATCGACGATCCGGTGAAGTTCGTCCGCGGTGTCTACGAGAACATCTTGAGGAACCACAACTATACCGAACCGGAGGACATTTACACACACCGGCTGGCCGGTCTGTTTGCTCTTGAAAAGCGCGAGGCCAAAGGCGAAGTGGGTCGCATGGATTTCGACTTTTGGGTCAATGGACAGGATTCTTCTCTGACCGACTTCGTCGCGACGAGTAAAGTTGTCGAGGGGACTAAGGACCGTGAAGTCGTATCGGTGAGATTCAGGAATAGCTCTCGCGTGGACGACGAAATCCACTTCTACTTCGAAAAGACAATTGCGGGTTGGAAGCTCGATGACGCGCGTTGCATGACAAAGGCCGGCTGGACGCTGTCGCTGATCCTCAAATACGGATGGGACGCCGTGAAGTAGTCCCCGCACGAATCTTGCCCGTTAGCCATTACAACAAGTCGCAGCATTTCCGTTTGACTGTGCAGAATCGAATCTGTATGCACGTCCTTGGGCCACGCCTCCCCAACGAGGCGCAACATTCTGAGAGGAATGTGAGATGACCGGTACTGNNACGGCCTTTTTTTTCGTCTGGACCATGCTCCAAGCGTCCAGGCTGGACACCCGAAGTTCTGAACGCGGCCCTGCTCGGCCGCTCGCATCGCTCCAAACCCGGCAAGGCGCGCCTTAAGGAAGCCATCGACCGCACCAAGGCGATCCTCGGCATCCCGGCGGAATACCGCGTCGGCATCGTGCCCGCCTCGGACACCGGCGCGATGGAAATGGCGATGTGGTCGATGCTGGGTCCGCGCACCGTGGACCTGTTCGCTTGGGAAAGCTTCGGCGAAGACTGGGTGACCGACACGGTCAAGCAGCTGAAACTCAAGGACAGCCGCATTTTCAAGGCGCCTTACGGCGAGCTTCCCAATCTTGCGGAGGCCAACCCGAAACACGACGTCGTGTTTCTGTGGAACGGTACCACCTCGGGCGTCAAGGTGCCGAACGGCGACTGGATCAGCGACTCGCGCGAAGGGCTCACCATCTGCGATGCGACTTCGGCCGCCTTCGCCATGGATATCCCCTGGAAGAAACTCGATGTCGCGACCTTCTCCTGGCAGAAGGCCCTCGGCAGCGAAGCCGCGCACGGCATGCTCATTCTCTCCCCACGTGCCGCTCAGCGGCTTGAATCGCACACCCCCGCCTGGCCGATGCCCAAGATCTTCCGCATGACCAAGGGCGGCAAGCTGGTGGA
>PMKE01000009.1 GCA_003158585.1 Alphaproteobacteria bacterium
CGCGAGCATCAGAAGGGGCGCGCCACTTCCACCAATTCCATTGCTTCGATCTTTGCCTGGACGCGCGGCTTGTCCCATCGGGCAAAACTCGACGGCAACGAGAAGCTGGCGGCGTTTGCGCATGCGCTGGAAGTGGTGTGCGTCGACACGGTGGAGGCAGGCTGCATGACCAAGGACTTGGCGCTGCTGATCGGCCCCGGTCAGAAATGGCTCACTACCGAAGCCTTCCTCGACAAGGTGGACGAGAATTTGAAGCAGGCGATGGGGTAAGTGGACCTCATGGGCGGCAAGGGCGCAGGAAACGGGCAGGCGGAGGTGCTGTTCCTGCGCGCCCTCTCGGCGCATCGTCAAGGCCTATTCGTCGAAGCGGAATGCCTATACCGGGCCGCACTCGAGGCCGATCCCGGCCACGCCGACGCGATGCACAATCTCGGCACGTTGCTTGTAAAGGCCGGCAAACTGCAAGAGGCGTTGCCATTGTTGGAGCGTGCGGCGGCGCTAAAGCCGCAATCATCCGCGCATCGGGAAAATCTCGCTAATACCTATCGTCTTCTGGGCCGGCGCAGGGATGCGGCCGCGCAATACAAGCAGGCCTTAGCGCTCGATCCCGGCCGGGTGTCGCTGTTGCGCAAGACGGTCGAGATTCTGCTGGAAACACGCCGGCCGGACGAGGTCGAGGCGATCCTCACAGAGGCGTTGGCCCGCGCGCCGCGTTTCGCGCTCGGCCACCAGCTTTTGTCGCTCGTCTTTTTCCTCCAAGACCGCATGGATGAAGCGCTGGCCGAGATCGAAGAAGCCATCGCCCTCGAACCGGACAATGCCGTGCATTACCGCATGTTGTCCGACATCAAGCGCTTTGGCCCAGGCGATCCGCATATTGCCGCGATGCAGGAATTGCACAAGCACATCGGGCAAGCCTCGCGCTACGAGCGGGTCTGTCTCGGCTTCGCGCTGGCGAAGGCCTACACGGATAGCGGCGAGCAAGACCGTGCTTTCGCCCAGCTTCTGGAAACCAACGCGCTGGTCCGTACCGGGATGCGTTATGACGAGAACAAAATCTTTGCGCTTTTCGCGCGGATGAAATCGGTCTTCACCGCGCAATTCCTGCGACGTGCGCAAGGCGGTGATCCCGGCAACGTGCCCATCATCATTCTGGGCATGTTGCGTTCGGGAACGACCCTGTCCGAGCAGATTCTGGCGAGCCACCCGAAGGTCAAAAGCGTGGGCGAGTTGCAGCTGTTCGACGAGGCGGTGCGCACGGTGCTGCCGCGTTTTCCCGATGGGGTGGACGACATCGACGCGGCAGCGCTTAAGGCCATTGCTGGGACGTATCTCACCTCCTTGCGCGAGTTCGCGGACGGGGCCGAGCGCATCATCGACAAGTTCCTCTTCAATGTATTGCACGCGGGGTTGATCCATATGGCGTTTCCGAACGCGCGGTTCGTTCATCTTGTGCGCGATCCCGTCGACACGTGCCTTTCCTGCTTCGCGACGCATTTCACCGCCGGCCAACCCTATGCTTACGACCTCGGCGAGCTTGGCCGTTATTACCGCGCCTATGAGGATCTGATGGCGCATTGGCACGGTGTGTTTCCGCCTGGAACCATGCTCAAGATGCGCTACGAGGAACTGGTGAGCGATCCCAAGGGGCAGATCGTGCGTCTGTTGGAGCACTGCGCGTTGCCGTGGGACGATGCCTGTCTTTCCTTCGACAAGCAGCGGCATTTTGTCATGAGCGCCTCGACCGCACAGGTCCGCCGGCCGATCTACAGATCCTCGGTCGGCCGCTGGCGGCCCGCTGCGGCGCTATTGCGCCCGCTTATAGAGGGTTTGGGTAACTTGGGCGATATTATACTTGACGTTCCCACTACTAGGGATTAGGTTAGGTTCATACAGGAGCTTAGCCATGTCCAAGTCCATCTTTTCCGCCCCGCATTTCAACGATGAAGCCGCCGCTTACGCCTATGTCGAGGCGAGGCTTTGGGCGAACGGCCGCGTATGCCCTCACTGTGGCGTCGTGGGCGAGAGCGGGAAGCTCCAGGGCAAGACCAACAGGCCCGGCCTTTGGAAGTGCTACGCCTGCCGGAAGCCTTTTACTGTGAAGATCGGGACCATCTTCGAGGATAGCCACATCGCCATGCGGGACTGGCTGACCGCGATCCACCTGATTTGCTCGTCCAAGAAAGGTATCAGCGCAAATCAGCTTCACCGGACCTTGGGGATTACCCTCAAGTCGGCTTGGTTCATGGCGCATAGAATTCGCGAAGCCTTCAAACCTTCCGGCCCGATTGATCCGATGGGCGACGACGGCGAGCAAATCGAGGCCGACGAAACCTACATCGGCAAGAAGCGCGACCGGCCCAAGAACCAATGGGGCGGCAGCGGTCACAAACATCGCGTCCTGGCGCTTGTGGAGCGCGGCGGCCCCGTCCGCTCGTTCTACATGCCTTCGCACTTGAGCGTGGACGTAGAGGACGTGATGACCCGCTACGCATCGCCCAAGGCGCACCTGAATACCGACGAGTCCCCGCTGTACACCCGCGTCGGCAAGCACTTCGCCAGCCACGGAACGGTCTGCCATAGCCGTGAAGAGTACAAACGCGGCGAGACTTACACCAACACCATCGAGGGTGTGTTTTCGATTTTCAAGCGCGGGATGATCGGAACTTACCAGCACTGTCAGGAGCAGCATTTGCAGCGGTACTTGGCTGAGTTCGATTTCCGGTATTCGCACCGCGTTGCGCTTGGTATCGGCGATGAAGGCCGCGCTACCCTCGCCCTCAAAGGGGCAGCCGGAAAGCGGCTGACCTATCGAACGACTAGTGGGAACCGCTGCGGAGCGTGATTTCCGCCAGGGCCGCAACATCCTGAGAGTCATTCTTGAGTTGCTAGACGGGAAGGTCGAATGACTCCGGCCCTCCCGCCCGGCTATCCTAGGAATCGCGACAGACCTAGGAGAGATCAGCATGGTCGCACTCCGTCCGATCAACTACGTGAAAATCGAAATCCTTCACGCCAGCCCTAAGTGCGGCAAGGCAGGCCAATACCTCCTCGGCAAGCTTATAGGGCACGACAATATCCCCTGCATCGTTTGTGGAGACGCGATCGACCTCAACACAGAGGACTGCCGCTCCCGTATTGCTGAGGCGGTAAAGAAATTCGGCAAGATCAAAGGAATGACGCGCTGAAAGATCAATTATTTCGTCCAACTCCTTCAGCGCTTTGTCCATGTCCCAAATAACTCGATGTGTGCGCGCCATGACAACTCACCTCTTAGCAACCCTGCGAAGTGCCGCCACCTTCAGAATTGCGATAATTATTGCGATCACAGTCGCAGTTGTTGGCTTTTTGCTGATTCATAACGTCAACATTACCCCGTGGGCCATTACACACGGAGAAATCTATCTGACGGATGCGTGTTGGAAGCCGCCGGGGCTGTTTGATGATATTCCCCCTGTCCCGTTCTGGAGTGTGTGCCACAAAATCCCCTATAAAGGCGTTCTTGTGTTTTGCGTGTTGCTGGTCGCTATCGCCGCCATACTGCGGTACAGTAGAAGCACCGACGGGAAATGAACTCATGCCAGCGAAAAAAACCATCCTGACTGACGAACAGCGCGCCAAGAACATCCGAGATGCCGCGAAGAAGATTGGTGCGAGCAACGATCCGAAGGTGTTGGATAGAGCGCTCAAGAAGATCATGCCCGACTCCCGGAAGGGACGAAGGTAACCACAAACCGCCCACTGTGAATCTTCTGCTTTTCCTTGAATGCCTCAGCTAAACGCACCATTGGATAGCGAACGGGTTCTGGCTGATTTATGCGCACGTATCGGCACATTTCGTATGCAGTTAGATCGGCCGCCTGAAGCGGCAGAACGCACTTGGGATTGCCTACACCACCAAATGCCAATCCATCGGCATCGTGCCAGAGATCGAAATAGGCGCCGATGCGAGAAGGTTTGAAGTCTTTGTGTTTTGCAAAGACCATCGTGAGCGGATTATCGTAAGCGTCCGGTGATGGCCGCC
>PMKE01000016.1:0-24551 GCA_003158585.1 Alphaproteobacteria bacterium
CGGCAGGTGGAAATTGGTCAGCAGTACGTCCACCGCCTTGAAGCGGTAGCCGGGCACGATGAAGAGCCGCGTCTCGTCCGCGAAGGGCCGGAGCTTGCTGTCTTCGCCAGCAGAGGATTCCAGCGTGCGCAGCGAGGTCGTCCCCACCGCTGCGATGCGCCCGCCGGCTGCGCGGGCGGCGTTGAGACGGGCGGCCGCATCCCCTGCCAGCGTGGCCCATTCCGGGTGCATGCGGTGCTGTTCGGTGTCCGTTGCCGTCACCGGCAGGAAGGTTCCCGCCCCGACATGCAGCGTGACGGTCTCCCGCCGCACACCCGAGGCATCGAGGCGCGCCAGGAGATCCGGCGTGAAATGCAGTCCCGCGGTCGGTGCCGCGACCGAGCCGGACACCTCCGCATAGATCGTCTGGTAATCGGCCGCATCGCGCTCGTCGGGTTTGCGCTTGCCCGCGATGTAGGGCGGCAGGGGCATCACGCCTTGCCGCGCGATGGCTTCGTCGAGCGCGGGCCCCGACAGGTCGAAGTGCAGTTCCACCTCCCCGCCCTCGCCGCGCCCGGCCACGGCTGCGGTCAGGTTTTCTCCTAACAGGACACGGTCGCCCGCGGCAAGTTTGCGGGCGGGTTTGGCGAAAGCCAGGAACCGGTCCGCCGCCTCGCGATGATGCAGCGTGACTTCGATCTTCGGGCCCGGCTCGCCGGATCGCGGCAGCCTGCGCCCATAGAGCCGCGCGCGGATGACCTTGGTGTCGTTGAGCACCAGCGCATCGCCCGACTTCAGGAACCCCGGCAGCTCGCGCACGAAGGAATGTTCGAGGCGGGCGTCCGCGTGCACCACCAGCAGCCGCGCGGAGTCGCGCGGGCTCGCGGGCCTCAGCGCGATCAATTCTTCCGGCAGATCGAAATCGAACTGGTCGACGAGCATCCTACGGCGCTTCTTCGGCGAGGCGCAGCAGATACTGCCCGTAGCTGTTCTGCTTCATGGCGTTGCCGTGCGCGATCAGCGCGGCGCGGTCGATGTAGCCCTGCGAGAAGGCGATCTCCTCCGGGCAGGCGATCATCACGTTCTGCCGCGTTTCTACGGAACGGACGAACTCCGAGGCCTGCACCATCGAGTCGTAGGTCCCCGTATCCAGCCACATATAGCCGCGCCCCAGTTTGCGTACCTTGAGCTTGCCCTTTGCGAGATAGAGCCGGTTGAGGTCACTGATCTCCAGCTCCCCGCGCGCCGAAGGCTTCAGCGTCTTGGCCAGGGCGGGGGCCGAACCGTCGTAGAAATAAAGTCCCGTGACGGCGAATTTGGATTTCGGATTCTGCGGCTTTTCCTCGATGCTGGTGACGTTTCCCGCCGCATCGAACCCGGCGACGCCGAAACGCTCCGGCTCTGCCACCTGATAGCCGAACACCAGCGCGCCGTCCGTCAGGGTGGCCGCTTCGCGCAGCATCACGGGCAGGCCGACGCCGTAGAAGATGTTGTCGCCCAGGATCAGGCAGCAGGGCTCGCCGCGCAGGAACTCCTCGCCGATCAGAAAGGCCTGAGCGAGGCCGTCCGGCGAAGGTTGCGCCGCATAGGAGAACTTCAGCCCCCACTGCGCGCCGTCACCGAGCAGGCGGCGGAACGGCGTCTGGTCGTCGGGCGTCGTGATGACGAGGATGTCGCGAATGCCCGCCAGCATCAGGGTGGCCAGCGGGTAATAGACCATCGGCTTGTTATAGACCGGAACAAGTTGCTTGCTCACCGCCTTGGTCAGGGGATGCAGGCGCGTGCCCGTCCCCCCGGCGAGAATGATTCCCCTCATTGCGGACCTGCCTCGGCCAGCTCGTCGAGCACGTCGTCGAGCGCGTCTTCCCAGCGGCGCATGGTGATACCGAAGCTGCGCTGGAGCAAGCCGCAATCGAGGCGGCTGTTGGCAGGCCTGCGTGCGGGGGTTGGATAATCGGCGGTGGCGATCGGCGTCAGCGCGACCTCGCGTCCCGTGCGGCGGCGAAGATCGTCGAAGATGCGCTGCGCGAAGCCGTGCCAACTCGTCCAGCCGGAATTCGCCGCGTGATAGGTGCCCCAGGCCGCGGTCCCGGCGAGCGCCGCCGGAACAAGCCGCACGATCACCGTGGCGAGGTCCGCCGCCGAAGTGGGCGTGCCCATCTGATCCGCCACCACCCGCACCTCACCGCGCTCCGACAGCTTCAGCATCGTCTTGACGAAGTTGCTGCCGAACGCCGAATAGAGCCACGACGTCCGAAGGATCAGGTGGCGGGCGAGCGCCTCAAGCACCGCGATCTCGCCCTCAAGCTTGGAGCGCCCATAAACCGAAAGCGGTGCCGTCGCATCGGATTCGACATAGGGTTCGGGCTTGGTGCCGTCGAACACGTAGTCCGTCGAGATGTGGATCAGCGGAATGTCGTCGATGGCGCAGGCCTGCGCCAGATTATGCGCCCCGCCTTCATTGACGGCGAACGCTTTATCGGGCTCGCTTTCGGCGCGGTCCACCGCCGTATAGGCCGCCGCGTTGATAACGACAGACGGCCGATGCTCCACGAAGGTGCGCGCCACGGAGGCGGCGTCGGCGATGTCGATGTCTTCCACATCGACGCCGACGATGCGGAACCCCTCCGGCCATCTCGCGCGCAGCAATTCCAACCCAAGCTGGCCGCGCGATCCGGCGATCAGTACCGTCGCGTTCACGGCTTACCCATCAGGCCAAGGCGCTCGCCGCCATAGCGTGCCTTGAGCGGTTCCCACCAGGAACGGTTGGCGAAGTACCAGGCGACGGTCTTGGGCAGCCCCGTCTCCAGCGTCTCCTCTGCCTTCCAACCGAGTTCGGCGCCCATCTTGGCGGCTGCCATTGCATAGCGGAAATCGTGCCCCGGGCGGTCCTTGACGAAACGGATCAGTGAGCGGCGCCCCTCCCCGTTCGGCAGCTTGCCGATCATCCCATCGAGGATGGCGCAAATGGCCTCCACGATTTCGAGATTCGAGCGCTCGGTTCCCCCGCCGATGCAATAGGTTTCTCCCGGGCGGCCCTTCTCCAGCACCGTCGCCAGCGCCCGCGCGTGATCCTCGACATAGAGCCAGTCGCGGCGGTTACTGCCGTCGCCGTAGACCGGCAGCGGCGCGCCTTCCAGCGCGCGCAGGATGACCAGCGGGATCAGCTTCTCGGGGAACTGGCACGGCCCGTAATTGTTGGTGCAGTTGGTGACGAGCACCGGCAGGCCGTAGGTGTGCCCCCAGGCCCGCACCAGATGATCGGCGCTCGCCTTGCTGGCGGAATAGGGCGAGCTGGGATCGTAAGGCGTCGTCTCGCAGAAGGGCGCATCGTGCGGCCCCAGCGCGCCGAACACCTCATCGGTGGAAACGTGATGGAAACGGAAGAGCTTTCTCTTGTCCTCCGGCAGGCTCTCGTAATAGGCGCGCGCCGCGGTCAGCAGGCGGAAGGTGCCAACGATATTGGTGGCGATGAAATCCTCCGGCGCATCGACTGAGCGGTCCACATGGCTTTCCGCCGCCAGATGCATCACCGCGTCGGGCCGGTGCTGCGCGAAGATGCGCTTGAGAGCTTCAGCATCGCAGATGTCGGCCTGCTCGAAGCGGTAGCGCGGGCTGCCCGCTACGGCGGCCAGCGAGGCCGGATTGGCCGCATAGGTCAGCTTGTCGAGGTTGACTGCCTCGTGCCGCGTATCGGCGATCAGGTGGCGGATCACCGCCGACCCGATGAAACCCGCCCCTCCGGTGACCAGAATATTCATGGCGCCGACCCCGACGGATCATAGCGGAAATGCGCGGGCAAGTCCTTCAGGAGCGGCAGCCGCCGGTCCTTGTCTGAGAGGATCATCTTCTCCGCCGGCATGGGCCAGACGATGCCGAGCGCCGGGTCGCTCCATAAAAGGCCGCGGTCGCATTCGGGCGCGTAGGGACTCGTCACTTTGTAGGCGACGACGGTATCGGGTTCGAGCGTCAGGAAGCCGTGGGCGAATCCGGCGGGCACGAAAAGCTGTTCGGGCGCCTCCCCCGACATCTCCAGGGCGACATGGCGGCTGTAGCTCGGCGAGCCCGCGCGGATGTCCACCGCCACGTCCCAGATGCGCCCCTTCACCACGCGCACCAGCTTGTGCTGGGCAAAGGGCGGAATCTGGAAATGCAGGCCGCGCAGCGTCCCCGCCGCCGCCGAAAAAGACTGGTTGTCCTGGACGAACTCGCAATCGATGCCCAGCGCCGCGAAATTCTTGCGACTGTAAGTCTCACAGAAATGGCCGCGCGAATCCGCGTGCCGCGCGATCGTCAGCACCTTGATATCGGGAATCGCGAGTGAGCGGCACTCCATCCTAAAGCCCGTCCCCGGCCGCCCTATTGCTCTAAGCGAGCCGGAGAACGAAGTCTAGCACCCGGTCAGTCCCGGCCGACGCTTTCGAGCACCGCGGCGACGATGCGCTCCTGGGTGGCTTCGTCCAGATAGGGGTGCATCGGCAGGCTGACCACGGTCTTGCCGATCTTCTGCGATACCGGGGTGGGCGCGCTCGGATAGTGCGCGTAGCCCTTCTGGACGGAGAGCGGCGTCGGGTAATAGACCGCGGTGGGAATGCCCTGCGCCTTGAGGTCGGCCTGGAGCTTGTCGCGTTCCGGCACCTGAATGGTGTACTGCGCCCAGGTCGATTGCGCGCCCGGGATCACCACCGGCACCACGATGCGATTGGACTTGGAGAGATCGGCGTTGTAGCGCCGCGCCGCTTTCTCGCGCAGCTCGATCTCCTCGGGGAAGATATTCAGCTTCTCGGAGAGGATCGCCGCCTGGATGGTGTCGAGGCGCGAATTCATCCCGATGCGGACGTTCTCGTAGCGGTCCACGCCCTGGCCGTGGTTGCGGATGGACTTCAAAAGGTCCGCGAGGCCGTCGTCGTTGGTGAAACTGCAACCGCCGTCGCCGTAGCAGCCGAGCGGTTTGGCCGGGAAGAAACTGGTGGAGGCCGCGTCGCCGATATTGCCGGTTACCTTGCCGTGATAAGTGGCGCCGAAGGCCTGTGCCGTGTCGCACAGCATCTTGAGGCCTTCGCGTTTGGCGATGGGCTCGATCAGGCGGTAGTCGGCGGGCTGGCCGAAGAGGTCCACCGGCATCACGGCCTTGGCCTTCAGCTTGCCTTCGCGCTTGACCAGGTCGATGGCGGCTTCGAGGCTGGCGGGATCGATGTTGTAGGTGTCTTCCAGAACATCCACGAACACGGGCGCGGCGCCGACCAGCGCCACGACTTCGGCGGAGGCCGCGAAGGTGAACGCCGGCACGAACACGGCGTCGCCGGGTCCGATTCCCCAACCCATCAGCACGATCTGCAGCGCGTCCGTGCCGTTGGCGCAGGCGATGGCGTGCTTCACGCCCGCGAATTGCGCGAGCTGCTGTTCGAATGCGGCGACCTGAGGCCCCAGGATCCACTGCCCGCCTTCGACGGCGGCGAGGACGGCTTTGTTCAGCGGTTCTCCGAGCCGGCGGCGTTGGGTCTGAAGGTCGATGAACGGAATGGATTGGGCCACAGTCGAGTCTCCCGTTAGGTAAGGACGCAGCGTTTTAGGCGCGGGGCGTGCCCCGAACAACGCGGCCCGTCACACATTATGTTGCCGATTGCGTCAGGGGGCCGTAGATAGAGGCACCCGTTAACCGCGTCCGCCTTCTCGGGGCTTTCAGCCCCCGCAGCAGCACCAGGCTTGAGCCGATGATTGCAGAGATCGGACTGTTTGCCCTGATCCTGGCACTATTTGTCGCGGCGGTGCCTGTGCGCGGAAGATGCAGGTTCAGAAACCGCGCAGATCGGTGCTGCTGCGCGCGGGCAACCCGGGCGCCGGGGCGCGTTTGAGTACGCGATACTCGATGCCGAGTTCCCGGTAATAGGCGCGCTTCTCGTCCCTGTCGCCGTCCTCATTCACCACGAGGACATCAGGTTTCAGCGCTCTCATCTCGGCATCCGCATCCAGCCAGCCGCTGCCGGTCGAGACCTGAGCCTTAGTGACATACTTGATGGCACCGACCACGTAGCGGCGCTCGTCCTCGGGATGGAGAGGATGCCCTTTACCCTTCAAGCCTTCGATGCATTTGTCGTTGCCAAGGAAGACGTACAAATCGCCGTAACCGCTGGCCTCTTCGAAGAAGCGCACATGACCGGAATGCAGCCAGTCAAAGCATCCCGTGACCGCGACCTTGTTGCGGTTCGTCGCCGGCGGCGGCGAAGCCGGTTCGGGAAAGCCCTCCAACCCGGTCAAGACGCGATAGGCAAGGCCGCTGCGGCGCGCGAGCCGGGCGCACTCGGGATTGTCGTCCCTCGCCGCCCAGATATCCGCATCGAGCCCGGTCGGCACCGCATCCCACGCGTCCGTCGCGACGACGCGGCGGACGAAACGTACCGCCTCCAGGAAATAGGCGCGCTCCGCAAAAGGAAACTGCGGAGGCACCCCGATCCGCTCTGCCAACGCGGCATCCGACCATAACAGAACGGTCAGCTCGCCGAGCCTCGCGGCTTCTTCGAGAAACCGCAGATCGCGCGAGCGGATATCATCGAAACCGCCGCCGACAATGACTGCCGGCGTACCCATCACTCGCCGGTTCGAATGTTGACGGTGAAGGAACCGGGCACAATCTCATCCGAAACCACAATCAGATAGCCGCCCCCGGGACCCGAATAGGTGGCGCCGTAATATTGCTGCTGATAGGCCTGCGCAAGTTCGATCAGGTCCAACTTCACGACGGTGTGGCGCATGGAAAGCGGCAGCATCGTATCCCAGCATTTGAGGCTCAGATTGAGCGCTTTGCCCAGTGCGGCGACGTCCATCTTGGCGATGGCATCGAAACAGTCCTTGCCCGACTGCCCGAGGCGCTGCACCAGATACGGTTCGAGCTTCTTCTGTTCGAGCGGGTTATAGCCTTCGGGCCGCGGTTCGACCGGAATGAGGTGCAACACGCGCTCGAGCCAGCGCGCGATGCGCGGCGAGGTGCACGATTCGATGTGCGCGGGAAACACGCCCCCTTCGTGGGCGATGTCGTAGTCGAGGCGGTTTATGCCGGGGTAGATGATGCCGATCATATCCTGCGAGCCGCTCGGCATCGCCTTGTAGGTGTTCTCGGCATAATAGAGTTCGCGTACAAGCGTTTCCTTCGGACGCCTCGGCAGGCGGCCGTTCCATAGATCCATCGCAAAGACGCGCGTGCTGCTGGCAATGCCGGAGCGGTTCATCGGCCGGAAATTCGGCTCGATCTGTACGACGACCATGGAGCCGGGCGGCTTGGGATTGAACTTCGAAACGAACGGCTGATCGATCCACCCGCCGGCAAGCTGCAGACGGTTGGGAATGGCGCCCAGCAATTTGGTAACGGCTGTCGCCCGCCGGGTCTTCGATGTATTTGGCACGATACCCCCTTCGTGAACGACGTAACGGCAAGCTTAGAAAAGCACACCCGAAAACGCAAACCTGTTGCGTCGTTCCCGCGCCGGCTTCTGCCGTACGGCACCGGTTATTGTTGCCCGGCGCGTCGGCGGGTCGTAGATAGAGGCACAAGTTAACCGCGTCCGCCTCCCCGGGGCGTTCAGCCCCCGCAGCAGCACCAGGCTTGAGCCGATGATTGCAGAGATCGGACTGTTCGCCCTGATCCTGGCGCTATTTGTCGCGGCAGTGCAGGCCGTGGTGCCGCTGCTGGGCGCCGCGCGCGGCGAAACGTCCTGGATGAATCTGGCGCGGCCCGCGTCTGCGGCGCAGTTCGCGCTGGTGAGCCTCGCCTTCGCGGCCCTGATCTGGCTGCACGTCACCAGCGATTTATCGGTGCTCAACGTCGCCCTCAACAGCCACACCGACAAGCCGCTGCTCTACAAGATCACCGGCGTATGGGGAAACCACGAAGGCTCGATGCTGCTATGGGTCTTCATCCTGGCGCTGTACGGCCTGATGGCCGCCCTGTTCGGCAAGACGCTGCCGCCTGCCCTGCGCGCCCGCGCTTTGTCCGTACAAGGAATGATCGCTTTCGGGTTCCTGCTGTTCATCCTGATGACCTCGAACCCCTTCGCGCGGCTCGACCCCGCGCCGGTCAACGGCAACGGCCTCAACCCGCTGCTCCAAGACCCCGGCCTCGCCTTCCACCCGCCCTTCCTCTATCTCGGCTATGTCGGCTTCTCGATGGCGTTCTCCTTCGCCGTCGCCGCACTGATCGAAGGCCGCGTCGATGCCGCCTGGGCGCGCTGGGTGCGCCCCTGGACGCTGGCGGCGTGGTGCGCGCTGACGCTGGGCATCGCGATGGGTTCGTGGTGGTCCTATTACACCCTCGGCTGGGGCGGCTGGTGGGCCTGGGACCCAGTGGAGAACGCCTCTTTCATGCCGTGGCTGGCGGGCACGGCGCTGGTGCATTCGGCCATCGTGGTAGAGAAGCGCGACACGTTGAAGGCCTGGACCATCTTCCTCGCCATCGTGGCCTTTTCGCTGTCGCTGCTCGGCACCTTCCTGGTGCGCTCCGGCGTGCTGACTTCGGTGCACGCCTTCGCCAACGATCCGGCGCGCGGCGTCTTCATCCTCGCCTTGCTGAGCGTGGTGACGGGCGGATCGCTGATCCTCTTCGCGATGCGCGCCCCGGCGCTCAGGGCGGGCGGCATCTTCTCGCCGGTGTCGCGTGAAGGCGGCTTGATGTTCAACAACGTCTTTCTCAGCGCCGCGGCGGGCACGGTACTGCTCGGCACGCTTTATCCTTTGTTCGCCGACGTGCTGCACTTGAACAAGCTGTCGGTGGCCGCGCCCTATTACAACCTGATGATGCCGCTGCTCCTGACGCCGATGCTGCTGCTTATGCCGGTCGGACCGCTGCTGTCGTGGAAGCGCGGCGACCTCAAAGATGCCCTCCGGCGCCTCAGATTTGCAGCCGTGGTGACGGCCGTCACCGTGGCCGCGACGCTGTTCGCGGCAGGAACCGCATCGCACAATCTGATGGCCGCGCTGGGCCTGGGGTTGGCGGCATGGCTTCTCGCGGGCACGATCTCGGAATGGGCGGGACGCGTCGGGCTCTTGCGCCATTCGCGCGACGAAATCCTCCACCGCGCGCGGCAGTTGCCCCGCTCCGCCTATGGCATGAGCCTCGCCCATATCGGGCTTGCCGTGGTGCTGATCGGCATATCCGGCTCGCTGGCGTGGCAGAGCGAGACGCTGCTCGTCATGCGCCCGGGCCAGACGGCCCAAATTGCGGGCTACGACGTGCATCTCGTCGGCGTCGACGACAATCTGCGCGGCCCGAACTACACGACTTCGCGCGCCCTGTTCCTGGCGAGCCGGAACGGCGATTTCGTCGCGGCAATGCGGCCGGAACGCCGCGTCTACGACAACCCGCCGGAACCCAAATCGACGGTGGCGATCCACACCAATTTCTTCAGCGACCTCTACGTCGTGCTGGGCGAAGCGGACGGCAAAGGCGGCCATGTGGTGCATCTCCTCCACAATCCGCTGGTGCCCTGGCTGTTTCTGGGCGCGCTCGTAATGGTGCTGGGCGGCCTTGTGTCCCTCACTGACCGACGCTACCGCGTGGGCACGCCGAGGCGTGCTGCGCGCATCCCTGACGAGGCGCCTGCCGCTTCGCAGAAAGTGAAAATACCCGCAGGCGTGCAATACGCCGCGCCGGCGCTGGCGTTCCTGGTGCTGATCGGCTTCTTCGTCTGGCGTCTGCAAGAGGTGAGCAAAGGCGATACGCCCGATGTCGTACCTTCGGTGCTGATCGGCAAACCCGCACCCCAATTCGACCTGCCGCCGCTCTATTCCGGCAAGCCGGATTTCAAGACGGCGGACCTGCGCGGCAAGGTGACGGTCGTGAACTTCTTCGCCTCGTGGTGCGTGCCGTGCCGCGCCGAGCACCCCCTGTTCAGGGACCTGGCGAAATCCGGCATCGTGCTGGTCGGCATCAACTACAAGGACAAGCCGGAGAACGCGACGGCGTTCCTGGCCGAACAAGGCGATCCCTATCATACGGTTGCGGCTGACCGGCAGGGCCGCACCGCGATCGACTTCGGCGTCTACGGCGTGCCCGAGACCTTCCTGATCGACAAATCCGGCGTCATCCGTTTCAAGTGGCCTGGGCCGCTGACGCCCGAGATCGTGCACGATCAACTCCTCCCCTTGGCGGAGAAGCTGAAATGAAACGCATCCCGCTGTCATCCCGGGCGAGCGTCCTGAGCCCTGAGCCTGCCGAAGGGCCGAAGGACGCGAGGCCCGGGACCCACTCGGAAGCGGAAGCCGCTGTCGAAGTGGGTCCCGGCTCACGCCGCGCTTTCGCGCGGCTGGCCGGGATGACACAATGGTTTAGTAAGCAGCGCTGTGCGCTGATGCTCGCCGCGGTATTACTTGTCCTGACACCTGCATTAGCCGTCCAGCCGGACGAGATGCTGCGCGATCCCAAGCTGGAGGCGCGCGCCCGCAGCATCGGCAAGGAGCTGCGGTGCCTCGTCTGCCAGAACCAGTCGATCGACGATTCCGACGCGCCCCTGGCGCACGATCTTCGCGTCCTTGTGCGCCGGCGCCTGCTCAAAGGCGACAGCGACGACGCGGTCAAGCAGTATATCGTGGCGCGTTACGGCACCTATGTGCTGCTCAAGCCGCCCTTCGATCCCGAGACCTATCTCCTGTGGTTCGGGCCGCTGCTCCTGGTCCTGACGGGCGGAGCGACCGTCTATTTGTTCTACCGCCGCCGCGCCGCGCCTGAGACCGCGCCGCTCTCGGACGAAGAGCTGCGCCGCCTGAAATCCCTGATGGACGACGCGCCATGATGCTATGGCTCATTTTCGCGCTTCTTATGGCCGGAACCGTCGCGGCGCTGCTGTGGCCGCTGTTGCGTTCATCCTCAAAGGCGCCTGCCCGGGCTGATTACGATCTCGCGGTCTACCGCAACCAACTTGCCGAAGTGGAGGCGGACGTCGAACGTGGGCTTGTAGCGCCCGATCAGGCCGAAGCCGCACGGCTGGAAATCCAGCGCCGCATGCTCGCGGCGACGGGCGCGGGTGCATCCGTGCCTTCGGACGACAAGCAGGCGCGCATCATGGCCGCCATCGTCGTCGCGTTGATGTTGCCGTTGGGCGCGGGACTTCTCTATGCCGCCTACGGTTCGCCACATCTTCCCGGCCGGCCCTATGCCGACCGCCTCGAAAACGAACCCGCCGTCATCCTTGCCGCTGCGGCGGACAAATTGGGGGCCGAACTCGTCGTCCATCCGAGCACTTCCGGCTTTCTCCGCCTTGCGGATTTGTTCCTCAAGCAGGGCGATTACGACAACGCCGCGGAAGCCTTCCGCCGCGCCATAAACCTTGGCGCCGACGGCGCCGGCACCTGGTCGAGACTGGGAGAGACTTACGTATTGGCGAGCAACGGTGCGGTCGTACCGCAGGCGCTTGCCGCCTTCGCCAAGGCGCTGGACATCGACGCAAAAGAGCCTCGCGCCCGCTTCTACGCAGGCCTCGCAGAAGCCCAGATCGGCAATTTGAAAGCGGCGGTCGCGATCTGGCGCGATCTGGAGAACGACAGCACCGATGCGTCCTTGCTGCTGCTCCTCCACACGGAGATCGTAAAAATGGGGAACGCGGGTGGCTTCGATCCCAACACCGTGACGCCCGCAACGCCTACCGCGGCGGCTCTTAACGCCGCCGTGGAGGCCATGTCGAAGGCGATGCGGGCGCGGTGAATGCCGGCTAGAGCGCAATCGGGTGAAGTGTGTAGCGGTTCACCCGACAAATTGCGCGAAAAACAAAGAATCCAGAGCATGATCTGATTCAACGACATCAGATCATGCTCTAGGACTTGTTCCTGCGCCGCCGCAGTCTGAATCCTCCAAGCAGCAGTACGCCTCCGCTCAGAAGGGCCAGCGTGCCCGGTTCGGGAACGGGCGGCGGATTCTCGGTCTTTTCGATCACGTTGCCGATGATCTTGAGCGTCAGCGTGTTCTTGCCGACCGTGCCGAAGCACCCTGAGTCAAAGGCGTCGTAAAACGCGAGGTTGTAGATCGCGCTGTAGGTGCCCAGTTGCGACGTGTTGAAGGTGACGCTGAACGAGTCGGGGCTCCCGGCACTGAGCGCGGAGATGATGCTGAAAGGCGAGTTGAAGCTGAATACGCCGACGTCGCCGCTGCTGGAACTGTTCGCGGCGTCGTAGTTCAGGGCCAGGCGTGCGTCCGCGTTGAGGTCGGTTTTCAGCATGTTGTAGATGTCGAAGAGCTGGGCCGCCGGGGACGAACCCTGGATCACCGTGCCGAAGTTCAGCGTCAGCAGATCGGCATTCGTCGAAGCCGAATTGAACGATGCGTCGGAGTGCTGATCGTAGGAGTATTCGAGGCCGACGTTGCCGGACCAGTCCGACTTGTACTGGTCCTGCGTGCTCGTCCAGCTTCCCGTCGTCGTGTTGTTTGCCGACAGCTTCGAAGAGAGCGTCACGGCAACCGTGCCGCTTCCTTCATAGCTCCCCATGGATGAACCGGACACACTGAAGACCTTGTTGGTCGCCGAACTTGCCGGACCGATCGTGATCGGACAGGCAGTCAATGACCCTCCCTTGCCGCAGGCGCCGGACTGGCTGATGGCGGAAGGCTGAGAGGAGCTGCCGGAGTGGATCCCCGGCGCCGCGATTTTCGAGGTGGTGCCGTTGTTGCCTGTGTTCTGCTTGTTGCCGCTGCTCGAGCTGCTGCCGGTCAGCACCGTCGTCTGGCTCCGGGTCGAGGTCAACGTCACCTTGACGGCCGTGAGAACTCCCAACGAGGAGTCGAATTGGCTGAAGCTCGGCGCCGCATAGACGAACGTCTGGGAGGCCGAGCCGCCGCTGGAAGTGTCGGAAACGGTATGGCTGCCGCTGAAGGCATAGGTTTGGATGAGCGTTGCATTCGCAGCCGGTATGACGAAGAACGCGGCGCCGGAGAGTAGTGCCAGGGTTGCCAACCTGCCGTTACCGCAAACTCGGAAAATCATAATTTCCCCAACAATCGCCTCAGCGTGCGGCCAATCCGCTATCCGCTCTCGTAAATGGATCAGCAATGCTCATGCCAACTTCGACCGCGCGTCAGCCGATTTTATTGAAGCTAGGTCGGGGCAATTTTTTTCTTTCTCCGTCAGCAGCTTGTTCGCAGCGCGGCCACCCTTGGATGTCCATGAGCGGGCGTGTGCAAGCGAACGTTGCGCCGGGAGCACCGTCGTTTCTGTAATAATGTAAAGTCTATTTACAGAAAACGCCGATATTTCGCGGTTATTCTCACAAAGCACTGCTATGGCGTGCGCGCCGCCGTTTACACGGTGGAAAATGATTTTACAGACGGCGACGGGACAGTACTCAATGCCATTCCAGCCGCATCTGGATGTGCGGCCGCATTGGCCGCGCCGGCTATGACTTGCGCCTGCGCCGCCGCAGCCTGAAGCCGCCGAGCAGCATCAAACCGCCGCTCAGAAAGGCCAGCGTGCCCGGCTCGGGTACCACGTTGCCCACGATGTTCAACGTGAGAAAGTTGTCGGCATAGCCGACACCCGCGACGTCGCGCGTGTCCGTCAGTCCGATCGTGTAGACGGCGCTATAGGCGCCGGTCTTACTCGTGTTGAAATGTACTTTGAAGGCATCGTCGTAGCCCGCCGCAAGATCCTGGATCGTGCTGAGCGGATTATCGAACATGAAAACGCCGACATCGCCTGAGCTGCCGCTGGTCGCGGCGTCGTAGTCCATGCCGATCCTGATGTGGGCGTTGTGATCGGTCTTTAGCAGATTGAAAATATCGAAGGTCAGCGCTACCGGGCTCGTCCCTCTGGCGACCGTCCCGAAGTTCAGCGTCAAGCTGTCGCTGTTCTTCGACTTCGAATCGAATGAACCGTTGGAGTGCTGATCGTATTTGTAGATGACTCGCTCGTCTCCCGACCAGTTTACCGTGTACTGGTCGGAGACGCTGTTGAACGAACCGCGGCGCACCTTGTCGTTCGCCGACATGGTGCCGGTAAGCGTCGTCGCGACCGTGCTCCCGGCCGCCGTCGTATAAGAGGATAGATCCGGCTGTCCAATCGTGTAGGTTTTCTTTTTGCCCGAGGTCTTCGGCCCTTTCTGGGCAATGCAATGATGGCTATTGGCCCTTTTCGCGAAGCAGTCGAGGGATTGACCTTGGCTTAAGAGCGTCGCGCCGGAAATGCCCGGTGCGTCGAACGTCAGCTTGACGCCGTTCTTTGCCCTGCTGCTGGCGTACCGCGAACTCGTGCCGGAAACCACCGTGTTCTGCGATATGCCGTTTCCGAGAGCTTTTGTGCTGCGTACGCGCACGGTGACATTGGTCAAGACGCCAAGCGTCGTATCGAACGCGGCGAATGTCGGGGAACCGAACTGGTGAGCATCGGTGACCGCAATGCCGTCGGCGGTCGTATCCGTGATCGTGTACGAGCCTGCGAACGACTGCATCTGGATGATCGATGCCTGCGCCGCTCCGACTATCAGAAAGCTTAGGCAGGAAGCCGTAAGCACCGACTTCAGGCACCGCAAATGAAGATTAAAACGCATGAATTCCTGTCCCCGGGAAACCTTGCGGGTCGTCCGCTGGTCTCTCCGAAGCTGCATCAGCAACGTCTGTGCCAACGACCTGCACTCCGGCAGCATCATCGTGCCTTTATGGAAGACGTTACGTTTCAGCCTGTTTCGTATCGCGCCGTCTCGGCGGAATACTTAATGCCCCGCGCCCGCGGTTGAACTTTTGAAATGTTGTAAAATCTATTTACAGAATAATGAGCAGCTTGGCTTTGTCTGCTGAACGGTTGGCCTACCGACACTGATAATCCTGAAATCAATTCAGCGACTTACAAAACCCTGACTCCTTTTTGTCAGCGGCTTCCCTATGGTCCGATTGGAGATTTACTGCGCCGCCGTCGCCTTCGGAGCGTAAACGGATATTACACTTGATCGGCAGATGCCGTTCGCATCTTCAGGATTCTATCCGGTTCGCCGCTGATCGTGCCGTTGTTGTGTTCGCCGCCCTGCTTGATGGCGTCGATGTGCTCCATGCCTTTCACGACCTTGCCCCACACCGTGTACTGGCGGTCGAGCCAGGGCGCGTCCTCGAAGCAGATGAAAAACTGACTGTTGGCGCTGTTGGGATTTGAGGTGCGCGCCATCGACACCGTGCCGCGCACATGCTTCTCCGCCGAGAACTCGGCCTTGAGGTCCGGCAGCTTCGAGCCGCCGGAACCGGTGCCGGTGGGATCGCCGGTCTGCGCCATGAAGCCGGGAATGACGCGATGGAAGGTTAGGCCGTCGTAGAAGCCGCTCTGCGTCAGCTCCTTGATGCGTGCCACATGATTGGGCGCCAGATCGGGCCGCAGCGCGATCGTCACCGGTCCCGTCTTCAGTTCCATGATCAGCGTGTCTTCGCGATTCATTTCCTGGCTCCCAACTCCCTGCAGCGCTTGACCAGAAGCCCGGCGACGTGCGGGCTGGTGAACGGCGTCACGTCGCCGCCCAGCATGGCGACTTCCTTGACCAGCCGCGAGGCGATCGCCTGATGGCGCGGGTCCGCCATCAGGAAAACGGTCTCGATCTCGGGGTTGAGCCGCTGGTTCATGCCGACCATCTGGAATTCGTATTCGAAATCGGACACGGCGCGCAAGCCGCGCACGATCATCCTGGCGCCGATCTTCTCCGCGAACTCGATGAGCAGCAGGTCGAACGGCTGCACCTCGATCGTGGCACGGCCGTTGCCCGAGAGCGGCGCCGTTTCGTGACGCACCATCGCAACACGCTCGTCCTGTGTAAACAGCGGCGTCTTGCCGGGATTGGCGGCCACCCCGATGACCAGGTGATCGACCAGTTTGACGGCCCGCTCGACGATGTCGAGATGGCCGAGCGTGAAGGGATCGAACGTCCCCGGATAGAGAGCGATGCGCTGTGTGGTCATGACAACCCTTCTACCTCCCCCTTGCGGGGAGGTCGCGAGCGCAAAGCGCGAGCGGGTGGGGGTCGCGCCCGAACTGCTCCCCCACCCGGAGAATTTCTCGCGGTGCTCGTAATTCTCCGACCTCCCCGCAAGGGGGAGGTGAAGAAAGTAATCCGAGTTCTCCGCTCATCCTTCTTCTTCCGTGTCCTCGGCGACGATACGCTCCACGGAGACCACGCGCTCGGCCTCCTCGAGCCGGAACACCACGACGCCTTGTGCGGCGCGACCCTGCACGCTGATGCCGCCGACCGGCACGCGAATGATCTGACCGGTATTGCTGACGAGCATCAGATCGTCGCTCTCTTCCACCGGGAAGGCGGCGATGATGGCGCTGTTCTTCTTGCCCATGCCCATCGCGACGATACCCGAGCCGCCGCGGCCGGTGACGCGGTACTCGAAGGAGCTGGTGCGCTTGCCGAAACCGTTTTCCGAGACCGCCAGGACGAACTGCTCGCCGGCACCCAGTTCGACATAGCGCTCGGGCGTCAGCGTCGCCTCCTCGCCGTTCTCTTCGGTCTCTTCGGGCTCCTCTACCACGGCTTCGTCCTCGCCGGTGGCGGCGCGCCGCGCAGCGCTGGCCTGCTTGAGATAGGCGCGGCTCTCCGCCGTGGTGGCGTCGGAATGATGCAGCAGCGTCAGGCTCACCACTTCGTCGTCCTTCGCCAGTTTGACGCCGCGCACGCCGGTGGATTCGCGACCCTTGAAGACACGCACGTCGGTCAGCGGGAAGCGGATGCATTTGCCGAGCCGCGTGGTCAACAGCACGTCGTCGCGGTCGGCGCAGACCTGCACGCCGACGATGCCGTCGCCCGGCTCCAGCTTCATGGCGATCTTGCCGCTCTTGTTGATGTTGACGAAGTCGGAAAGCTCGTTTCGCCGCACGCTGCCGGATTTGGTGGCGAAGACGACGTTCAGCTTCTCCCACTGCGCCTCGTCCTCGGGCAGCGGCAGGATCGTCGTGATGCGCTCGTTTTCGGAGAGCGGCAAGAGGTTCACCATCGCCTTGCCGCGCCCGCTGATGCGTGCTTCTGGCAGCCGCCAGACCTTCAGCTTATAGGCCATGCCCGTCGAGGAGAAGAACACCATCGGCGCGTGCGTGGAGGCCACGAACAGGCTGGTGACGAAATCCTCTTCGCGCGTCGCCATGCCGGCGCGACCCTTGCCGCCGCGGCCCTGCACGCGGTATTCGGCGATGGGCGTGCGCTTGATGTAGCCCGCATGGGTGGCGGTGATCGCCACGTCCTCGCGCTCGATCAGCGCTTCGTCCTCGAACTCGACTTCCGCATCGACCAGTTCGGTCAGCCGTGGCGTGGCGTATTCGGACTTCACCGCTTCGAGTTCGCTCTTGATGATGGCGAGCACGCGCGGGCGCGAGCGCAGGATTTCGAGATAATCCTTGATCGCTTCGCTGAGTTTCTTGACTTCGTCGCCGATCTCGTCGCGGCCCAGCGCGGTCAATCGTTGCAGCCGGATGTCGAGGATCGCCCTCGCCTGTTCGTCCGACAGCCGGATCGTGCCGTCCTCGGCGATCGTATGACGCGGGTCGGCGATGAGGGCGACCAGCGGCGCCGTGTCCTTGGCCGGCCAGGCCTTTGCCATCAAACGTTCGCGTGCCGTGTTGGCGTCGGGCGCCGCACGGATCAGAGCAATCACCTCGTCGATATTGGCGACGGCGACCGCCAGACCGGCCAGGATGTGGGCGCGGTCGCGGGCCTTCGCGAGTTCGAAACGCGTGCGCCGCGTTACCACTTCTTCGCGGAAACCGACGAATACGCCGATCAACTGCTTCAGATTGAGTTGCTGCGGCCGTCCGTCGGTGATCGCCAGCATGTTGACGCCGAAGCTCGTCTGCAGTTCGGAGAAGCGGTAGAGCTGGTTCAGCACTACGTCGGACGACGCATCGCGCTTCAGTTCGATCACGACGCGCATGCCGTGGCGGTCGCTTTCGTCGCGAATGTCGGCGATGCCTTCGATGCGCTTGTCGCGCACCAGTTCGGCGATGCGCTCCTGCATCCGCGCCTTGTTCACCTGATAGGGGATCTCGGTGACGATGATCGCTTCGCGATCCTTGCGGATCTCTTCCACGGTGCAGCGCGCGCGCATCAGGATCGAGCCGCGTCCGCGCGCCAGCGCCGCGCGCGCCGCCTGCTTGCCGATGATCAGCGCGCCGGTCGGGAAATCAGGTCCCGGCACGATCTCGGTCAGAGCCTCCATCGAGATCGACGGATTATCCATGTAAGCGAGGCAGGCGTCGATCACCTCGCCAAGATTGTGCGGCGGCACGTTGGTCGCCATGCCTACGGCGATGCCCGAGGCGCCGTTGACGAGCAGGTTCGGATAGCGCGCCGGCAGGACGACGGGCTCCTTCTCGGAGCCGTCGTAGTTTGGCTGGAACTCGACCGTGTCCTTGTCGATGTCGTCCGTCAGCGCGTGGGCGATTTTGGCCCGGCGTGCCTCGGTGTAACGCATGGCTGCGGGCGGATCGCCGTCCACTGAGCCGAAATTGCCCTGCCCGTCGATCAGGGGCACGCGCATGGAAAATTCCTGCGCCATACGCACCAACGCGTCGTAGATCGACTGGTCCCCGTGCGGATGGTACTTGCCCATCACGTCGCCGACGATCAGGGCGGATTTGCGGTAGGGCTTGTTCCAGTCCCTGCCGTTCTCGTGCATCGAATAGAGGATGCGCCGGTGCACGGGCTTGAGGCCGTCGCGGGCGTCCGGCAAGGCGCGCGAAACGATCACGCTCATCGCGTAGTCGAGGTACGAGCGCTTCAGCTCGTCTTCGATGGCGGTGGGATTGACGCTGGAGCCGGCGGGTGGAGGCGCGGGCGGAGGCGTTGTCTGATCGCTCAAAATCTGGTCCTTGCAGGCCCTGCCCGAGGGAGGGCAAATCGGCTTGGTTTCCTAGCATTTTAGGGGTCGAGTCGGCCAGCAAAAGATCGCCCGAAAAAGGGCGGAAATGGAGACTATTTAGCCCGTCCGAGAGAGGCCGGTAACGCCCGTGCAGAGTGAGGCGTGAAACGGCCTATGCCATCGCGCGAATGGTGAAGTAGACCGCGTACAAAAGCAGCCATCCCGCTGCCCATACGGTGGTGCTCCAGCGTGCCTGCCGCAGCCTTTCAAGCCCCTCGCGAGCCACAGCCGTCAGCCCCGCCGCCAGCGCGAAGCGGATGAAGCGTGCCGCGAAGGACATCGCCGCGAAGGCCAGGAGGTTGATGTCCCGCGCCCCGGCTTCCACGGCGTAGAGCTTGTACGGCATGCCCGTTACGGCGCCGACGACAAGATCGAGCGGCCAGAAACCTGCCATCTCGCGCCCGGCGCGTGCCAGAAGATCGGGGTCGACCGCCGGAACCATCAGCATCGCGCGGCGTGCGGCTTCCGCGTCCGCGGCGCTCCACAGCCACATGACGATCCCGCCCAGCACGGCGGCTGCCGCGGCGACGGCCGACAAATTGAGTGCCTTCCTGAGGCCGAATTTCAGCACCACATAGGTCAAGAGCACGTCGGGCACTATGAAGAACAGCGTCGCTTCCGCGAAGCCCCAGCCCGCAGTTGCAAGAATCCAGATCATTCCCACGGCGCCATGTGTATCTGTGCGGCCAGTCCGGCGACGCGCGCCTGAAGCTCCGCCATGAAGGACTCGATGCTGCCGGTCCACAACAACGGCTCGCCGACCACGACGTCGCAATTGAAGGGGATGAGAACCCAGGTGTCCTTGGGCAGCGCCTTGCCCAACCCGTGCAGGAACAGCGGATGCACCGGCGTCCCGGGCCTCGCCTTCACCAGATGCGCCACGCCCTTCTTGAACAGCGACAGTTTCTCGGGCTCGCCGCGCGAGCCTTCCGGAAACACGATCAGGATCTCGCCCTTGTCCAGCGCCGCCACGCAGCGCTGCAACAGGTCGCGGTTCATGCCGCCGCGCGACACGGGAATGATGCCGATCATGTTGACGGCGAACCAGGCCATCGGCCGCGTGCGCATGAAATAGTCCATCGCCGCCACCGGTCGCAGCAGCTTGAGGCGCCGCAAGGGATACATCGCCATGATCGTCAGGGTGTCGAGATGGGAATTGTGGTTGGCGACGATGATGGCCGGGCCCGTCCTGGGCAACAGATCGCGCCGGCGCACATTGGCGCCCAGGATCACGGTCAGGATGGGCCTGACGATAAGAACGAAAAACGCGCAGCGCAGGAACGCGATCATAGCGGGGTCGCCGGCCAGTTGCCGAAGAAGTAGTTGAGGTAGTGGAAGAACACCGGCGCCGAATAGATCAGGCTGTCCACTCGGTCGAGGATGCCGCCGTGCCCGGGAATGAGGTTCGAGGCGTCCTTGACGTGCAGATCGCGTTTGCAGGCGGAGATCGTGATGTCGCCGAGATAGCCCGCACCCGCAATGAGGAAACCCGCCAGCACCGAATAATGCCAAGGCATGGGTGTGAGATATGGACCGATCAGCCCGGCTGCGACGGTCGTCGCCGTGATGCCGCCGAGGAAGCCCTCCCAGGTCTTGTTGGGGCTAACCTTGGGGATGATCTTGTGCCGCCCCAACAGGTTTCCGAAGGTGAACTGCGCCACGTCGTTGAACTGCGTCAGCGCCACCAGGAACAGTAGCGCCCCCGCCCCGCCGCCGTGATTGAAGCTAAAAGTGAGGAGCAGTGCTGTGTGGCTGAGTGAGAACACGGTGATCATCAGACCCCAGCTGAGGAGCCCCACCGCGCGCAGAAATCCCTCCGTATGCCCCCCGAGCGTGATGCGCGCCGGCAGGAAAAGGAACATCCACACCGGAATGAACACCATGAAGAGGCCGACCTGGCCCATATGCGCAAAGTAGAACTGCGCCGGAATCGCGAGATAGGCCCAGATCAGCACTCTGCGGTCTACCCGCCGCGTCGGAATGAGCGAGAGGTATTCCTTCAGCGCCAGGAACGAGACAAAGGCAAGGAAGATCGTGGACACCATGCGGTAGGTGAGGATGGCGATGGTGAAAACGGTAATCATCCACCACCAGGAGACGACGCGCTTCGTCAGCTCCTGGGTCATCGGGCCGGGCGATACCCGCCGCAGGATCTGGGTGACGGCGGTGCCGAAGATCAGGATGCCGTAGATGATCCCGATGGCGGCGTGCACGGGCGTCGCAAAGAAGGCTGCGATGACGTTCATGGCGCGCCTCCCTTCAACGCGGCGCGGGAGCGGTTGATGATTGTGAAGATGCCCGCCACGGCCATGAAAGCGAGATACGCGGTCACCACATCGCTGCCGGGCGGCACTCCCACGGCCAGCGCCACCGCCAGGAACCCAAACCACACCGCGCGGTCGCTCTTGCCGAAGGGGCCGTCATAGCGCCGGGCACCGCCGATCTGGATCGCCACCACGCCTGCCACTTCCGTCATCACTGCGATGGCGATGACAAGACCCACCAGGATCGCAGATATGCCGGGGATGGCCGCGAACGGCAGATAGAGCGCCGTATCGGAGACGACGTCTCCCAATTCGTTGAGGATGGCGCCCAACCGGCTCTTCTGGCCGAATTCGCGCGCCAGCATGCCGTCGATGGCGTTGAGTGCCATGCGCACCAGCAGGAGAGGCGGCAGGAGGAACAGCGTCCAGGCGGCGCCTTTTGTCGCCCAAATGGCGGCGCCCAGCGCAATGCTGAGGAGCGCCGCGGCGACGGTCACTTGATTGGCGGTGACGCCCGCACCGGCCAGCGCGCCGCAAAGCGGGCGCAGGAGATTTTGGAATTTCGGTTTCAGGTCGTAGACGCTGGCCAAGCAAGCATCCCGGATTCGGCGCAGCGTTTTCTAACAGGAATTTCTCGCACCGGCCAACGCCGCCCCAGAATGACGAGCGCGTCGCTGTAGGCGTTGGTGTTGAGCGTCGGGCCATGCGATTCTCCGGCGGCGCACGAAGCAACCTGCGGAGCACTCTATATCTCCGCTTGCGCCGCACGAAAGCGCCGCTGATTCACTTTATCTGTCATCCCGGCAAGCAGCGCGCGAGCGCTGCGCAGGCCGGGACCCACCGGGAAGCAAGAGTATGTATTGAGGTGGGTCCCGGGCCTCGCGTCCTTCGCTGCGCTCAGAACGTTCACCCGGGATGACAGTTTTTTTATCGTCTCAATCGGAGGCCGTCACGCCTAATCCGTGTCCACAGGCAGCTTGTCTTCGACCTTCTTCAGCTCTTCCGCCACGCGCGCCATGTCGTAGGCGTAGATCGTGCGCCCGCCGCCGGGCTTCTCGACATAACCGAAGACGATGCCGATGAGCCGTCCGCTCGCCGCGTCGAGCACCGGTCCGCCGCTGAAGCCCGGCCCGGCATTGCCGTCGAAGGTGAAGGCGGATTGGACCGCGCACGTGTCGCACTGGGCTTCCACGGAAGCGTCGAGGGCCGTGACCACGCCCTCGGCCTTGCGCAGCCCGCCTTCGTTTTGGCCATAGGCGATGACCCGTTCGCCGACGCGGGGAATCTCCCTCGGCAGGCCCCGGAGCTTCTTGTCGGTATGAAAGAACATCAGGTCGTAATCGACGGAGGCGCCGATGACGAGCTTCTTGTTCACCAGATCGCCGGTGTGGGCGCTGGTCACCGCGACACCGTCGCCGAGCACGACTGCCGCGCCGTCGCCCCTCAGGACCAGATATTCCGTGCCTTCCAGGGGGATGTACGCATCCTCGACGTCGCTGTTGATAAAGCCAAGCGTAGGCACGCCGGAAGGCCCCGTGCAGCCGATAAGAAGCAGCGCGGCAAGCGCGACCCAGCTCTTCCTCATCCGGCGCCTCAGAACGGGATTTCGTCGTCCATTTCGCTGCGGTCGAAGCTCCCGGGAGCCTCGCCGGCTCCGCCGGTTCCGCCGGCGCGCGCCCCGCCGCCCTCGCCCTTGGCATCGAGCAGCACCAGCTCGCTGTTGAAGCGGTTGAGCACGACTTCGGTCGAATATTTCTCGACGCCGTCTTTGTCGGTCCATTTGCGGGTCTGGAGCTGGCCCTGGAGATAGACCTTGGAGCCCTTGCGCAGGTATTGCTCGGCAACCTTGGCGAGCGGCTCGCTGAAGATCACCACGCGGTGCCATTCGGTCTTTTCCTTGCGCTCGCCCGAGGCCTTGTCGCGCCAGGATTCCGAGGTGGCGACCGATAGATTCACCACCGGATCGCCGGAAGTCATCCGCCGTACTTCCGGGTCGCGGCCCAGATTGCCGACCAGGATCACCTTGTTGACGCTGCCCGCCATGTCTATCTCCGTTGTGCTTTAGGCAAAGGTTAGACTTGCCCGGCACCCCGCGCCACCGAGGAAACCCCCTTCCCTGTGGACAGGTGCCGCCGAGTCATGAGATAGCACTGTTCTATGTTTGTTCCAAGCCCCCCGGCCGGGAGGTTTGGCGCTTGTGGGGGATTGCACCGGTCGCGCAAGATAGGCGGTTCATTTTTTGTGTGACGCGCAATTTACGGGTGAACCGCTTCGCACTTCACCCGATTGCGCTTATGGGTCCAGGAATGCTCAAGAACATCTCCATTCGCGGCGCGCGCCAGCACAATCTGAAGAACATCGACGTCGATATTCCGCGCGACAAGCTGACGGTACTGACCGGGCTTTCCGGCTCGGGCAAGTCCTCGCTCGCTTTCGACACCATCTATGCCGAGGGCCAGCGCCGTTACGTGGAATCGCTCTCCGCCTATGCGCGCCAGTTCCTGGAGCTGATGCAGAAGCCGGATGTGGACCACATCGATGGCCTCTCGCCCGCCATCGCCATCNNCCCATCGAGAGCCAGACCGTCAGCCAGATGGCCGACCGCGTGCTGGCGCTGCCCGCGGGCACGCGGCTCTTCCTCAACGCGCCTATCGTGCGCGGTCGCAAGGGAGAGTACCGCAAGGAATTCGCCGACCTGCAAAAGAAGGGCTTTCAGCGCGTCAAGGTGGACGGCAAGTATTATGAGATCGCCTCCACCCCCGTTCTCGACAAGAAGCTGAAGCACGACATCGAGGTGGTGGTGGACCGTCTCGTGGTGAAGCCGGACATCGGCAACCGCCTGCCCGATTCCATCGAGACCGCGCTGAAGCTGGCCGACGGCCTCGTCATCGCCGAATTCGCCGATGAAAAGGTCGACGGCAAGCCGCGCCAGCTTTTGATGTCGTCGAAATTCGCCTGCCCGGTCTCCGGCTTCACCATTCCCGAGATCGAGCCGCGGCTGTTCTCGTTCAACAATCCGCACGGCGCCTGCCCCGCCTGCGACGGCCTGGGCACGCAGCTCTATTTCGATCCGGCGCTGATCGTACCCGACGAGACGCTGACGCTTCGCACCGGCGCGCTGTCGCCCTGGCACAAATCCTCCTCGCCCTTCTATCTGCAGACGTTGGAGGCGCTGGCGCGGCACTACAAATTCTCGCTCACCGTGCCGTGGGAAGACCTGCCNNACCTTCGAAGGCGTCATCCCCAACATGGAGCGGCGCTACAAGGAGACCGATTCCTCCTGGATTCGCGAGGAGATGGAGCGCTACCAGGACGCCAGCCCCTGCGAAATCTGCCAAGGCTATCGCCTCAAGCCCGAGGCGCTGGCGGTGAAGCTCGGCGGCCTGCATGTCGGCCAAGTGTGCGAGAAATCGATCCGCGCCGCCGACGCCTGGTTCCGCGACCTC
>PMKE01000016.1:24573-25210 GCA_003158585.1 Alphaproteobacteria bacterium
CATCCGCCTCGCCTCGCAGATCGGTTCGGGCCTGACGGGCGTGCTCTATGTACTCGACGAGCCCAGCATCGGCCTGCACCAGCGCGACAACATTAAGCTGCTTGAATCTCTTCAGGGCCTGCGCGATCTCGGCAACACGGTGATCGTGGTGGAGCACGACGAGGAAGCCATCCGCACCGCCGATCATGTGATCGACATGGGCCCGGGCGCGGGCATCCACGGCGGACACATCGTCGCCGAGGGCACGCCCGAAGACATCATGAAGAACCCCGAGAGCCTGACGGGGAAATACCTCGTCGGCCTGGAGCAGATTCCGGTGCCCAAGGGGCGCCGCAAGGCGACGCACGACCGCTGGCTGAAAGTCGTCGGTGCGCGCGGCAACAATCTTAAGAACCTCACGGCGGAGATTCCGCTCGGCACGCTGACCTGCATCACCGGCGTCTCGGGTGGCGGCAAGTCCACCCTGGTGATCGAGACGCTCTACAAGGCCGCCTCGCGCAAGCTGACTCAGGCGCGCGAGCATCCCGCGCCGCACGACAAGATCGAGGGCCTCGAATTCATCGACAAGGTAATCGACATCGACCAGAGCCCAATCGGGCGCACGCCGCGCTCGAACCCGGCCACCTATACCGGCGCC
>PMKE01000016.1:25247-26560 GCA_003158585.1 Alphaproteobacteria bacterium
GGCAAGCGCTACAACCGCGAAACCTTGGAGGTGAAATACCGCGATTATTCCATCGCCGACGTGCTCGACATGACGGTCGAAGCCGGCGCCGAACTGTTCCGCGCCGTGCCCTCGATCCGCGAGAAGCTGGATACGCTGAAGCGCGTCGGCCTCGGCTACATCAGNNGGCGAAGCCCAGCGCGTCAAGCTGTCGAAGGAACTGTCGCGCCGCGCCACCGGCCGCACGCTTTACTTCCTCGACGAACCCACCACCGGCCTGCACTTCCACGACGTGAAGAAACTGCTGGAGGTGCTGCACGAGCTGGTCGAGACCGGTAACACCGTGGTGGTGATCGAGCACAATCTGGAGGTCATCAAGACCGCCGACTGGATCATCGACCTCGGCCCCGAAGGCGGCGACGCCGGCGGCGAAATCGTGGCAGCGGGTACGCCGGAAGAAGTCTCGAAGGTCGTTCGCAGCTACACGGGCCAGTATCTCAAACCCTTATTGAAAGGCATCGCTCCGGGCCGCATCGGCCCCTCATCGCGCAAGATGAAGGCGGCGGAGTAGATCGAGGCCAATACCTGCGTAGATCATCTTGTGCTATGGTGTTCTCTGGGTTGGGGGCCCTCATGGTAAGTGTTCGGATATCATCGATGAAGAACGCCTTTCTTGCGATGACACTTACGGCATTGGTTTTTGTGTGCCATGCCGCTGCGGCCGCTAATGCTCCTCGGTTGATTCCAGACAACATCATCGGCACCGAACCTCCGAAATCCGTGAGTGAATGGACGAGGATTTCGGTTCTCGGCCTCAGAAATCACCTTTATTTGATCATCTGGATTTCGCCCCAATCCTTTCCGCGGTCGGGTTTCGAGCGATTGGTTGTATTGTCGCCCGTTGAGTACGAGGGTGTAGGGCCCGTCATTAGCGCCTATGACTGTCTGGATCCCCTCACTCCATTCCCGGAGCCCCACGCTGTTCTGGTGTCGGAATATTCCGCCGCAAAGGGAGAAGGAAGCTGTCGGCTTCCTTACGCGGCGAGCTGCGAATTCCTGTCCAAGCTCGCGAAGCTTCCGGGCATTGGCGGGGTCGCAAAGCATGAAAAGACAGTCCGCGATTTCGCGGAAGAATTCCGCTGTCCAGTGGACGCTTTTGGAAGTGCTCATTGACAACCGCGAATTGGGTACCTGGAGCACCTGTCCCAATCACTTACCAGGATTGTCATCCCGGACGCGCCCGACTCTCTTGCGCATCAAGGGTTGAATGGACGCGATCCGGGACCCACTTCGACACTAGACAGTTTTCCGAGTGTTGGGGTGGACGGCCCCCG
>PMKE01000119.1 GCA_003158585.1 Alphaproteobacteria bacterium
GCGGGCGATCTCGCTGCGCACGAATTCGGGAGTGATCTGATCGGGGATCGCGGCGCCGAAGGAATTGCCGTCGGCCAGCACCGAGCGGCCGAGATTTTCGCGCGCCGCGACGAATTTCATTTCCTCGGTGATGAGGCCCGCCCGCGCATAGTGTAGCTGGGTGACGTTCTTGCCCGGCTTGGCGCGCAAGGGCTTAAGGCCGGAACGATCGAACTGCGGCACCGCGAGAAGCTCGCCCGGCTTCAGGCCGTCGTCCTGCTGCTTGCGCGTGCGGCCGGAATATTCCTCGACATCGCCGCGGGCTAAAATCCAATCGCGGCGGCGGGTGGCGACGCCCTTTTCGATGTCGATCTGCGCCGATTCATCCGTGTACTGACCCGAGGTGTCGTAGAGCCTGACTGGCGCCTCACCGCCCGACAGCGCCACCTCTCGGAACGGCACGCCGTCCACCACGAGTTTGCGCGAGCCGGGAAGCGGGCCGCGCGTCACGGATACTTTGGGGTTGAGAACGGGCTTGTTCATCTCGCCTCTCCCTACGCCGGTATTGCCCGGATCAGGTTCTAAGGGACCCGCTTCATTGCGATCTCAGCCCTCCTTCGCTGCTTCGCAGCTTCGGAGCGCGCCCCTGGGATAATGCGGATCATCCGCGGATACTGGCCGGAGTCAAGGCACAACCGGAACTGACGTAGATCAATTATCTTTGTAGACTATGACCACTTTTCGGAAGGGGCTCGTTGATGACTGACGAAGAACAGCCGGAAGACCGGCCGGACGATGCATTGGAAGAATGGCAGAACTATCCGCCGGAGAATATGTTGGAAGAGGAGGCGATATCTAAAGGTCCCGAAGGCATCGGCGGCTGGCTCATCATTCCGCTCATCGGACTGGTGCTCAATCCGTTCCTGTACGGTGTTTACTCTTACCTGTTCATCACAACTTTCATCGAGGATCAAACGAAGTACCTTATTCTGGCGGATGGCCTACAGGCGTTGGCGATAAGCCTGTTCGCCTTCTACTGTCTCGTTCGTTTCTTCCAGAAGAAAACGCAAGTGCCGGCGCTGGTGACTTTATTGTATGTAATTATAATTATCGATGCGGGTCTTGAGCTCATCTACACTAACGGCAATTACGAAGTGAGGATGGATTTCATCCGCGTCATTATCGTGTCGAGTATCTGGATTATCTACTTCGCCAGATCGAAGCGCGTGGCAAACACCTTCGTGCGTTAACCGCCCGGAAAGCGTCAACCGGTCATCGGTATTATCCCTTAGTTCCACATGGACACCCGGAGGGAGGATAGTAACCGTTCCAGGTCAGCATCTTCGCCCGATCCGCGGCGCAAAGCGAGGCGTTCATGTTCGAGAGAAAACCGCATTGGACGCCGTTCGGTTTTCTCCGGAACAAGCTCGGCGCAGGACGCAATCATCCATCCATCGAGCACGCCGGGATCAGCGGCTTTCTGCTGTTGCCGCTTCTCATGCTGACGGCATGGTCGGGCGGCGGCGTGTACGCCCTCGCCAAGGCCATCCCCTATCTTCCTCAGCTGTTGATGAACGCGATGGGACACGACTTGATCACGCCGTTGCGCATCCTGACGGCCGTCGCGCTTGTCGGCTTCTCGATCTTCTGCCTTGTGGAATTCGTACAGCGCAGGCGTGCGGCGCCGACGCTCCTGATCGTCTTCTTCGGCATGCTGATCGGAATCTCCGCAATCGTCGCGATCTGGCATCCGCTGCATCTGTTCCTGTTCACCGGCGTGCTCGCCGCGGTCAGTGCAGGCATGATCGCCTATTTCCTGAAGTCCAGCCGGGTGAAGAAGACCTTCGTTCGGTGACGCGCCGCCTCAGCTCGCCTCGAACTGCTTGAAATCGGAAATCGCGGCCTTTGCGGCGGCGGCGATGAGTTGCTCGCCCGCCTCGGCGTTCGCCAGCGAGGGATCGGAGCCGATGCGCCCGTCGGGATAGCGGCGGCGGTAGTCGTGGGCGTCGAAGATCGGCCCCACCGGCGCGATACGCGGCGACATCTCCACGTCCTTGACCGCATCGGGGAAGGCGTAGCGCGTGATCGAGACTTCCGACGGCGTGGCGTGGCTGCCCTCGCCCACCGGGAAAAGCCGGCGGACCAGCTCGCCGATGCCGGGCAGCTCCCACCAGTTGCGCAACATGCAGCGCAGCGCGGTGCGGTCCGCACCGGCCCAGTCGAAGGTCGCGCTGTGATAAATCTCGATGAAGGCCGCGTTGAGCGTGGCGGCGTTGCCGCCGTGGCCGTTGAGCCAATAGAGGCGCTCGAAGCCGTGGCGGCGCAGCGAATCCGTCCAGTCCTTGACGGCGGCGATCATGGTGGAGGGCTGCAGCGTGATCGTGCCGGCGAACCCCATGTGATGCTGCGACTGGCCGACGTTGAAGGTGGGTCCTACGAGAATGCCCGCTTCGTCGCCCGCGCGGCGCGCGATGATCTCGGGACACAGTGCATCGGTGCCGATGAGGCCGTTCGGCCCGTGCTGCTCGGTCGAGCCGACGGGGATCAGGATGGCCTTCGACCGCTTGAGATAGGCGTCGACTTCCGGCCACGAGGAGAGATGGAGCTGCATCAGGATTTCAACGCCGCTTCGAGTTTGACCAACGCCTTCTTCCACAGCGCGCGTTCGCGTTCAACGTCGTCCTTGCTCTTCAGGCGGTTCACCTGCACGACGATCTGCGATTTGCCGGAAGGCCGGGCGGTGAAATTGATCTCGAGGCGCGCGCCGTTCCATCCGGCGTGGAAGTACTTTGCCTCCGTCAGCGAGGAGATTTTCAGTATGCCGCGCGGAAACCACTTGCGCCGCTTTGCGGCAACGGCCGCCGCCGCAAACAGCTCGAGGGGCGTGGCAGCGAACGTCCGGGAAATGCTGACGGAGAAGCCGGAGGTGGTCTGATTCGTCACGCGCAGGCCGCGGGCGCGTTCGTACTCCACGCTCACCATCTGGCGCCACCACGGCCCGATGCCGTGCTTGCCGCCCAGCAGTTTCACGATCCCCTTGTGGCCGAGCCCCGCCGCGCCCGCCTTGTCCAGGATCGCGAACCACTGCTTCCAGCTCTTGCCCGTCTTGGCGATCACGGCCAAATCGGACATCGCCGGCTGCCGCTGGTGCATGCCTTTTTTCCTTCCGTTACGCACACTTGCCGGAGTGGCAACAGAATGGAATTATAATAGATCAAAGATGGAACCGAGAGAACCCCAGGAAGCAAAATGCAGGACACCATGTTGCCGGTTCCGCCGGAATGGCGCGGACGCGTCTTCATAGACGCCGCCAAATACCGGGAGATGTACGCGCGTTCGCTGGCGGACCCCGAAGGCTTCTGGCGCGAGGTTGCGGCGCGGCTCGACTGGATCAAGCCCTTCACCAAGGTGAAGAACGTTTCCTGGGACCCGGATGACCTGTTCATCAAGTGGTTCGAGGACGGCACGCTGAACGTGTCGGCGAATTGCATCGACCGGCACCTGCCCCGCCACGCCGGGCGCATTGCCATCATCTGGGAAGGCGACGATCCGAAGGACAGCCGCGCCATCACCTATCAAGAACTGCACGACGAGGTCTGCCGCTTCGCCAA
>PMKE01000061.1 GCA_003158585.1 Alphaproteobacteria bacterium
CCCGGCGATCCGGTGGACAAGGACCTCTATCACCTGCCGCCGGAAGAGCTGAAGCAGATCCCGACGGTGTGCGGCAGCCTGCGCCAGGCGCTCGAGAACCTCGACGCCGACCGCGCCTTCCTCAAGAAGGGCGGCGTGTTCGGTGACGATTTCATCGACAGCTACATCGATCTGAAGATGGAAGAAGTCTACAACTTCGAACACACTCCGCATCCGGTCGAGTTCAAGATGTATTACTCGGTCTGACGTTCTCTCCTGAAGTCAGAAAAGCGGAAGGGCCCGGTTATGAACCGGGCCCTTTTGTTTCCGTGTTTTCCTCTCCCCCTTTTGGGGGAGAGGGCCAGGGTGAGGGGGAGCCGCGGGCCATCCTTGAGCACAGAATCCGTTACATAACCTTCAGTCCCAGATGCTTCTGCATCGGGTCGAAGTCCCGGTCTTCATGCAACAGCGTGTAATGATGTTCGATGCAGAACGTGCCGATGATGATATCGGCCGTCTTGCGGATCGTGATCCCGAGTTCTCTCAGCCGCCGATAATTGCGCGCCGCCTGAACCGCCAGATCTGCGCCGAGAAGCGTAACGATCGCGTATTGACGCAGCGCCCGTTCGATGCGCGCGGCGTGGGCCTCGTCCCGTGCGCCCTGAAGGACTTCCAGCAGGATCAGGTCGCCGATCAGAAGAGGCTCCCGCGCGGCTGCGGCTTCCAGCTTGACGGTTGCCGGAGTGGTTCGCCCCCTCAGCTGTGCGATCCAGACCGAGCTGTCGACCAGGATCACCGGCGGCGGCCTTGGCGCATCTTGTTCAGGTCGCCTTTCCAGCCCAATCCTTTAAGTTCCGCCAGCGCCTTCGCCTGCCTGCGGACCCGGACCAGAATGCGCAAGCCTTCCTCCACTGTGGCCCGCTTGGTCGTCTGACCCGATGCCGCCATGGCGCTGGTCAACAGCGTGTCGTCGATTTCGATATTTGTCCGCATTGCTTTCAGCCGGTTCTGATGTGTATTGAGGTGTTATCTTATACACATGACGGTGGCTCTGCAAGTTCGACGGAATCTCTATCACCTACTGCCGGAAGAGCAGGCCCTGGTGGAAACACCGGGGCCTTTCGGTTTTGGGCCGGGGCGCGGTTTCGTGAACCCTGCGCATCTTGTGCCGCATGCCGCTGCGGCGCCTATGCGCCTATCGTGCCGGCAAAGAACATGCCGGGAGAAAGACGCCTTGCTGATCCGATCCGCCGCTATCGCGCTTTTCGCATTGACGGCGTCCGCCGTCGCGGCCGAACCGGTGCTCACCGCCCTGCCCGGCCCATTCGAGACGCGCAATCCGCCGGTTGTCTGGACAGCGACCGGCCCCGACAGCCTCACTATTGCCGCCGGGCCGAAGACCAACTGGTTCGTTTCTCCCTGGGATTCTACGGCGGTCGACAATGCGCCCATGATTTTGTTCCGCCCGAAAGGCGATTTCTCCTTCAGCGCCAAAATCACCCTTCAGCCGCGCGGCCGCTGGGATTCCGGTGCGCTCGCTCTCTTCATCGACAAAGACAACTGGGCCAAGCTGTGCCTGGAGAACTCCGTCGGCGACGGCAAGCTCTCTGTCGTCATGGTGGTGAACCGCGTCATATCCGACGACAGCTACACCGCCTTCACCGCATCCGATAACACGCTGTATCTCAGGATCAGCCGCCAAGGGCCGGCCTACATGTTCTTCGCCTCGCATGACGGCGAGAACTGGACAATGCTGCGCGACTTCACCCTGGGCGGCGATCCGGCGCTGCTGCGCGCCGGCCTGTTGGCGCAATCGCCCTTGGGCGACGGCATCACCGTGACGTTCTCCTATATCCGCTACACGACGAAGCCCTAATCGGCCAACCGTCCCGTTTCCGCGACGCGGCCGTACCACAGCCCGGAGTCCTTCACCGTGCGCGCCTGTGTGGCGAAATCGACATGCGCCAGCCCATAGCGCCTGGTGAACCCGGCCCGCCATTCGAGGTTATCGAGCAGCGACCAGACGTGATAGGCGCGCACGCGTGCGCCGTCCTTCATCGCACGGGCCAGTGCCGCCAGATGCTGTTTGTACCATTCGACGCGCGCGGAATCGTGCAGCTGTTCGGAAAGCGGCAGCGTGTCCGGAAAGTGCGTACCGCTTTCGGTGATCTCGATGATGGGATGGTTGTAATCGCGCGAAAGCGTCATCAGCATGTCGTAGAAGGCGTTCGGCCACATCTCCCAGCCGCCCGGCGGTTTCGGGCCTTGCGAGCCCAATTCGACGTGCAGGCGGCTCATCGGGTCCAAGCTGTCGACGGCTGCGTTCGAAGAGACGATCAGCCTGAGATAGTAATGCACGCCGATCCAGTCGAGCGGCACCTTCATGATCTTCTCGTCGCCAGGTTTGAAGCCCAACAGGTCGTGATCCACTGCCGGATATTCGCCGCGCATCGCCGCGTTGAGGAAAAACCGGTTGTGGTAGGCATCGAAATCCGCCGCGGCCGCAATATCTGCCGCACTGTCCGTCTTGGGCACGGCCGGTTCGCATTCGAAGGCGCTGCCCACCGTCGCGTTCGACGACGCGGCCTTCAAGGCGCGGAACGCCTGCCCTTGCGCCAAGGCCACCGTATGCACCGCCTTCCAGAACAGCCGCGCGTCCCGTTTGCGGGGTGCGCTATCGCCGATGCAGTAACCGTCGTGGGTGAAGTACCACGGCATGTTGAAAGGCGCCCAGACGGTGATCCGGTCGCCCAGATGTTTGGCGAGAAGGCCCGCGTAATCGGCGAAATATCCGGCCATATCGCGATTGGGCCAGCCGCCTCGATCCTCCAAGGCCTGCGGCAGATCCCAGTGATAGATCGTGCAGAACGGGCGTATGCCGGCCTCATGTAACGCATCGGTGAGCCGACGGTAATAGTCGAGGCCCTTCTGGTTGATCGCCCCGGTACCTTGCGGCAGCACGCGAGGCCATGAAATCGAGAAGCGGTAGCTCTTCTGATGAAGCCGCTTCATCAGCGCGATGTCTTCATTGAAGCGATGATACTGGTCGCAGGTCACATCGCCGGTAGCCCCGCCCGCGATGCTTCCGGGCGTGTGCGCAAAACGGTCCCAGATGGATTCGCCTTTGCCGTCGGTGTTCCAGGCGCCTTCCACCTGGAACGCGGCAGTCGCCGTGCCCCACAAAAAGTCTTTGGGAAAGCGCGCTTTCCTGATCTCGTCAGGAGAAATCTCGCCCGGCGCCAGAACCGGCAAGGCCTGCGCTCGATTTCCGGTCAACGCGCCCGCCGCGAGCGAAGTCTTGATGAAATTCCTGCGATCCATCGTGAGGCCCCCTGAACACGTCCGTCGATACTGCCCCCCATCGCGGAAAATATGAAGAGGTCGGAGGTTAAAGCCATTCGGCCCTTTGGTTTTGCCTCTGGTTTATGAAGCCGTGACAACACGAAAGACGAAGGGCCCGGTGTCGCCACCGGGCCCTTCTGATTTACGAAGCCCGCGCTTTACGCCCGAGCGTTCAGTCCTGCCGTGTTACGTCGCGGAGGCAAAGTGATTGGTGGAACTGGAGAACAGATTGACATTAAATAACGGAGCGGTGGTTGCAGCTGTGAGAACGTTTCCGCTGCTCAAGCTCAATTGCGAACTTACCGTCAAAGCGGAAGGCGTGAGAAGCTTTGCCGATTCCACGACTATATTCTTCGTGCTGGCGGTCAGGGTCGCGGTAGCAGACCACGTCTTGCCGTCGGAAGCTTCCACATAGACCGACTCCTTACCGGTAGCCGAGCCGCCGACATAGGTCAGGTTGGCAAGACTGCTCGCGTCGACAACGATCCATTGCCCGGACGTCTGCGTCACGCCGCTGAGCACGAAATGGCCGCCGCCCGCGCCGTTGTCCCAGAACGCATATTGCGTGATCGTGTCGCCGTCTGCGTCGCTTACCGTTTTAATCATCGTGGAGGCGGCAATCGACTGGTTCTTGCCGACTGTGACTGTCTGTCCGGCGATCACCGGAGCGTGGTTTACACCCGTAGTGCTCGCGGTCAGGGCGTAGGCCGAGGACCATGCCGTCATGGTGGAGGCTTCCACATAAATGGTCTCGCTGCCGACTCCCGTGCCGCCGACATAGCTCAGATTTGCAAGATTGGCCGCGCTGACGACGATCCATGCCCCGGCAGCCTGCGTCACCCCGCTGAGCACGAAATGGCCGCCCCCCGTGCCGTTGTCCCAGAATGCGTATTGAACAATCGTGCCGTTGTTCGGGGCCGTGACCGAATCGATCATCGTCGAGGCCAAGGTCGATTGGCTCACGTTGACGTTGACGTTCTTCCCGATGACCACGGGAAGCGTGCTGGTACCCGTCGTGGCCACGGTCACGGTGGAGGAGGCAGACCAGGTCTTGCCGTCGGAGGCCACGATATAGACGGCTTCGTTGCCTACGGCCGAGCCGCCGACATAACTCAAGGTTCCGAGATTGGCTGCGCTGACCGTGATCCACGCCCCCGAGGCCTGCGTCACACCGCCGAGTACGAAGTGGCCGCCCCCGCTGCCGCTGTCGTAGAACGCATATTGCGTGATCGCGTCTTGGTCAGGGTCTATCGCCGAGACAATCATCGACGAGGCGGCAGCCGACTGGCTCACGCCGACACTGATGTTCTTGCCGACGATTACCGGCGCTTGGTTTGGCTGGGCAGGCATCTCGTATTCCCTCCTAAATGTGTACCGCAACGGACACGACGCATGATAAGCGCACAATTATATCGCTTAATCGGGCTGGTACGCACTCTCCGATTTCGAGCATGTGACTGATTGACACGTCCATATTTGCACAGGAAATCCGTGAAAGATACGCAATTTTCGCACCCGCACACACAGTTTGAATTGTTCGGAGTGGCAGAATAGAGACAATTAAACTGCGATTAGATACCAATCGCGTTAGTCGATTCCCGATTCCATAATCTTGCCGGGTGCGCCAACGGCATACAGATCGAGATATTTGTCATGCATATCAATGTGTCGGCGGCCCGTGGCTGACAGCTAAGGCGAATGCGAAGGAAGTTCTGTCTATGACCGTCGCAGAATCAGAACCGCGCTTCCGGCTGAAGCTGATTCCCCTTCTCGTCACGGCTGCGCTCGGCTTCGGGGTACCTATTGCCGCGGCATATGGTGCGCTCTCTTTCAGCAAATTTTTCCATACGGCATCGCCCGACGGGCCCTTGCTGCCGTGGCTTTACGTGCAGCACGCCTTCCAATTTCTGATTGCGCTGATCGCCATTGCAATCCTGAAGTACTTTTTCGTCCCGGCCGACTACGGGCTGCACCGGCCGCGCGGCAAGACCTACATCTGGCCCGCGATCCTGTGGGGCGCGTTTTTCGGCGTGCTGATGACGGTGGTCGATTATGCGCCGCAGCTACTCGCGCACACCAAGCCCGATCTCGGATTCCCGCTGACGCCCGGCAACATCGAGGGCTGGACCTTCTTCGAAGGCGTCTATGTCGGTCCGACGGAGGAGATTCCGTTCCGCGCCCTGCTGGTCACCTATCTGGCGGCGACCATGCCGGGCAAGCTGCACTTAGGCCGCTTTAACATGAACTGGGCCGGCATCATCGTGGCGCTGATTTTTGCGCTGCTGCATGCCGACAGCTTCGATACCCACCACTGGCCCGCGGCGCTGGGCCAGCAGTTCTACGCCTTCGCGCTGGGCGTTCTCTATGCCTACTGGCTGGAGAAATCGAAGAGCGTCGTCGCGCCGATCGTCGGGCACAATGTCAGCGACGGCGTCGAATACCTCATCCTGTTCGTGTGGCTTGCCGCGTTCTGAAACCGACACTAGCGTAGACGATCCCGCAAACGGGGTCTTCTCGTAGCGTTCCGATTTCCTGTTTCACCGCCGCCCCCTCAAATCGACGTGAGCAGCTTGTGAGCGGGTTTTCGGCTATAATATGGATGACGAATGACGTTTGGAGGGGAAAGCGTGAAGAGATTATTCTGGGCCGGCGGATTTCTGCTGATGCTGCTGACGGCGGGTTATGCGGCGGTTTCTGCTCCCGCCGCAGGAAATCCGGGCGTTCTCAAGACGACCTATCTCGGCAACGAGGGGTTCCTGATCGAGGGCGGCGGCAAGAAAGTGCTGATCGACGCCCTGTTCGACAACGGGTGGGGCCGTTACACCACACCGCCTGCCGATGTCATGAGCCACATGATGGCCGGAGAAGCGCCGTTCGATGGCATCGACCTCTTGCTTGTCACGCATAGCGATTACGATCACATCAATCCGCAATTCGTCATCGCCTATCTGCGCCAACATCCGCACACCAGGCTTATCGCCCACAAGCAGGCCGTCGACGAGATGCGCGGCAAACCCGGGTTTGGCGACGTAGAGGGACAGATCGACGAAATCGCGTCCGATCCAGGCGAACAGTCGTCTCTGACGGTCAACGGTATCGCGGTCGATGTCCTGTGTCTCGATCACAGCCATCCTGCCGACAAGCCTGCCGAGACCCGCAATCTGGCCTTCGCCGTCGTGCTCGGCGGCGCCCGGTTCCTGCATATGGGAGACGCCCCCATCGAACAGAACATCGCGGCTCTGGAGACCTATCCGTTCGAGCGGAAACACGTCGATCTTCTGTTCCTGCCTGTCTGGGACCTGTCCCCGGGAAGCCGGAAGCTGATCGCAGAACGCATCAAGCCCGCGAAAATCGTTGCGATGCATCTGCAGGAGGCGAAAATCGAGGCCGAGCGAAAAGCGTTCGACGACGTCTATCCCCATGCCGTAGCGTTCGGTAAGCCGATGGAGTCGGCCACCTTCCCGTAGTCGAAAGAAATAGCCCGGTTGCCGGACCCGGCCTTTCCGCGATTGCCAATTCCGTTATTACGCTGCGGCGGTTGTTTCGGCGGTCTTCGGCGGTTCGGACGGCAGCAGCACATAGGCGCGTGTGCCCTTGCCGTATTCGCTTTCGATCCAGGCCCGGCCGCCGTGCAGTTCGACAAGGCCGCGTACCAGCGACAAACCCAGTCCCGTGCTGCCCGCCGCTCGGTTGTAGCGGTTGTCCACCTGGCTGAACGGCTTGAAAAGCTTGTCCTGCTTTTCGGGCGGGATGCCGGGGCCGTTGTCTTCGCAGACGATCTTGAACCCGCCGCCCTCCCCGGCGCAGCCGGTGACGTCGATCTTACCGCCTTGGTGCGTGTACTTCACGGCGTTGGATACGAGATTGATTAGTATCTGTTTGAGCGCGCGCTCGTCGGCATAAAGCTGCGGTGCATCGGGCAGAACGGTGATCGTCAACTTCTGTTTCTTCTCGCGCGCTTTGCTGTCCACCAGCTTGAGGGCGGCGTCGAAGACGCGCTTCGCGTCGAGCGGACGCGGTGCGATCTCCATCTTGCCCGCTTCTATCTTGCCGACGTCGAGCAGGTCGTTGATCAAGCTCAGGAGATGCGCGCCCGAAGTATGGATATCGAGGGCGTATTCCTTGTAGCACGCCAGTCCGACCGGCCCGAAGCACTCCTGTGCGATGATCTCGGAGAATCCCAGAATGGCGTTGAGCGGCGTGCGCAGTTCGTGGCTCATGCCGGCCAGGAACTCGCTCTTGGCGTGGTTGGATTGCTCTGCGGCGGCGGCGCGGATCTCGTTTTCTTCCAGGCGCCTGCGGTTGTCGCAGGCCGCCATCGCATGCGAGGCGAGCAGACTGAATTTCTTGGCCAGCTCGATGTCCCTGCGGTCGAACCCCGGCGCCTCGGCTGGTTTGATCAGAGTCAGCAGCCCGCGCTTTCCCGCCACGCGCAGCGGTATGAAGAGCGTAGGACGATCGCACGGCATCGAATCCGGCATTTCGCGGAATTCCTCGATACCCTTCGTGTCGAATGTCGCAGAAACGCGGCCGCCGAGGATGCGATTGAGAAACGTCTTGGCATGCCAACGCTTGCCGACGGTCTCCGGCTCGCTGCATGCGGTGCAGACCAATTCCCCGGGTCCCTGCTCGGTGAAAGCCGCGGCGCGCTCGAAGTCGAAAACCTTGTGGAGAGAGTCGAAGACGGGAACAAACGGGTCTTCCCGCGTGTCGATCAGAAGCAGCGATGCGAGCGCTTCCAAAAGCGTGTGGGCGTGCGTCACCTCTGTGCGCAGCGCCTCGTTCTCTCGCCTCAGCGCGTATAGAGCGTCACGTAGGGCTTCTTGGCCGCTCATTCTGCTACGTTCCGAAAGCCACGGCTGCAATCATCAGGTTGCCGTGCGCATTCTTGCCGGCGATGTTTCCTTGCTCGCCGAAGGTGAAACAGCAAAGGAACGGACGGCCGCCGAAGTTTTGAGTAACGTCGCGGGCTACTTCCGGCATCCGCTCCCCGATCGCCCGCTTGCAGCCTGCGCAAAACACCATCAGAGCGCCCGCGAGCGATTGCGCACCGGCGGGCAATTGCTTGACGGAGTCGGCGGCGACGTGCCCGGCGCGCATCGCCAGCCTCTTTTTGTTGCCGCGCATGATGTGGATGCGGGCGCCCTGCTCGATGGCGGCGAATGTCGTCATGCCGCCTTCGGGCGTTGCCTTGACCGGATGGACGAGAATGAAATTGGTCACGCCGTCGATGTCGCCGGTCTCGACGCCGAACGGATGGCCCGAGGTTTCCTCGAACACGTTGCCGCCCTGTTCGGCCTTGGCGCCGAGGATATTGTTGGACCATTCGTCGTAGACGGTCGCCGCAGGCCGGCCGTCGATTTCAGCGACTTCGTGGCCGCGGTTCTTGCCGATGAAGTCGGGTATTACGCGGGTCACGATGCCGTTGGGCCCGGCCGGCTCGAAGCCGCCCTGAAACACCGTGCCGATGTTGCCGGATGGAAACAGCACCGCCACCGCGATGCCGCTCTTCATCATGCCGGCATTGGAGATCTGAAGCCAGCGGCCGGAAGTGTCGTTATCCGCCGAACTGCCGCCGAGAATCGGGCAGCGGTCCCCGACCACTTTGCGGAAGCCGTCGGTGACGTCCTCTTCGCTGCCCGGCGCCTGATAAACGAAGATGAGCGAAGGCAGTTCGCCGGGGCAGGTGGCGTTGTCCAGCGCGGCTCGAAGCGCTTTTTCGGCAGCGGCCGCAGGATTGTCGCCGACCGGTTCGATGGCGGCACCGTACTGCCCGTCGGGATCCTCGATCGTGAACAGACCGATGGCGTCCTTGCCCCAAAGGGCTTTGTCGGTCATCAGCCCGGCACTGGACGTTCCGCCTACGAAAACGGCGCATGGAAACCGGTTACCTATATACCCACGAATTTTTTCGGCATCGTGGTCGCATCCGAAAAAAGTCATGACGAAGTGCGCCGCCACCTCGCCGCATTGCGCAATCTGATTGTCGATAGCCGCAAGCACGTCGTCGGTATTGCCGCCTGCCGCAGCGAAAGTGTGAATGGACATCATACCGGCACTCTCCACTGCATGGTACTATCGCGACTTGCCGCTCATAGATTTTCGCTTCAAGGAAGACGGGCCCGGATCGAACGGCATCAGCCGATCGTTCTTCACCGCATCGTTGCTGTGGAAGCAGTCAAACAGCAGCTCGAAGAACTCGCGCAGCACAGAACTCTTCGACGCGTGATTAGAAGAGAGCATGTCGGTGTCGCTCATCGGATGGCTTCCGCTTCAGGCTGCCTGCTCCGCCTGCTTCGGTGGTTCGGCCGGCAGCACGACATAAGCCCGGCAGCCCTTGCCGTATTCGCTTTCGAGCCAGGCGCGCCCGCCGTGCAGTTCGGCGAGACCGCGCACCAGCGCCAGCCCGAGGCCGGTGCCGCCTGCCTGACGGTCGTAGCGGTTGTCGACCTGGCTGAAGGGCGTGAAGATCTTGTCGAGCTTCTCGCGCGGAATTCCGGGGCCGTTGTCTTCGCAGACGATCTGGAAGCCGCCGCCCTTGGCCGCGCTGGCCGTCACCGTGATCCTGCCGCCTTCCGGCGTGAACTTCAC
>PMKE01000011.1:0-52164 GCA_003158585.1 Alphaproteobacteria bacterium
GGCGGCCATCACCGGACGCTTACAAAGAAGTCGTAGACCGAGAAACAGAAGGTCCGGATATGGCGGTTCTTCCCCGTTCGGCCAAGTTCGCTTCGATGAAGATGAATATATTATCGATATGCGTGTGCCATTTGAGATTCAGCCCCTAGACCGCTTTCCCCGCATACAATAAGCAGATGAGATTCGTGAAAAAGTTGGACGTCGCTCTCGATGGACCCGTCTTGCATTAAAGCGGACCTTCCAAATACACCAGACGAAGTCATTTCGATCTGGCTATCAACCCATTTCAAAAGGTTTGGCTGGCCACCAAGAATTGATAACGAATGGCGCTACGTCCTTGGACTAGGTCGAGATTTGAAATTCCTGCAAAGTCTCAAATGGTCAAAGGCGAAAATACTGCTCTCGCCACAAGAGCTAACCTCCCAAGGCTTAGCTACGATCAAAGGACTTTTTCGCACATATGTTCTCAAAGACACTACCATTTTCTCCTGCATGTCTGACGGACCGGAGCGCTTTAACAGTTGTTGTACGTACATGAAGGAGCACGGCGTGTTCCCTCAACCAATCATGTTGCTATCTACGCCCAATGGCTATGACGTGTTGGACGGCAATCATAGGTTAGCTGCTTTCTTCTATTTGTATGGCTACTTCAACATAGAAAACGCAGAAATCCCCTGTTTGAAAGTCGCCAACGAACAGGAGGTATGGATCGCGAAGAACTAAGTCCCGTGTTCAGCGATATAGAATTCGGTATAGAATCCGGCAACAGCTTACATATTCACCACTGGTCGTGCGACTCCGGGACTGCGCGTGATCGCAATTATGGTAATGGGTATCTGTCGCAAAATTTTCGGATCAGCCCGTCTTCGCTCGCTAACGCGAGCTTCGACGCGGCACTTTTCGCGGGCCTGCCCGCGAAAAGTGGTGGGTGATACAGGACTCGAACCTGTGACCCGCTGATTAAGAGTGAGAATTTAGACCTAAACTGCTCTCAACCGCGCTCAGCATATCAGCGAGTATTGTCCGCTGTAAGTAGCTTATAATGCTGAATACAGCCTCAACATATTTGCACTATTGTCAACTTGGGGACACCGGTCTAATCTAGGACAAAATGTGTCCCACCGTGTCCCCATAAAGAGGCTATCAGCTAGTCGAGAGCCCCACGGGACACGCGGGGACACAGGCTGAAGGAAGCACCGATGCGTCGGCAGTTGACAGAAGCGATGATCGAAAAGCTCAACCCGCCAGCTACGGGGCGCCTGGAGATATTCGATGCGATCCAGACCGCCCTAGCCCTTCGCGTGACGCCCAACGGCGCAAAGACATTCGTGGTGCGGGGCAGGATCAGGGGGCAGAGGAACCCGTTACGGGTGGCCATAGGCGATGCCTTGGCCATGAAGCTGAGCGACGCCCGTATCCAGGCCGGAACAATCCGGGCCGCCATGCGGGAGGGGAAGGACCCGCGCGAATTGCGTCACGCCGCTGAAGTGGAAGCTCAGCGCACCAACGCCGTAGAAATGGCTTCCGACGAAGCCCGGCGCTTTGAAATCGTTGCCGAAGACTTCATCGCCGCGCACGTTTCCAGACTGCGCACTGCGACGCACACCGCGGCTGAAATCCGGCGCTACCTCGTGGCGCGTTGGCAAGGCCGCGACATCGCAACAATCGATGCCGACGATATCGGCGAACTGATCCGAGAGATTGCCGACGCGGGAAAGCCCCACATGGCCCGCCTTATATTGGCCCATGCCAAGCGCCTCTTCCGGTGGGCCGCGGCACCGGGTCGCCCGCGCGCAATGCGTCTTCACGACAACCCGTGCATCAACCTCAGCGCTAAGAAGGACTTCGACATTGCGACGGCGCCCCGGCAAGTCGTGTTGTCGAACGATCACCTACGGCTGCTATGGAAGGCCGCAGGCGAACTTGGCGCCCCTTACGGACACTTCTTCAAGCTCGCTCTTCTCAGCGGCCAGCGCCGCGGCGAAGTCGCTGAGATGCAATGGGCCGAACTAGACTTAGACAGAGACATGGTGTGGGTTATCCCCGCTGAGCGTATGAAGGCGAAGAAGCCCCACGAAGTTCCGCTGAGCCACCCCATGATTAAAATACTGAGCGAGCTTCGTGAGAGCCGCGGCAAGGGCGATTACGTTTTGTCTTCATCGCTAGGTCAACACGCAATCGCGAACTTCAACCGCGCAAAGCTGCAACTCGACAAAGGCGTTGCGGAGTTGCGGCTAGAGGAAGGCCACACTAACGGGTCTGACGCAGCCGTCGTGGGGCTCCCTGAGTGGCGCATCCACGATCTTCGCCGCACCGTCCGCACCGGGCTAGGCGCAATCCCAGGCGTGCCGCACGACATTCGCGAACTGGTGATCGCACATATTCCCGACACGCTGGTGGCGACATACGATCTTCACGGTTATCGTGAAGAGAAGCGGCAAGCCCTGGAGGCATGGGCTAAACGGCTCTTGAGCATCGTGGAACCGGGTAAGACGCACGCGGCCCCGTCCCGTCCCAAGCCGACGAAGGACAAACAGAGGGCGAAGCGATGATCCGACGCCTACCCCGCGCCACTGAACAGCGCCTTCTAACGATACTGACGAAGGCGGCAACCGGGCCGTTCAATGAGCGGCAAGCCTGCCTCGACTTCGCTGGCATTGTGTCGAGTGTGCCCGCGGTCGTCGCCAGCTATAAGGCTCGGCCCGGTAGAGGGCGCAAAGCGGACACAATTCGTGTCCTAGCCGAATTTGCCGCGGACATCTATTGGAAGCACACAGGCAAAGGGCCGGGAAGATCGGAGTACGTGTACCGTAGCAAGCGTCGGGACCCGCGCCGCTACGGACAAGGTGGCAACTATCCAGCGTTTATCGCCACCCTTGCAAGCGCTATAGGCATTCCGTGCAATGGTCGCTCATTGTCCAACGCTTGCCGGGAAGTCCAACGCGCCCTGAATTCCCGCGCAACGCTTCCAAGGTTGCGGCGTCTGACTTCAGAGGATGACTGCTACGGGAACCTGAGGGCCGGGCGCGACGATGTTCTAATGGCTAAGCGTGAAACCGCGCGTGCGGCACTCCTTGTCGCACATGTTGTAGGGCAGGACGAAGCCGGGTTCGATGTGTTCGGTGGCTATGAACCGGCGCGCGACCCTGTCGATGCGGCCGAAGCGTTCAATCACCTTACAAAGTCGCAGGACGATCAGCTATCCGAGCCGCAACCCAAGCATCAACTTCGCTCTCTAAAAACCGTACCGCGCAATTCTCGCTAGAGCCCGTTCGGATCGGCCGCGGAAACCTGCCATCACGCGCCAAGCGCATGATGCTCTCGGGGTGAAAGCCAACGAGGGCTGCGACCTCTTTCTTTGATAGCAAGCGCTGCATCACTTCAACTCTAGCAACTTCGCACAACATTTACCGCGGTGCCGCCCGTCGCACACGAATGGGGAAATTCGGCCGGGCGAATATTCTATTTTCCCCATTCGTGAGAGCCGTCCCTGTCGCGGGTAATCTCGCACCATGGAACGTTACAGACCAGACGCAACAGCCTTCGTGAGCAAAGTCCAAGCCGCCCGTCGTCTCGGCATTTCGAGAATGGGTGTCTACCGGGAAATCGCTCGCGGTCGGCTGCCCGTCAATGAACACGGGAAAATTCCGCGCGAAGCGTTTGAAGCCCTTGAGGCCCAATTGCAGCGGGGCCGCCAATGACGGATGCCCTGTCAACCAATGGCGAAGGCGCTCTCGCCTGGGCTGAGGCGAAACAGGCGGTGTTCCCCTGTCACCCTGGCCAAAAGACGCCAGCGACACCGAACGGCCTCAATGACGCGACCATTGATCCTGCGCTAGTGCGCCGTTGGTGGACGGAATGTCCTGACCGCAATATCGCTGTCGTGCCCGACCGTGCTGGTTGCTACGTTCTCGACGTTGATGGAAAGACCGGCGCTGAAACACTTGCGCGGTTGATCGAACAGCGCGGGCCTTTGCCCGACACGCTGACCATCCGAACGCCACACGGAACACACTACTGGTTCAGGGGTTCTGTCCCGTCCACAGTCGGAAAGCTCGGGCCTAAGCTGGACACACGGGGGCGGGGCGGTTACGTGCTCGTTTGCCCGTCAGTTGTGCATGGCAAAGCATACGACTACGCCAGCGATACGAACGCTATCGCCCCCGGCCCAGAATGGATTGCGGAATGTTTGGCCGACAGCGCTCGCGACGGAGTCGCCGCAACCGGAGGGACTGAGTTTGATACCGCCCCTGCAATTGGGCGCGCCCGTGAACTGTTGCAGCGCTATGTTGCCGCCGGGCACGTTGCGATTGAAGGCAGCGGCGGGGATAACCGGACGTATGCCGTCGCCGCGGAAGTCCTCAATTTGGGGCTCTCCGTCGCGAGGGCACATGAGCTTCTTCGCGACGAATGGAACCCGCATTGCATCCCACCGTGGACGCCCGATGATCTTCTAACGAAGGTCAGCAACGCGGCAGAGTATTGCCAGAACGAACAAGGCGCATGGGCCGTGCCTCCTGCGCAAGAGATATTCGCCGACGCCGCCAAGCACGCTTACGCGGGCACGATAAGCGAGAAGCGCGGCAAGTTTTGTGTGTTGCTGCCTCGCGACATGCGCTCGCTGCCGCCGCCGTCGTGGCTTGTGGCCGACCTCATTCCTGCCAACGCTGTCGGTATGCTGTACGGGCCAACAGGAACGTTCAAGACATTCCTTGCGCTGATAATTTCTCTGGCAATAGCGGTGGTCAAGCAGCTTTGGGGAAAGACAACTGCACAAGGTGCTGTTGCCTACTGCGCTGGCGAAGCCCCTGTCGGCATAGCCCGCGTTCGTATCCCGGCACTGATGCAGCATTATAAGGTGCCTGAGCCAGACGACGTTCCGCTTGCGCTTGTTCCCGCGGTGCCCCTTGTCTCGACACCAGCCGAAGTGGAGGCGTTAACCGCGGCACTGAAGGCGACGGGCCTGCGCTTCGCTCTTATCGTGATAGACACGGTTGCCCGCGCCCTTGGTGGGCTGGATGAAAACTCGGCGAAGGACGCCGGGCTTCTGTTGGCCGCCGCGGAGCGGTTGCGCGACACGTTCAATTGCAGCGTCTTGCTGATCCACCACACAGGCAAGGACGAAAGCCGCGGCGCCCGCGGAAGCTCTGCGCTGCTTGCCGGCGTGGACTTCGCATACGAGGTCAAGGCAGAAACAAACGTCCTAGCCGTCAGCCTGCGGTGCGAGAAGATGAAGGACGCGGACCCGCCCGCGCCGATCCGGCTTCAGGGCTCCCGCGCTTACGGGTCCGTCGTGTTCGACCTGATCCGTGAGACGGAATACGCCGCCCTCACGCGGTCCAATACCAGCACCCACAACAGCGATGTAGGACAAGCCCTGAAGGTCCTGCGAGCCGTGAGTGGCAGCACGGTGACGACGCATGTACTGGCGACAGAAATGGCAGGCCCCGGCGCACCGATAGAGGTTGTGGATGCCAAGAGGCGTGCTCTTCAGCGGGGCGCGAAAAAACACTTGCGTGCGTATGTCGCCCAGCTTGGCGAGGGCAGCGGACACGCGACGCTCTGGACCTTCCAGCAAGCAGACGAAACGGGAGGGTTGAAATGAGCCTGTCGTTTCAAGTGTCGTTTCAAAACGACGGTTCGTCAGATGTGTCGTTTTCAAAGTGTCGTTTTGAAATCGGAGTCGCAGCAGTGACTTACGACATGCACAAACGACAAACGGCACCCGGGTACAACCCCGCGCCCATGGAAACGACAGATTGGGCGCTCTCTAGGAGAGCCCACATGTGTCGTTTTGGGTTTCCCTCAAATTATTGGCCTTCAAAATCCATTCTCTCAAAGCGGCCTTCTACCGCGCCGGTAAATGAAGTCAGGGCGGATGCTGTGTCAGCGCCGCGTGCGCGTCGCTCCCCGCTTTTGCGCACGTCCGCTTGTGTGCCGCCCTCACTGAATAATACTCATGTTGAGTATATACCCCATAGCGCCCAAGCCCGGCGCGGCTGCCCTCCGTCGGCCGTCGCCGAAAGCCAGCTTGGCGCGCTCGCTCCCAGGATCGCGGAGCCGCTTGGCCGCGACCACACCGCATCCTGGGAGCACCCTCTTCGCCTCCAGTCCCGGCTACGGCCATGCCTTGTGCCCTCGGGGCGTTCGGATCGACCGGGCTGGAGGCTCTTTCTGTCCTTCGTGGACTCCAGGGCGCTGGCACGCGGCCGTTTCGTCCCGCCGATGGCTTGCGCCACGCGGCAGCCACCCTTCGCCGCCTACGGCCTTGCTGGAGTCCACGGCGCCCACTTCAACCAGCATCAACAAGTAGGAGTCCATAATGTCATTGATTGAAAATTTCCGCGGCGGGTCCGGTGCGAAACCGGCTGCCGGTCTACCGCAAGCGCCAGCCATCGCGAAGCGCTTGGACTTTGCACAGGCCGAACTTTCCGACCTGGAGCGCCAGCACGGTGATGCAGCGCTTGCCGAAGTGTTGGGCGAGGCTGGCGCGTCAGCCCGCCTTGCCGAGCTTCTGAAGCAGCTTGCCAGCGCACGCGCCAATGTGGACACCCTGACTGCCGCCCATATCGCCGCCTTGGCCCGCGATGACGCCGCCCTCCGGGCTCACAGGGCGATGTTGCAGAAAACGCAACTCAACGCTCTTCGGCAGCACCTTGCCGCCCGCGATAAGTCTGCCGAGCGGTTCTCTGTTGCGGTCACGGAAGCCGCCGCTGCATATCACGAATTAATCGAGCGCAGCACGAAAGCCCTGCACACCGCTCAGGCTGCCGGTTTCGATTTTAGCGGCGCCGAAGTGGAGCATGATCCGCTCGTACGCCTCGTGCGCTGCGAAATGCATCGCGTGTCCGCGCTGCCCGGGGACTTGCCGCACGACATGGGCGGCCAAGGCGGCAGTGCGTTGCCCGGCAGTGCGCTACCTGAAATGGGATTTCAGCACAGACCTTCTGAGATTGCGCCGCTTGCCAAACGTATGAAGCAGGCAACGGCCCAAACGATTGCGACGATTACGGGAAAGACACCGGAGTAATTCCCATGCCTTCACCCCGCCATATCAGCCTTGGTGCGGTTCAGCACGTTGCGCACTGTACAGGCGTGCCATTGCCCGCCCCGCGCCGTGAGGATTTCCCGCGCATTCAATTCGTCGGCTATTTCCCGCAACGTAGTCGCTCCGTTAGCGCGGATATCCGCAATGGTAGTCAAGGTGTCCGCGGCGAACGTGTCAGCATCGGCCTTGAGCTTCGCGACGGCTGCGTCATTGCCGATGCCACGCAATGCTTTGGCCCCATTGGGATTGCCAAAGCCGTTCGGGTGTTCGCGGCGCCATTTTGGGCTGCGCTTCGCTGCTTGCATCGCCGCAATCGTGCGTTGGGAAATCAACTTGCGCTCATGCTCGGCAATCGCCGCGAAGAGATGGATCGTCAAGTCGTTTGCATCAGGAAGGTCACAGCAAACGAATTTCGCGCCGCTTTCCCGCAAATTGGCGATGAACGCAACATTGCGCGAGAGGCGGTCCAACTTGGCGATAATCAGCGTAGCGCCCGTCACCTTGGCCCGGTGCAACGCCTCTTTGAGCTTAGGCCGGTTGTCGTCTTTACCGCTTTCGACTTCGACAAATTCGGCTATCAGTTTCCACTTGCCGCCGTCGAGATAGACGCGAACCGCCTCGCGTTGCGCCTCAAGGCCCAAGCCGCTGCGTCCTTGTTTGTCGGTCGAAACGCGCAAGTAACTCACGAATTTTCCGTTTGCCATTGGCTTCACTCCATTGCCAAACCTAATGTATGCAATTGCGCTCCGAACGGTAGGCGATTTTATACATGTGGTTTATTTCGGCTTATACCAATGGTTTTGCAGCGTTATTCGCGCATTCCGCTGCTTCCGTACTGCGCCCATGAGTCAATGCGCCGCACTTGTACGCACAGCGCACAATCGCTTCCCGGTGCGCTGACAGTTCAACGCGCTGCCATCCGACATGCGCCCGATACACGTCCGGTTGAAGGGGATGGTCCCGGCGCAATGCTTCGCATCAACACGCGCGCCCATTGGTCCGCTGCCACCCGAAAAGACCGGGGTGGGGGTGCCGGAGGGTCTTGCCCGCGCCTTGCCAGCACAAAGGCGGCTGAAGCGGATGTAGCGAGAGCCGCAAACGAAAACGACTTCATTTACCGAGTGAACCAATGAGCAAGACCAACGCAGGGAAATTCCAAGGTAGACCATTGGTGCCGCTTATCGTCGTGCAGGATGCCGATTGCGGACCAGCAATGTTGGCCCTCAGTCCCCCGCAACGCGCTTTCGTCATCGCCAAAGTGCGCCACGGCGACAATAACACGGAAGCCGCCAAGCGCGCCGGGTATAGCGGCGGGTGCCACGACGGGGCAAAGTCTACCGGCTACGTGCTCGCACACCGGGAAGACATCGTTGCAGCCATCATCGAAGAGAGCAAGAAGGTCCTGAAGTCGGAAGGACCGAACAGCGTGCGCACGCTCGTCACGTTGCGTGATGATCCGAAGGTAGAGCCGCGTGACCGGATCAAAGCTGCCATTGAATTGATGAACCGCGGCGGGCTGAGTGTCGTGAACGAAAGCCATGTTCTTGTGGAGCACCAGCTTTCTGAAGTCGAGAAAGACCGGCGCATTCTAGCCTTGGCGGCCGAACTCGGTTTGCCCCAGGTCGAAGCGCAAAAGCTTTTGATCGATCCGAAGCGCATTGTGGACGCAGAATTTTCGGAAGTCCCTGCGGAACCGACAGCGGAGGACGCCGCGCGGCAGGAAGAGCGCGACAGGGAGAACAAGCGGCGCCGCAAGCTACGGGCTGCCGCGCCAGAAGACCGGGAGCGGCTGAAGGCGGAAGCCCGCGCCCAACGCACGGCCGAGTTGAAGGCCCGCTATGCGGCAGCCCAGGGCAGGCAAAGCGACCTCGAAGAATATCTCTCCGGTCAGGATGACGACATTTCCGACTTGTTGGGGCCTGCACCATGAGCGCCAGACAGCGGCATTGGAACGCCTACACGATGGCCGAAGGTCGCCGGGCAGATGCAGTGCTTGGAAGGCTGGCGGGCGAAGCATTGGAGCAGGCCCGCGATGTCGCCGCCGAAAGTTGCCGGATAGCACGCAACGGCGCGGCGGACGCCGATCTTCGATTGACGGCAATAGAAGATTTGCTCGCTCTTGCCCGGCGCGGTGTCCCTGTTCGGGGCTTACCTGAAGCAACGTCGCACTTGTCCCGATGGTTGCGCGAGGTTGCCGCTGACCCTTGGCAACGGCCCGTGGTTCGCATCCGGGCGATGCAATTCCTGTTGGCCGGTTCCGTGTTGGGCTGGTGGCCTGCACCCCTTTTCAAACTGGAGCAACTGTCATGATTGACGATTGGGCTCGCGATTTTCTTCGCCGCCTTGTGCGGAAATACGGCCCGCATCGTGCGCCACGTTACGGCGAACCGGCTTCGCTCGAAAGTCAGATCGATTGGCCTAGCGAAGATACCGTGGACACAGCCTATTGGCGCCTGCATTCCGAGGACCGTTTCCTGAGCCGCACGGCGCATGACATCCGTGCGCTGCTTCTTAGGACGATGGCTTCGGCGGCGTCGGCTTCCGACAAAGACGATGCGGCTCTGCTCTACCGTCGTGGTGTTGAGCGGGGCTGGTGGGACAGGCTGCCTGCCAAAGTCGAACAGGTCAGAGTGGCGGCAAGCACTGCACCCGCGTTCATGGCGGAAAGCACTGTGCCTGCCAGACACAACAGGGTTCCTATGGCATCGAACAAACCAGCATCGACAAAAGACCCTGAGTTCCAAAACATCTTCGCCGCCGTGCGCGCGTGTAATGCGCTGCGCGGCGTCATGGACGATCCGAAGGCCAATACCGGTGCTCGGCTGTATGCCATCCGGCAATTCTTTGATGCGATGGAAGATGCGGGGCGCGGCGATCTATTGAAGGAGGTCGCCAATGACGCGCAAGGATGAAGTCCTGAAGCTGTTGGAGCAACAAGCCGAAGCAAAGCGCTTCAACAGGATGCGCTCGTTTGTACCTTACGCGAAGCAAATTGAATTCTTCAACGCCGGGCTGACGCATCGCGAACGACTCCTGATGGCGGGCAATCAGCTTGGCAAGTCGGAAGCGGGCGCATTCGAAACAGCATGTCATCTGACAGGCGAGTACCCCGATTGGTGGACAGGTCGGCGCTGGGATAGGCCAGTATCCGGTTGGGCCGCGGGCGAAAGCTCACTGGTTGTTCGCGATGTGCAACAGAAAAAGCTATGCGGGCCGGGTGGGCGCGGCGAAACATTCGGCACCGGCATGATCCCGAAGTCATCATTTGTCGGCTTGCCGTCCGTGGGACACGGTATTTCGGACAGCTTTGACACACTTCAGGTTCGGCACAAGAGCGGTGGCGTCAGCAATTTGCAGTTTAAGTCGTACGAGCAAGGTCGCGCCAAATTTCAGGGTGACAGCAAAGACTTTATTTGGGACGACGAGGAGCCAGATGAGGAAATTTACGCCGAGTGTCTCGCTCGCATCACTGCTACCGATGGGATGCTGATGACGACCTTTACCCCGCTATTAGGTATGTCAAAAGTCGTCATGCGGTTCCTGAATGAAAGCTCCCCAGATCGTTCCGTCACCATTATGACTATTGATGACGTGGGGCACATCTCGCTCAAGAAGAAGGAGCAAATCCTTGCCGGTTATCTGCCGCATGAGCGCGAAGCCCGCGCCCGCGGCATTCCCATGCTCGGCTCCGGCAAGGTGTTTCAGGTTGCCGAAGCCGCAATCACGACGGAAGCATTCGAGATACCGGCGCACTACGCGCTGTTGTGGGGCATCGATCCCGGCGTCGGGCATCCATTTGCCGCCGCGCTGCTCGCATGGAACAAGGACACGGACGTTGTCTACGTGGTCCATTGCATCCGCATGCCCGACGCTCTGCCGCTGCAACACGCGCAAGCGATGAAGCTGGTACTCAACAAATGGGGCGGCAAAGTCCCTGTGGGATGGCCCCAGGATGCTAGTCAGCGCCGTGAGTTTGAGGGCAGGCTTGAGCCGTTGGCGAAGGTATACAAAGCGCACGGGCTGAATATGCTGCCCCAGCACGCGACGTTTCCAGATGGTTCGAACTCAACCGAGCTTGGCATTCTAGAAATGCAGGAGCGTTTTTCCACGTCGCGCCTGAAGGTGTTCGCCACATGCTCCGATTGGTTTGAGGAATACAGACAATATCACCGCAAAGACGGCCAACTTGTGAAGGTGCGGGACGACCTCATGTCCGCCACGCGCGTCGGCGTGATGGCACTGCGCCACGCCCGCCCTGTTTTGTTTGATCCCCACCGGAACGGGCGGGCAAGCGACAGCCCTGCAATGGCACGCGACATAGAAATCAACCCCTGGGACTAAACCCATCCATGCCGCGGTCTATGGGCCAATCGCGGCGAAAGCAACCATCGGCCCCATGAATGTGGAGTATGACAATGAGCGATGAAGTGAACGCCGTGGACTTTGGACCCGATCCGCTTGCAGCCGCAGGCTCCGATGCATCTGAGGCTAGCTTGCGTGAGTACGCGGCGGCCCTCGTAAGAAACGGGATGCCCGTTGATGAAGCGAACAGGCAGTTGGCAGCCCGGAAAGCAGCGCCGATAGTGGGCAACTCGACCGAGCTTGCCTGCCAGACAAAGGAACAGCTTATGGGCGATAGCGAGTTCGTTGCAAAGTATTTGCGCGGCGATCCCGACGCGGTCGCGCGACTAACGGCGCTGGACCTGAAGATTGCGAAGGGTGGCGGGAGCTTGACCGACCGCGACTTAGCCCCGGCGGACTATAACCTGCATATCGACTACCGGCTTCCCGACAACACGCCAGCCGCCGCCGTGGACGGGTTCCGTTCTGAATTTGCGGCGTTGTCCGCGGAACTGAAGCTGCCACCGGCTCACGCGCAATCGCTTGTCCACGCCCACCTAGACGCTGTGCAACAGACCGGGCGCATGAACGACGTTGAGCGCGAGGTATGGGGCCGCGCTCAAACCGCCGTCCTCGAAAGCGCCCTGGGTTCGGATGCGGACGCTCAAATCAAAGCGGCGGAAACGACGCTACGCAAAGCCAGCCGCCGCGAAATGGACCTCCATAAGATTGTGGCATCCAATGGCGCGGCCGTCGCTCTTCAGTTGATCCAACAGGCCCAGCATCTTCTGGCAACGGGAAGGGGGTGACATTGTGACGAAAACCCGCTCGATTGGTAAGGAGTAACCATCGCCGTTAGATTGGCTTGACCGCGCGTCTGCATAGTGACTCCCCTATTGGTGCCATCTTGATAGGGATGCCACCGTGGGTGACACCTTGCATGACTTTTGCCGCGCTCTCAGGAACGGAACCAAACAAGAGCGCGACCTCGCACGGCACATGCTCGAAATAAACCGCCGTGCGTTAGCGTTCCACGAAGCTGGGCACGCTGTTATGTTATGGCGCGTCAGCGTGGAAATTGGTGGTGGCATGCGGCCTCCGGCGCGGGCTTCAATCCTATCGCCCGCCGCGTTCTTTGATTGGGCCAAAATGCCAGAGGCCGATCCAGGCATAATGCAAGGATACGTACTCGGCCGTCATGCGCACCAAGAACGGCGGTTTTTCCGTGAACCGCACTCCCGCTCAATTCCAGGTTTCTATGACCGCGCCGTGACATTGGACACGATGGTCTGCTTAGCAGGTCCGGTTGCCGAAGATAGACTTGTTGTCTCGTGCGGCCGTCGCCATTGGTCCGCGACGGAAATTATCGCCTTTCACCAAAAAGGTCGCGATATTAAGGACGCAAAACGCTTTCTGGCGTTTGCCAGCGAACCTGTTCCACTCGAAATACTAGTGTGCAACACATATGATTTCATTGAAAGGGAGGATGTTTGGCGAACGGTCACTGCGGTTGCCGATGCACTTATCAAGTACAACACGCTTTCCGGAGATAAGTTGCTTCGGATAATGCGGGAGACGTGGATGGTGCCTCGGTGGCGATCAATCTACCATTTCGCCAAAAAACTTGCCGAGGATGGGCCGTTGATGCCCCAGTGGCGAATGATCTACCGTTTTGCCAAGGGCCTTTACCGAGACAGTTGAACCAAAAGGATCATTCAAGCTCACACGGGCGTAGGAAGCCATCCGTGCGGCTCAGACTATGGCTGCGGCTTGTCGGCTCTCAGTCGCAGAGCGCGGGATACGTCCCCCACTGGCGGCAATGGTAGTGACAACCTTATCGTCGCGGAATAGGTTGGCCGACGAAGCATGGGGACCGCTTCGTGGGCAATGTAATATCGGTGCTCGCAGCGTTTATTGCGATTGTCGTCGTGTTCAGTCTGGCAGCGTCCGCTCTGGCGAGCAGGCGTGAACTCGCTGTTCTTGGTAACGCGGGCTTTATCGTTCCAAGTCAGACATTGCTTGTCCTGGTTCTGCCCGTACTCTCAATATTCTGGTGCGGGTTCTATGAACGGCCGCAGATGCCTTGGTTTGACATGCTCGGCATTGCCTTGGCCAACGCAGGCTATGCAGCAATTTTCATTCTGTTGATCGTGCGCGCGCCGTTCACGTTGCTGGGTTTGTTTCACCGGTCGCATAAATGGATTACTGCGGTAGCTTTCATAGTCGGTGGCGCCGTCTTGCAGAACCGCAACGCGCTACTCGCACTGAGCGGACCTTGATGCGAATTGCGCATGACGGCATGCGCAGTGTCCGTTAACGCCCGTTTTCGCGAGTTTCTTCTTCAATCGCCAATTGGGCGTCATAGAGCAACTGAAGGCACCTCGCACCATCTGCATAGGTACAATGCTCCAGGTGAAAACTATTGCCGTGGAAGTGGCGTGCTTCTTCGCGCAAAACATTGCACAGGTGTTCCGGCATGGGATCGTCAAACAAGCGCACAGTATCGCAGGCCGAAGGGATTGTGCAGTCAATATGAACGCCATCCCGGCGGATGTAGACCAAGCGCGGCTCTATTCCAGAGCGGCGCCAATTCACGAACGTTGCGACCGCCCGATTGAAGAACTCGCGAAGCTCCCGTGGAGCAGGATCGTCTGACATGGTGCCCTCCTCAGCGCGAACCGCCTTAATGCCGAGGAACGCAATTTGAATGGTATTGGTACCCATTTTCCTTGGCCAATTTCACCAACGCTTCCTCTTCCTTCGTGCATGCGGCCAGTCGTGGAGTTCCTTCGTTGCCAAGCCCGGCGGCAGGCGTGCCATCCTCTAGCCGATCCGTTTGCCGGGTTAGCTGTATCGATTGAGGTGTTGCCACTGGCGTTGCATAATCTGAGGAGGTCATCTGCGCACAATTGCTGACCGCATAAGCGCATTGCTCCCCTTCGGTGAGCAGCCCGCCCGTCGGTCCGGTGTAGTTCACCCGCCGCACACGATCATTGTTCATCACAACGTCGATTTTGCAGGATCGCGATGTCGAGGTGCTTGAGCCAACCGCAAACGCATGGCCCCAGCCGCCCCATGCATTCGCCACACCGACTGTATCGGTACGATCATCGCCGGAATTATATGTCCACACTTCGGTTCCACCGACGACAGCTCTATTAGCCGGAGCCCCCATGCAAGAAAGGACTTGTTCTTTTGGCATTCCGACCATCGATTTTTGGGCGTCGGACGCCTGTTGGGCGCGTTGAATTTCGCAGGCACCAACCGCAAAGCCGATGGTGAGCAAGATTGCGGCCGTCACCAAGCCGCGGTTTGCATACTGCATGTTGAACCCTCCTCACCTTACAACCTATTGAAGAAGGGTAATCCGCAGCGCTGAACGAAGGGCTAACGGCGACGCGCGCCAATCTGAAGAAAACCGCAGCCATACGAAGGCCCGCCGCGCATTGGCTGCCGCATCAAGAAATCGTGTCCCCCGGCGTGTCCCGGGATAGGTTTTTCATCTTAACAGGACGGGGACACGTCTAAGCCATTGAAATTGGTGGGTGATACAGGGCTCGAACCTGTGACCCGCTGATTAAGAGTCAGCTGCTCTACCGCCTGAGCTAATCACCCCACCGGGAGGCGGGCCTATAGCAGAGGGGGCCGCACCTGTCCATGCGCGACAGGGACCGCTCCACAGGGGCCGAAAGGCGAGCGTATCCGGTGCTTTAGAGCCGCGTGCGGTCAGACAAAACCGTCACGTCATCCGAGATGCAGGGCCGCGTCATGCTGAGGTGGCCGCCGTCCTTCGAGGCTCCCCCGCAACAAGTGCGGGGTCGCACCTCAGGGTCGGTAGCGCCAGCGTATCGACGGCGGCCCTCGAAGCACGCGGCCCTGCACCTCAGATGATTCCCGGCGAATGGCGCGGAATTTCGACCTGGCGGTGCACGTGCACGCTGAGCAGCAGCCCGAAGCCGAACATCACGGCGATCATCGCCGTGCCGCCGTAGGAGATCAGCGGCATGGGAATACCCACCACCGGAATGAGCCCCATCACCATCGCGCCGTTGATCATGATGTAGAAGAAGAAGTTGAGCGTGATGCCCATCGCCAGGAGGCGGCTGAACTGGCTGCGGGCGCTCATCGCGGTCTGCACGCCGTACCAGATCACCGCCCCGAACAGGATCAACAGCGCAATGCAGCCGACGAAGCCGAACTCCTCGGCGAAATTGGTCAGGATGAAATCGGTCTGCTTCTCCGGCAGGAAGTTGAGCCGGCTCTGCGTGCCTTGCAGGAAGCCCTTGCCCGACGCCCCGCCCGAGCCGACCGCAATCTTGGCCTGCGCGATGTTCCAGCCCGCTCCCAGAGAGTCGGATTCGGGCTTGAGGAAGGTCAGCACGCGGGCCTTCTGGTAGTCGTGCAGCACGAATTTCCAGGCCAGGGGAACGGCCGCCGCGCCCGCTCCAAGGGTGGGCAGTATCCACCACCAGGAGAGGCCCGCCAGGAACAGAATGGACGCGCCGTCCAAGACGATGATGATGGTGGTGCCGAGATTGGGCTGGATCGCCACCAGCAGCGCCGGCACGCCGATCATGGCCAGCGGGATCAAAAGGCGCAGGGGCTTGGAGACGTCCTCCACGCTCTGGCCGTGCAGAAACCGCGCCAGCGCCAGCACCATGGCGATCTTCATCGGCTCGGAAGGCTGCAGATCGAACAGTCCCAGCGAAATCCAGCGCTGCGCGCCCAAGCCGACGTGGCCGGCCACCTCCACCGCGGCGAGCAGTGCCAGAAAGATAAAATAGGCGGGATAGGCGATCTTCATCCAATAGCGGATGTCGACCAGCGCCACGACGATCATCACCGCAAAGCCGATGACGAAGCGGATCGTCTGCTTGTCGGCCCAGGGCGACCACGCCCCGCCGGCCACCGAATACTGCATGGCGATGCCGATAGAGGCCAGAATGGCGATCACCAGCACCAGGCCCCAGTTGATCTCATAGAGCTTCTCGACGATCGACAGCGTCCGGCGCGCGGCGGCATAGGGGCGAAGCGTCATGTTCCCCCCGTTTCCGGCGCCGACTGGACGGCCTGCATCGGGTAAGCCGTAGGCAGCCTCACCGGATCGCGCTGCTGGGCGAACAACAGGATATCGCGCGTCATCTGAACCTGCGGATGCGCGCCGACCGCACCGTGCTCTATGAGCACCACGCAGGCGTAGCGCGGCGCGGCAGCCGGTGCATAGGCGTAGAACAGCGCGTGGTCGCGCAGATTCCAGGGCAGGGATTCGTTCTTACGGACCCCGGTCAGGTGTTCCTCGTTGGAGATGCGGCGCACCTGGGCGGTGCCGGTCTTGCCCGCCATCTCGAAACCCGGCTGAGTGATACGCCAGGCATAGGCCGTGCCGCCGGGCGTATTGCACACGTCGTTGAGACCTGCCCGGACGACGGCAAAAGCCTTGTCGGAGAACGGCAGCGCCGCCGGCAGCGGCCTCGGCTGCAGCGCCGTGCCGACCACATGAGCGATGCGAGGAACGACCGCCTTGCCGCTCGCCAGCCGTGCCGTCAAGGTGCAGAGCTGGAGCGGGGTCACCACCACATAGCCCTGACCGATGCCGGCGCTGAGCGTGTCGCCCTGCTGCCAGGGAACGCCGTAGCGCGCCAGCTTCCAGGCCCGGCTGGGGATGAAGCCGCCGATCTCGCCGGGCAGCTCGATGCCGGTGGGGGCACCCAGGCTCAAAGCCCGCGCCGCCGCCTCCATGCGGTCGATGCCGAGGCGCCGGGCGATCTCGTAGAAGAAGACGTCGCACGACGCCTGAATGCCGCGCTGCAGACCGACGTGGCCGTGGCCCCCCTTCTTCCAGCAATGGAAGGTGTGATTGCCGAGCGTCACCGAGCCGGTGCAAAACACCTGCAGGTCCGCCAAGCCGTTGTCCATCGCCGCCATAGCCATCGCCGGCTTGAAGGTCGATCCCGGCGGGTAGGAGCCGCCGAGCGCCTTGTTGAGCAGCGGCTTGTGGTCGTCGCTCGTCAGCGTGCGCCACTGGTCGTTGCTGATGCCGACGTTGAACAGATTGGGGTCGTAGCCCGGCGTCGAGGTCAGCGCCAGGACGTCGCCGGTGGCGACATCCATGACGACGCAGGCCGCGCTCTCGTTGCCCAGGCGCTCTTCCACATAACGCTGTAACTGGCAATCGATGGTGAGGTAGACGTCGCTTCCGGCCCGGCCGGGCACGTTGCTCAGCTCGCGGATGATCCTGCCGTAGGCGTTGACCTCGACGCGGCTGGCGCCCGCTTGCCCGCGCATCTCGGCGTCGAACTGCTTTTCGATGCCGCGCTTGCCGACCCGGAACCCGGGCTGGGAGAGCAGCGGGTCGTCGTCGCCCTTCTGGTCCTGCTGGCTCGCCGCCGCCACGTAGCCCAGCACATGGCTGATCTCGGCCCCGTAGGGATAGTCGCGCGTGTCGCCGACGTCGGGTTGGACACCGGGAAGATAGGGAAGATGCAGGTTGAGCCGCGCAAACTCTTCCCAGCTCAGATTCTCGGCGATCGGAACCGGCGCGAATTTCTTGTTCGCCGCGATGTCGTGCAGCACGCGTTCCCGCTGGTGCGGCGTGAGCTCGATGATCTTGCCCACCGCGTCGAGCGCTGCTTCGATGCCGTCGGTGGCCTGTTCGGCGACGATCACCACGCGATAGTTCCGCCGGTTGGTCGCCAATTCGACGCCGAAGCGGTCGATGATGCGCCCGCGCGGCGGAAACACCAGACGCTGGCTGACGCGGTTGTCCTCGGCCTGCGTCATGTACTGGTCGCCGTTGAGGATCTGGAGCTGGTAAAGCCGCCCGGCCAGGACCGCCAGCACGGCCGTCATGCCGCCCGACACCATCAGGCTGCGGCGCGTGAAGCTCGCGTAGCGGCTCTTGTCCTTGCGGTCGAACAGCGGCATCAGAACATCTCGCTCCGCAACGGTCCGACGAAGTTGCGATGAATCCAGTTGAGCGCGAACAGCACGGGCCAATATAGCGCCGCCGTCACCACGAATTCCTTAACGTAGGGCGACACCGGCAACAGACTCCAGTTGTACAGCGCGAAGATGACGTAGCTCGCGGAGCTGGCGATCAACGCCGCGGTGGCGAAGCCGAGCAGCGCTCCCAGGCCCGGCAGTCCCGCGAAGGCGTCGCGCTGCCTGTCGATCACGGCATAGGTGGCGACGAACGAGGCGGCACAGATGCCCGGCGGTCCGCCGGACAGCACGTCGTGCAGCACCCCGATGAGAAATGCCCAGGCCGGCGACATCAGATCGGGGCGCACCAAGCACCAGAAATAGACCGGCATCAGCGCATAGAGCGGCGAAGGCAGCCAGTCGCCCAGAATCGAGAACGGCAGATTGGAGATGAAGACGCCCAGCACCCCGCACAAGACCGGAACGATGTTTCCGAACATCCTGGCCCACATGAGGTTGCCCATACGCTCCATGACCGGCCTCATTGATTGCCGGTATCGGGCACGTCGTTGTCGATCTCTTCGTCCGCCGGCGGCGTATTCCGATTCTGCGGAGTGGAGGCGGGCTTGAAGACGGGCTGCGGCGCAGGCACCACCGGCTGAAGCACGGGCGGGGCCGCAACCCGCGGCGAGGCGACGGGCGGCAGGCCTGCGGCGGTCACCGGCAGGTCCTTCGGCGAGGCGGCCGGCGGATGCTCCAGAGGTTGCTTGAAATCGAGAATCTGCACGTCCTGCGCCGTCGTCTGGTCGGCGAACAACGCCACGCGATAACGTCCGCCGTCTTCCACCACGATCCCGATGGGAATGCCGGCAGGCAGGATGTCGCCGTCGCCGGAACTGACCACCTGGGCTCCCGGCTTCAACGGGATGCGCTCGGACAGCGCCTCGATGGCGGGCTCCAGCGTGTTGTCGCCCGCCATGATCGCCTGCACCGTATCCGGTTCGATCGAGATGGGCACCCGGCTGTTCAGGTCGGTGAGGAGAATGACCCAGCTGGTACGCTCGCCGGTGAGGAAGATGCGCCCGATCATGCCGCGCTGGTCCACCACCGCCTGGCCCGGCTTGATCCCGTCCTGGCGGCCCGCATCCAGGATCATGGTCTGAAGGAAAGGATGACTTGCCCGGCCGATGACCCGCGCCACCACGCTCGACAGCGCCGGATCGGGCGCCGCATGCAGCAGAAGCTGGTAGCGTTTGATGCGGTCGTTGAGGACGATTGCCGTGTTCTGCCACTGGCGCAGGCGGGCGTTCTCCTCCTTGAGCTTCAGATTCTCCTGGTAGACCACGAAGATTTCGCCGATCGAGCCGAGCCAGCGGCTCATCCCCTCGATCGGTGCGCGCGTGGCCACGAGCGCCGGCCGCATCCAATCGACGACGTTGGTCCGGGCGCGGTCGAATAGGGAAGACTGGGCCTTGCCGATGAGAATGAGCGCCACGGCGAGGGCGGCGACGATCACCAGCGGCAGGTGCGCTCCGCCGCGTGCTCGCGCAATCCTCCAGGTCCCGTTACCCATACTCTCTCCAACGCACCGCCCTCCTAGAAGGCGGTCGAAAGCACGTGCCGCATGATCTTGGTGTTCTCCAGCACCCGTCCGGTCCCGAGCGCCACGCAAGACAGCGGATCGTCGGCGATGGAGATGGGCAGCCCCGTCTCCTCGCGCAGAACCTGGTCGAGATTGGCGAGCAGCGAACCGCCGCCCGTCAGCACGATGCCCTTGTCCACGATGTCGGCGGCCAGTTCCGGCGGCGTGGCTTCGAGCGCCACTTTCACCGCCTCGACGATGGCGCCCACGGGTTCGGCCAAAGCTTCGGCGATGTGGCGCTGGGTGATCGTGATCTCCTTCGGCACGCCGTTGAGCAGGTCGCGGCCCTTGATCTCCAGCGTCACGCCGGTGCCATCCGCGGGCGGCGCCGCCGAGCCGATCTCCTTCTTGATGCGCTCGGCGCTGGCCTCGCCGATCAAGAGATTCTGGTGACGGCGGATATAGGCGATGATCGCCTCGTCCATCTTGTCGCCGCCGACGCGCACCGAGCGCGAATAGACGATGCCGCCGAGCGACAGTACCGCCACTTCCGTGGTGCCGCCGCCGATGTCCACCACCATCGAACCCGTCGGTTCGCTGACCGGCAGCCCCGCGCCGATTGCCGCCGCCATCGGCTCTTCGATGAGGAAGACGCGCCGCGCGCCCGCCTGGAGCGCCGATTCCTGAATGGCGCGCCGTTCCACCGCCGTCGAACCCGAAGGCACGCAGACGATGATCATGGGATTGGCGAAAGACCGGCGGTTATGCACCTTGCGGATGAAGTGCTTGATCATCTCCTCCGCGATTTCGAAATCCGCGATGACGCCGTCGCGCATCGGCCTGATCGCCTCGATGTTGCCGGGCGTCCTGCCGAGCATCATCTTCGCGTCGTTACCGACGGCACGAACCTGTTTCTTGCCCCCTCGATTGATAGTGGCGACGACGGAGGGTTCGTTGAGCACGATCCCTCGCCCCTTCACGTACACCAGAGTGTTCGCGGTTCCGAGGTCGATCGCCATATCGCTCGACAGNNCATGCTTAACCTGCCATTTCTTTTTCGAGCTTGGACACCTTTCCCTGCAACTGTCGTACCGTGAAAACCGGCCCCGGCGGAGCATCGTCGGGGCCGGCCTGTGTCATCGTGCGACGTTCAGGGTCTCGGGGACCTGCTTCTTGCGTTTCACCAACAGCTTATTGAGAGCATTAACATAAGCGTAGGCGGATGCCACCAGCGTGTCGGTGTCCGCCCCCCTGCCCGTAACAGTCCTTCCGTCTTCTTCGAGCCTGACGCTGACATTGGCCTGGGCGTCGCTGCCTTCCGTCACCGCATTCACCTGGTAGAGCTGCAAGGCGACGGTATGGGGATAAAGCTCGCGGATGGCGTTAAAGATGGCGTCTACCGCACCGTCTCCGGTGACTTCCGCCGTCTTGTCCTCGCCCTCGATCGTCAGCGTCATCTCGGCCGAGGGCGGGATTCCCACGCCCGTCATCACCCGCAAGGACTTGACCATGATGAGGTCCTGGGCGCGGACGATCTCGTCGTCCACCAGCGCCACGATGTCCTCGTCGAACACGCTCTTCTTCTTGTCGGCCAGCGCCTTGAAGCGGCGGAAGGCGTCCTCGAAGGCCGCATCGGCCAGTTCGTAACCGAGCTGGGCGAGTTTGTCGCGGAAGGCGTGGCGGCCCGACAGCTTGCCGAGCACCAGCGAGGTCTCCTTCACGCCCACTTCCTCGGGACGCATGATCTCGTAGGTCTCGACGTTCTTCAGCATGCCGTCCTGATGGATGCCGCTTTCGTGGCTGAAGGCGTTCTTGCCGACGATCGCCTTGTTGTACTGCACGGGGAAGCCGGTGACGTTCGACACCAGCTTGGAAGCCTTCGACAGCATCGTCGTATTGATGCCCGTCGTAAACGGCATGATGTCCTTGCGCACCTTGAGCGCCATGACGATCTCTTCCAGCGCCGCGTTACCGGCGCGCTCGCCGATGCCGTTGATGGTGCATTCGACCTGGCGGGCGCCCGCCAGCACGCCGGCCAGAGAATTGGCAACGGAAAGTCCCAGATCGTTGTGGCAATGTGTGGCGATCACCGCCTTGTCGATGTTCGGCACGCGCTCAAACAGCATGCGGATAAGATCGTAGAACTCCTGCGGCGTGGCGTAGCCCACCGTATCGGGGATGTTGATCGTGGTGGCGCCCGAACGGATCGCCAGCTCGACGCAGCGGCAGAGAAAGTCATGTTCCGTGCGGGTGGCGTCCTCCGCGCTCCACTGCACGTCGTCCACCAAATTGCGCGCGTGCGCCACCGAGACGCCCACCGCATCGAGCACCGCATTCGCCCCCATGTTGAGCTTGTGCTTCATGTGGACGGGACTGGTGGAGATGAAGGTGTGGATGCGCGGCCGTTTTGCCGCCTTCACCGCCTCGCCCGCGCGATCGATGTCCTTAAAGCCGGCGCGCGACAGTCCGCACACCGTGGCGTTCTTCACGCGCTTTGCGATTTCCGACACCGCCTCGAAGTCGCCCGGCGAAGAGATGGGAAAACCCGCCTCGATGATGTCGACGCCCATCACGTCGAGGAATTCGGCGACCACCACCTTCTCCTCGAACGTCATTGCGGCGCCGGGCGACTGCTCGCCGTCGCGCAGGGTCGTGTCGAAAATTCTTACCCGTTCCGATTTTACGCTATTCGTAGTCATGGCCTAACGTTCCTTCCGTTCACCGCGCTCAGCGGCTTCGATCTCTCCTTTCGCCTCAAGTCCCCCTAAACACCCGGCGCGAACACGCGCCCGCCGGCGCCTAGGGGCTGCTAAGGAGGAGAAGCCGGCCGTGCGGCAAACCGAGGGAAGGACGCGCGAGGCGCGCAGCGACGCCTGCGGAAAATCCGCATCTTGCGTCATGGTGCATCGCGCCTTGCGTCATCGCCGGATCGCCGTTCCGCCCGCCGAGATTTCTGCTCGTTTAACGTTAGCGAACTGCCCTTAAACGCCTATGAAGAGGCCGTCGGGCTTCGCCTGCTAGCTTTTACGCCGGAAGGCTTGGGGCGCGCAAGTCAAACCCCTGTTCCTGCGGCGAAAATTAACTCCGGCCGACTTTTGCACAGGCTGGCGTGTCCGTAGTGGAATCAATCCAATTATTCACTTTGCCCTCGCACCGGCAGCGTGGTTGTGTGCACCAAAGCCTGCCCCCCGTCCAACGAGCCCACCGTCATGCAGATTCTGCCCCCCGTCTCGATCGGGACAAACCGGCTGCTGCCCCGGTCATGGGACCTGCTGGCGGGTATCCTCATCATGGGCGCGGTCGTCCTGTTCGCCGACGCGAGCCGCGAGCTAGTCCAGCCGCTGGCCTCGCTGAGCCGCAGTCCGATTTCCCTAGAGCCATCGCAGCTGCCCGAATACGCCTTCCGCACAGCCCTCAGGATGCTGGTGGCGATGGCATTTTCACTTGTGTTCACATTCACTTACGCGACCTGGGCAGCCAAGAGCACGCGCGCCGGCGCGGTCCTGGTCCCGCTTCTAGACATCCTCCAGTCGGTGCCGATCCTGGGGTTCATTTCCGTGACCGTGGTGTTCTTCCTGTCTCTGGCACCGGGGAGAATCCTGGGCGCCGAGCTGGCCGCCGTCTTCGCCATCTTCACCAGCCAGGCCTGGAACATGGCCTTCAGCTTCTATCAATCCCTGCGCACCGTCCCCATCGAACTCACCGAGGCAGCCCGGATGTTCCGCCTCAGCGCCTGGGCCCGGTTCTGGCGCGTGGAGGCGCCGTTCGCCCTGCCGCCGCTGGTCTGGAACATGATGATGTCGATGTCGGGCGGCTGGTTCTTCGTGGTCGCCGCCGAGGCCATCAGCGTCGGGCACACGACGGTCGTGCTGCCGGGCATAGGCTCCTATATCGCCGCGGCGATTGCGGCCAAGAGTCTCGCGGCCATCGGCTGGGCCATCCTGGCGATGCTGGTCGTCATCCTGATCTTCGACCAGCTTCTGTTCCGGCCGCTGGTGGCCTGGGCGGACCGTTTCCGCATCGACGCCGAGCCGAGCGACGAAGAATCCGCGTCCTGGGTGCTGCGGATGTTCCGCCGTTCGAAGTTGCTCGATGCCTTGGGCACGCCCTTCGACAAATTGATGCGTTGGACCTGGAGGTTCGCTCTGCCGGGGCGCGGCCCGAGGCTGGAAAGGGCGCCATCGAGGATCGGCGGTTTGGTCTGGTACGCCGTCCTGGTCGCGGTTGGCGCCTACGCCGCCTGGCGAATCTCAGCCTTCGTCGATGCCTCTCTCGGCTTCGCGGAAGTGCTCCGGGCGTTCCTGCGGGGGCTTGCGACTCTGGCCCGCGTGATTGTGCTGATCGCCCTGGCGAGCCTGATCTGGACCCCCGTCGGCATCTATGTCGGCCTCAGGCCGCACCTGTCGCGCGTCGTCCAGCCCGTGGCGCAGTTCCTCGCCGCCTTTCCGGCGAATCTCGTTTTCCCCGTCGTCGTCTCGCTGATCGTCGCGCGCGAACTCAACCCCGACATCTGGCTGTCGCCGCTGATGGTGCTGGGCACGCAGTGGTACATTCTGTTCAACGTCATCGCGGGCGCCTCCGCCCTGCCGCGCGAGCTGCGGGATGCCGGCAGGAATCTTCAGGTCAAGGGCTGGCTGTGGTGGCGCAAGGTCGGCCTGCCCGCCGTGCTGCCCTATTACGTGACGGGCGCGATCACGGCCTCCGGCGGTTCGTGGAACGCGGCCATCGTCGCCGAAGTCGCGAGCTGGGGTCACAGAACCCTGCATGCCTACGGCCTGGGCGCCTATATCGCCGACGCCACCAGCCAGGGCGACTTCCCGAAGATCGTGCTGGGCATCGTGGTGATGAGTTTCTTCGTGGTGGTGGTGAACCGGCTGTTCTGGCGGCCGCTCTATTGGTATGCCGAACGCAAGTTCCGGCTGGCTTAGGAGTCTGACATGGACGCCCTGCTCGATATCCATGACGTGCGCCGGTCGTTCCCGAGGCCCGGCGGCGATGACCTGCTGGTGCTCGACGGCGTGGACCTCAGCCTCCACGAGGGCGAGATCGTCGGCATCCTGGGCCGTTCCGGTTCGGGAAAGTCCACCCTGCTGCGACTGATCGCGGGACTGGCTAGCCCGCAGCACGGCACCCTCAGCTACATGGGCAAGCCGATCGAAGGACCCGCCAGGGGCATCGCGATGGTGTTCCAGAGCTTCGCGCTGTTCCCCTGGCTGACGGTGCTGGAGAACGTGCAGCTCGGCCTCGAAGCGCTCGCCCTGCCGGACAAGGAAATCCGCACCCGGGCGCTGGCCGCCATCGATCTCATCGGCCTCGACGGCTACGAAAGCGCCTATCCGCGCGAGCTTTCCGGGGGCATGCGCCAGCGCGTCGGCTTCGCCCGGGCGCTCGTCGTCAATCCCAACATCCTGTTGATGGACGAGCCGTTCTCGGCACTCGACGTGCTGACGGCGGAGAACCTGCGCACCGACCTCATCGAGCTGTGGTCACAGCACAAGCTGCCGATCAAAGGCATCGTCCTCGTCACTCACAACATCGAGGAAGCGGTGCAGATGTGCGACCGAGCCCTGTTGTTCTCGACCAATCCCGGCCGCGTCACCACCGAGATCAAAATCGACCTGCCGCATCCGCGCGAACGCAGCGATCCGCGCTTCGAAGATTACGTCGACCGCATCTATGTCGAGATGACGGCGCGGCGCATCGAACGGGCCCGGCCCGTGCAGACCGCAGGCTACATCCCCGAAGGGCCGTTGACGCCGGTTTCCGCCAACGCCATCTCCGGCCTGATCGAGGCCGTGGCCGCCCCACCCTATAACGGAGCGGCCGACCTGCCGGACATCGCAGGCGACCTCCAGCTCGAGATCGACGAGCTGTTCCCCATCGCCGAAGTGCTCCAGATGCTGAGGCTCTGCGACATGGAAGGCGGCGACATCAAGCTCACCCCCACGGGAAAGCGCTTCGCCGACGCGGACAACAACGAGCGCAAGGAAATCTTCGCGCGCGCGCTGACGAGCTATCTGCCCATCGTGGCGCATATCCGCCGCGTGCTCGACGAGCGCGCCAGCCACACCGCGCCGCGGCGGCGCTTCGTCGACGAGCTCGAAGACAAGATGACCGAGGACGCCGCCGACGAGACCCTGCGCGCCATCATCAGCTGGGCGCGTTTCGCGGAGCTGTTCTCCTACGACGACGAAAGCGAGACGTTCAGTTTGGAGAACCCGACCTAGCGCGGCGAGACATTTCCTTTGTGATTGCTTCTGCGTCGAGTAGTCGAATGGGGTCTGGGACGCGTTGCCGCAACAATAGCGTCGCGCACGATGTTAGGGTGACACCGACATTCACAATTGGGGGACCCTATGAGCACACGCTTGATGTTCGGTGCGACACTGCTTCTGGCATCCGTTGTTGCGCTCGGCGGATGCGATAACAAAAGCGATAAGCAGAAACAGGCCCCCGGCTTCAAAATGAAAGTCGCGCTCGACGAGAACCATTCGGCGACCTTGGGTGTCAATTTACCGGAAAAAATGCCCCCTTATGCAAGGGTGTTTCCGGGCGCCAATGTGATGTCGGTTGTCGACATGACCGCCGCGCAGATGGGTTGGATGGTCGCTTACGAGGTGCCCGCGCAGCCCAAGGAAGTGCTCGCGTTCCACAAGAAGAACGCGACGGATGCGGGCCTAAAGATGACCAACGAAACGACCATCCAGGGTTCGCTCAACTACACGGCAAAGAAGGGGGATGCTTCCCTTTCGGTCACGATCATGGCCAAAGACGGCGGAACCTTCGTGCAAGAGACGTACAAGTAGTCCCGACCGGTAGGAGAAAGCGAGACGCTCAGCCTGGAGAACCCGACGTAGCTACTGCTTGTCGTGTTTTGCAATGCCGTTCAGGTCCATCGCCCAGGACAAAGCCGAGCGGCACCAGATTTGTCTGGCGGGAGGAAGCTCGCGGCGCTGGCGCAGCGTGCCGATCCTGAGAGATACAGACTCAAGGCTTCCCTCGGGCGGCCCCGAATAGATGGGCGAGCCGCAATCGGGGCAGAAGGCGTAGGCCCGCGTACGGCCGCTGTCGGCCTGCTTGAGCCAGACCTTCGGCGTACCGCTGAGGATCGCGAGATTGCGCGCGGTGACGACGGTGCGATAGGTCGTACCCGTCAACTCCTGGCAATCGGTGCAGTGACAGACAACGACGCTGGCGGGGTCGGCCTCTGCCTCGAAGGTGATCTTGCCGCAATAGCAATGGCCGTCGACTTTCATCGCTGTCTCCCGATTCGTGTCCGGCTATTTTGGCACGTTCGGAAGTTGCTCGCGCGAGATCAGCTTGAAGATCGTCGAGTCGTAGGTCGCCGCGAATGCCGATTTTCCGTTTTCGTACACGATCAGGAACTTGTCCTTGCCGATATGATCCATCGACACGATAGTGTCCGCGGAAAGGAACTCCACCGGCTGGCTTCCCGGCAGATACACGTAAAGGGATAACCTGTCATCCGGCGTCAGCTTTCCATCGCCGTTGGTGTCTTTGTCTATGATTCTCAGAATGGCACCGGCGGCAGGTGTCGCATCTCTGTTTTGAAAAGCCAGCGCCGGCTGTTCGTCCTCGTAGAGAAGTACAGCCGAGAGGATCAGCCTTTTATAGCCGCTGAACATCCAATGGCTCTTGCCCGTAGCGCCATCAATGACCAGCAGGTTGACCGCGCCAAGACCGACCATTCCTGCAGGGCTGTCCATCTGCACAGTCATGCTCATGGCCAGGCCATAGGACTCCGGCGGTCCTTCCCAACGCTTCAGAGAAAGTAGGCGTTCCTTTTTCTCCCCGACCATTAGACTGAAGCCGCTGTACGTATCGAGCCTGTAGGTCGCGTCTTTCTCAGCAATTTTTGGAACCGGAGTAAAACCACCCACGGGATTGTCAGCATCGTGATAATGGTACCGTCTCCATGCGTCGTAACCGGCAATGCCGAGCGCAAAAAGGACGACCACCGCCAACGCCAGCGCATTGAACCGCCACACGAAGCGGAAGAACCTGTTCTCGTCCGGCATTGAAACCACTCCTCGACCGTGAAGTCACTCCGGCATGCTCTGGATCGGCGTCTGCGACAGCAATTTGAAATCGGGAATCGAATAGGTCGCGAAGAACGCCGAAGCGCCCGTCTTGTAGCTCACGAGATACTTGTCGCGCTCGATCTGGTCGGCCATCCAGATCTGATCGGCCGTCAGGATCTTCAAGGGCTCGCCCGCGTCGTAGCGGTAGACGTAAAGCGACTGCTGCCAGCCCGTATCGGCAACGCGAAGGATCAGACATCGAATGGGCGATCCCCGCTCGGTGTCCCAGGTTTCGTTCACGGCGACGCTGCTCATCAGCGGGTCTTGCGACAGGATGGTCCGGTCGAAGCCGCGGAACAGCCAATGGTTCTCGCCGGTTTGCTTGTCGACGACGAGAATGTTCACAGTCTCGGCGGTGGCATAGGGCGTGCGCGCGGTGCTCCGCTGCGGCTCGTCCCAGCGCACCAGCCGGTAGAGCTTGACGGGATAGGCCTCGGGGCCTCCCACCAGGAGATTGGGTTCCAGAGCGTAGGTGTAGGACGGTGCGCTTTCGTGCGGCGCGGCCTTGGCCGCCGGCTGGAGCAGGTTCGGCAGCGGCAGGCGGTCCCTGCTCATCAAGGCGATGAACCAAAGAACGGCCACGGCGACCGCGAAAGCCAGGATCGCGTTCAAGCGCCAAAGAAATCGAAAGAACCCGCCTTCGCCCGGCATGGACCCACCCCCTGTTCTTGTGCGGAAGTATAGCGCGGTCAAGCCGTCTTTACTGCTGAAAGCGTTCGCGAGCGGGGAGATTCGCCCTTGTCGCTTCTTCCGGCGGCACTGCGTTTTGAAATTATTGTTCGCTGGGCAACAGATACGTTGTGCATCAGGTACTTGGCGGTACGCCGTTCGACAACCGCCGGCTTGGTGCTATGTTTACGCCACCATTTTCTTGAGAGGGGGTCGCAGATGAATAAGTGCTTTCTGGGCGGTATGGCGTTCGTTGTGGCGTTCGGTCTCGTACTCGGCGGTTGCGGGAAAAAGTCGGATCAGAACAAACAAGGAGACGGCCAAGCGACGGTCAATATCGGAAACGTGAACGTCACAGCCAAGGACGAGCATTCAACTGCCACCATCCCGCTGCCGCAGAACATGCCTTCCTACGCCGCCGTCTATCCGGGCGCCGACGTGAAGGCCGTCGTCACGGTGAACCAGGCCGACATGGGCACGATGATCTCCTACACGACGAACGCCAGTCCCGAGGACGTGATCGCCTTCTACAAGAAGAACGCAGAGGCGGCCTCGCTCGAAGGCGCCCAGGAAGTACGGGTGGCCGGCGTCTGGAACTTTGGGGCGAAGGGCAAGAATTCCGCAGCCAACATCACGGTCACGATGGTGGCGGAAAACGGCAGGCTGTCGGTCCAGGAAGCGTACAAGTAAACCCGACCTTTTCTTCGCGCAATTTATCGGAAAACCGCTTCGCACTTTTCCGATTGCGCTCTATTGCGGAATGTCGGGCAGAGGCTTCTGCGCCAGCGACCTGAAGTCGAGCAGTGAAAATGTCTCTGCGGCGGATTTGTTGTTGTTTCTGTAGACAACGAGATAACGGTCGAAGCCGACCTGCTGGGCCGTGACGATGCTGTCTGCCGTGAGGAACCGCACGGCCGGACCGCCGCCGATGCTGTAGTGATAGAGGGACTGCCGCGCCTTCTCCCCGCCGCCGGTCGTGCTCACGGTGAGCACGAGACCCGTCACCGGCGAGACGTCTCTATCGGTGGAATGCAGCTCGTCGCGCGACAGGATGATCTGGCTGTTGTCGGGAAACATCCAGCGGCCGGACGCGTCGTCGGTGTTGACGATCAGAAGATTCACGCTGGCGCCGGAGGAATCCTTGTTCCAGCGCTCCAGTACGATCAGACGCTCGCGCGTTCCGTTGAGAGTGATGGCCTGTTGCGACAGGCTGAACTCGGCGTTCTGCCCGCTCCCTTGTTCGCCGGCAGGCAGCGGATCGCGCAGCCACGCAGCAAGGATCGCTGCGATGAAGAGCACGCCGAACGCGGCCGTGACGACGCCAAGCGGATTGGAGCGCCATCGTTCGCGCAATATCTGAATCGGCTGCAGCAACCGCGCCCCCGCACCGATATCGTTCCGTATACAGTGTGAGCCGCGAGGCCCGGCTTGGCAATCGGCCGGCTCAATGTGCAGGTTTGGTGCGGAAATCCACGGTGCCGTCTGCAACCCAATAGAGCAGCGCCGCCCACGCGGCAACATTCTGCTGAAGCTGCGAACGATCGACGATGTCGAGCGTGTCGTCGGCAGAATGGTGATAATCGAAATAGCGCGAGGCGTCCTGATTGACGGCGACGACCGGCACGCCGGCTTTCTGCAAACCTTCGATGTCGGAACCGCCGTGCTTCGGCGCATCGGGCGCGACGAACACCTTGAGCGGGGCGAGCAGCGCGGCGAGCGGCGCCAGCGCGGGCGCTTTCGCGCTCCCTTCGGGCAGCATGACGGCATAGGCGCGGTCGGCGCCGAGATCGCTTTCGCCTGCCAGCACGATCTTCGCAATTTCGCCCTTGTGCGCGGCAAGATAGGCGTCGGACGAACCGCCGGTTTCTTCCGAGCCCCACATCACGAGGCGAATGGTGCGCCGCGGATGCAGCGGCAGTCTGCCGATCAACGCCGCCGCGGCCGTGGTGATCGCCACGCCTGCCCCGTCGTCAATGGCGCCCGTGCCGGGATCCCAACTGTCGAAATGGCCACCGACCACGATCACCTGATCCGGCCTCACGCTGCCCCTGATCTCACCCGAGATGTTCCAGGCCGTCGAATTGGGATTGGCCGACGAGGCCATCTTGAGGCGAAGGCGCACCGGTCCGCGCGCCGCCATGCGCGCCAGTAAATCCGCATCGGGAACGCCGAGCGCAGCCGAGGGAATCTGTGGACCCGTCACACCCCAGATGGCGCCCGTATGCGGCGCCCGCGCCGTGCCGGTGGAAATCGAGCGGATGAGATACGCTACGGCGCCGCGCTTGGCGGCTTCGCCGTTGCCGTTGCGCGCCGTGACCGCCGCGCCGTAGCCCGAACCGTCCTCGGTGCGCGTCATCGGCTGGTTGACGACGACGATCTTGCCCCGGAACGCCTGGTTCCCCGCCGCGAGCAGCTCGGAATAATTATTGAGGACGACGATGGGCGCTTCGATGCCGGCCGGCGGCGTAGGGACCGAACCGCCGAGACCGATGATCGACAACCGCAGCGGATAAGGTTTCACGACCTCCGCCGATTCCGCACCGCGCGACCACGACGGCTTGACGAAGGGCTCGACGCGGATGTTGGCGAAACCGAGCGCCTTCAGCTTCGCCACGGCCCAGCCGCGCGCACGGTTGTAGGCCGGACTGCCGACGGGACGCGGGCCGATCTCGGTGGTGAGCGATTCCAAGAGGTTCCACGCCGTCGAATCCGCCAGCGCCCGGTCGCGCAAGGCGGCGGCGGTGCGAACGTCGCCAGCGGCAGGGGACGTCAGGGAAAAACACGCCGCCGCGAGCAGCGAGATCAGCAGGGACTTGCGCATTTTGAGCAGCCTCGAAACGGAACGGGCCGGAGGATGTTCCCCCGGCCCGCACCCGTCGAATGGTTTAGTGACGCAGCGCGCCAAAAACCGGAATGCCGTCCGCAATCAATGCAGAACGCGGCGGCTGGGCCCCAGTCTGTTTTCCTCGGCCACTGCGGCGCGCCGTTCCGGCGTGACGCAAACTATGTCGCCGCTGAACGCCTCGCGCCAGACGAACCCTTCCCTGCAAGTATTGGGTCCGTAAGGGCCGCCTGCCTGCGCGCGGCGGGTCAGCGCTGTGGCGTTCTCCTCGGCGACCAGCGCCCGCGACCCCGGCGTGACGCAAACGTGGTCCACCGGAATTGCCTCGCGCCATACGAATCCCGAAATGCAGGTATCGGGTCCGTAAGGCAGCGGCGGCCTCGCATCGGCGCCGGACAGACCGGCCAGCATCACGACGGCGCATGCTCCAATCAGGATTCTTTGATTCAAGGTTTCCTCCCGTTTCAAACGTAGCGCGAGGGTAATCGCGGCACTGCAGAAAGCAATATGCCGTAATAATGTTGAGGCCGCCTATCAAATGCAGATGGAGCCCGCTGCGTTCGGAGCTCTGGCAAGACTCACGCGGAGACGCGGAGAACGCGGAGAAATGCCGCGCACTCCGCGCCTCCGCGTGCCAATCTCTACATGGCAGGTCGAGCGCTAGCATGACGATGGAGGGAGACGAAGGTTAGGCTGATGTCAGCGGCTCAAAACGCACGCTGAGCTTCCGGGCGTGAATTGAGCCGCAGAATCCATAGCTGGACTCGAATTGCACCTCGAATACATCACCTGATTTCACTATGTCGAGTTGGAATAAGATCGCATGGCCAGGCAAAAAATCGCTCAATGATAGAGAAACCAGCTCGTTGAAGAAAAACTTCGCCACAAAGTGTTTTTCAAGGATGAAGAAACCCTTCTCGTCCACCCGGTCCGTCATCTTGTGACCGCTGATCTTTAGTAACGCAGTACCGTCTTCGAAAAGCTGAATTGTCGCATTTGCGTCATGAAAGCCCGGGTAGCCACCGTACCATTCGGTGAGTTCGGCGGCTCCCGGAATTCCATCGGGCCAGACAATAGGCATCGTGCTCAATTCTCGCTCTGATCCACCAGCTTGTTCTTGGCGATCCAGGGCATCATGGCGCGCAGGCGCGTACCACTTCCTCGATAGGGATGGGCGGCAGAACGCGCCCGCATCGCCATGAACGAGGGCTGGCCGGCCAAGCCGGCCAACCGATCGTTATTCCGTTACGGGGTGACGCGGCGGCTCGGGCCGAGTCTGTTTTCCTCCGCGACTTCAGTGCGCCGCAGTGTCGTTACGCAGACCACATCGCCGCTGAACGCTTCACGCCAGACGAAGCCAAACTTGCAGGTGTTCGGACCATAGCTGCCGCCCGTAGGCGAGCGCCGGGAATCCGCCAGTGAGTTCTCGTTGGCCGCCATGCTCCGCGACATCGGTGGGACGCAGATATGATCGGACGGTGCGGCCTCACGCCAGACGAAACCTTGCCTGCAGGTATCAGGGCCGTAGGCGAGTACGCGGTGAGACAAACCTTGCGCATTCTGCCTTGCGGTTGCACTGCGCTCGGCGGGTGTCACGCAGACGACGTCGCCGGAGAAGGCCTCGCGCCACACATAACCGAAAGCGCAGGTGTTCGGACCGTAGGCGCCGCCCGTCGGGCTGCGGTGAGACGGTCCCTCGTCGTTCTGCCTCGCGGCGATTTGGCGCTCGGCGGGCGTGACACAGACGTGATCGTTCGGCGCGGCGTCGCGCCAGACATAGCCGTACTGGCAGGTGTCCGGACCATAATCCAGCGGCCCGCCAATCGCCGGACCGCACGAAAGCGCGACGACAGTCGCGGCAAACGCAGCACTAATGATGCGAATTGAGTTCATTACGATCTCCCCAATGGATATGAGTTCGATGGTAGCGCCGTTCGCAGCAAGTACAAATATGCGAATGCCGTAATCCGCTCGACCGCCGCGTTATGTCCTTGCCATTGCTTCTTGTTCCGATCTGGCGGTTTTCGCTGCGGGACCCGCGGAAAAAACCGCTATGCACCCCGGCTTGCGAAAAGCCAGACTCGATTCGTGAGGCTGCGACGCAGCTTGGACCCTAGTTTTTCGACTGATCCACCCGCCTTCGCTAAAGCTTCGGCGGGCGAGATGCGTCTATCTTTCCGGATCAGTTCTTCGACTGATCCACCAGCTTGTTCTTGGCGATCCAGGGCATCATGGCGCGAAGCTTGGTGCCGACTTCCTCGATGGGATGGGCGGCGGCGCTCGCGCGCGTGGCCTTGAAAGAGGGCTGGCCAGCCTTGTTCTCCAGCACCCAGTCGCGCGCAAAGCGGCCGGACTGGATGTCGGCGAGGACGCGCTTCATCTCCTTCTTCGTCTCCCCCGTGATTATGCGCGGGCCGGTGACGTATTCGCCGTATTCCGCGGTGTTGGAGATCGAATAGTTCATGTTGGCGATGCCGCCTTCNNACGAGGCCGCCGCACAGCACCACCTGCTCGCCGAACAGGTCGGTTTCGCATTCCTCGCGGAAGGTCGTCTCGATGACGCCGGCGCGCCCGCCGCCGATGGCGGAGGCGTAAGCAAGCCCGAGGTCGTGCGCGTTGCCGCTGGCGTCCTGATGCACGGCGATGAGGCACGGCACGCCGCCGCCCTTCTGATACTCGCTGCGCACGGTATGGCCGGGGCCCTTGGGCGCCACCATGATGATGTCGAGATCGGGACGCGGTTCGATCTGGCGGAAATGGATGTTGAAGCCGTGGGCGAAGAAGAGGGCCGCGCCCTGTTTCATGTTGGCGGCCAACTCGTTCCGGTAGATGTCGGCCTGATATTCGTCGGGGGCGGCCATCATCATCACGTCGGCCCATTTGGCGGCCTCCGCGGCCGTCATCACCTTGAAGCCGGCTGTCGCGGCCTTGGCGGCAGCCTTGCTGCCCGCAAGTTCCGCAACGACAATCTCCTGGACGCCGCTATCGCGCATGTTGAGCGAATGGGCGTGGCCTTGGGAGCCAAAACCGATGACGGCAACTTTCTTGCCGGTGATGAATTTCAGATCGGCATCCCGATCATAGTAGACGCGCATGATTCACTCCTGATTCTGCTGAGATCGAAGCTCTTCAAGATTGGCCAAATCCGTGACTAGGTACATAAAACACTTGATATAATTCCTTGTCTTATCGAGACTGGACCTGAATTCATCCGGATAGATCCCGTCACCAGAGAAAGGATACTGTCTACCAATCGTGTCAAGTGGATACCGAAAAGCTGCGCCGCCTGGATCATAGCCATCAAGTTCCTGCACCAAAGCTCGAAAGGCCACCATTGAGCCGCGCTTTTCTCTCGGCGCAACAAACCCTACAAGCTCGCAAAATCGGTCCGAAAGTCTCGCGAGATTGTGGCCGGAGAAATTGGTTCGAGCAAGTCCGAGCTCCAGTTCGCCAAAAGCGATTGCTTCCTTGAGCGCCAACTCGACAGAGTGCCTCACGAGATACAGGGTCGGCCATAGGAGAGCGGGAACGTGAAGATGGTCCACCACGCTGTCTCTTCGGTTCTGAAGCGTGATGAGTTCGAGGAGCGCATCTGCAGCGAGATCGAAGCCAAACGTGAATACCCCCGGGCTGCGATGGAAGCTGTTGTCCTTGGATATCGTTGCACTCCGGCTTTTCCTAACGAACCGGTCTCCTTTTCTCGGTAGTTGTTTGGTCCCCCCAAAATATGATTGGAAAGTCTTGTTAGTGGCTCTGATCATCTCCCCGACAGCCCATGTTTTTCACATTTGAATCGGAGTTTACATCGCCTCCGGTCCACGCGAAATCGCCGCGACGCCGGTGCGGGAGATTTCCACCAATCCGAGCGGCTGCATCAGATCGACGAACTGGTTGATCTTTTCGGGGCTTCCGGTGATCTCGAAGACGAAGCTGGTGTGCGTGGTGTCCACCGGGCGGGCGCGGAAAGCATCCGCAATGCGCAGCGATTCCACTCGCTTTTCGCCGGTGCCGGCCACCTTGACCAGCGCCATCTCGCGCTCGATGGACGGCCGGTCGATGGTCCAGTCGGTGACGCGGTGGACCGGTATGAGGCGTCCGATCTGGGCCTTGATCTGCTCCAGAACTTCGGGCGTTCCCGAAGTGACGATGGTGATGCGCGAGGTGTGCGCAGCGGGATCGACCTCGGCCACGGTCAGAGTTTCGATGTTGTAGCCGCGGCCGGAAAAAAGGCCGATCACCCTAGCGAGCACGCCCGCCTCGTTGTCGACGAGGACGGCGATGGTATGACGTTCGATGTTGTTCATCTGCGCTTCAGCCATATCTTCTGGAAGTCCTCCGCCGGAATCTCCTTGGGCTCGTATCCCGGTTGGGCCGCAATCTCCTTGAGCGACGGAACGGGCATCACGCCCAGGCTCGTGCCGCCTTTTTCCTCGCTGCCGTCCGCAAACCCCTTGCGCCCGTCGGCCCAGATTTCGACCTTGCGGCGCTCATAGGAATCGTCGCCGATCTCGCTGTAGAGGTGAACCGGGTCGCCGGGATTCTTGTGCACCCATTTGACGTAGAGGTAGCGCATGTTCGTTGACCCTAAACCATCATCTTGCCGGCGTCGGAGACTTCGACGGCTTCTTCTTCGGCGTCCGACAGGATCATCTCGTTGTGGGCGGCGCCGGACGGGATCATGGGATAGCAGTTTTCCTTCTGATCGACGATGCAGTCGAACAGCACCGGCCGGCGCACGTCGATCATCTCCATGATCTTGGCGTCCAGCTCCGCGGGCGTCTCGGCGCGCAGGCCGACGCAGCCGAAGGCCTCCGCCAGCTTGACGAAGTCGGGCAGCGTCTCCGAATAGGAATGCGAATAGCGCCCGCCGTGCAGCAATTGCTGCCACTGGCGCACCATGCCGAGGTAACGGTTGTTGAGAATGAATATCTTGACCGGCAGATTGTACTGCACGGCCGTCGCCATCTCCTGCATGGTCATCTGCACGCTACCCTCGCCCGCGATGTCGACGACCAGGCTTTCCGGATGGGCCGTCTGCACGCCGATCGCTGCCGGAATGCCGTAGCCCATCGTGCCCAGCCCGCCGGAGGTCATCCAGCGGTTGGGCTCCTCGAACTTGAAACGCTGGGCGGCCCACATCTGGTGCTGGCCGACTTCGGTGGTGATGTAAAGATCGCGGCCCTTGGTCAGCTCGTAGAGCCGGTCGATGGCGTATTGCGGCTTGATGAGACCGCCATTCTGCTTGTAGTCGAGGCAGCGGCGGGCACGCCAGCGCTCGATCTGCTCCCACCATTCGGCGAGCGCGGCCTTGTCGGGCATGCATTTGGTTGTCTTCCAGACCTTTATCATGGCTTCGATGGCGCGGCCCGCATCGGCGATGATGGGAAGATCGACCCGCACGTTCTTGTTGATCTGCGACGGATCGATGTCGAGGTGGATTTTCTTCGAACCCGGCGAGAAGGCGTCGATGCGGCCCGTAATGCGGTCGTCGAAGCGGCTGCCCAGCGCGATCATCACGTCGCAATCGTGCATGGCGTGGTTGGCTTCGAAGGTGCCGTGCATGCCCAGCATGCCGAGCCATTTGCGATCCGACGCCGGAAAGGCGCCCAGCCCCATCAGCGTGGAGGTGATGGGAAAGCCGGTCAGCTCCACCAGTTCGCACAGCGCCCGCGAGGCGGCAGGCCCGGCGTTGATGATGCCGCCGCCGGTATAGAAGATCGGCCGCTTGGCGGAGGCCATTAAAGCCACGGCCTGCGAAATCACATCTATGTCCGGCTCGAACGCCGGGCGATAGGTGCGATGGGCGACGCTGTCGGGGGCCACATAGCCGCCCTTCTTGAACTGGATGTCCTTCGGAATGTCGATCACCACAGGGCCGGGACGGCCGGTGGTGGCGATCTGGAAAGCCTCGTGCAGGATGCGCGGCAGATCGGCAATGTCCTTCACCAGCCAGTTGTGCTTGGTGCAGGGGCGCGTGATGCCGACCGTGTCGCATTCCTGGAAGGCGTCGGTGCCGATCAGGTGGGTGGCGACCTGGCCCGAGAGCACCACCAGCGGGATCGAATCCATCAGGGCGTCGGCCAGCCCCGTAACCGCATTGGTGGCGCCCGGACCCGAAGTCACCAGCGCCACGCCGCATCTGCCGGTGGACCGGGCATAGCCTTCGGCGGCGTGGATGGCGCCTTGTTCGTGCCGGACCAGGACATGGACAAGACCGTCGGCGGCAAAAAGCGCGTCATAGATGGGAAGCACCGCGCCGCCCGGATAGCCGAAGATGTGCTCGACATCGTGATCTTTCAGCGCCTGTATCACCATCTCGGCGCCGGACATTTGTTTCATCTGCGGGATCATTCTGTTGTCCATGCGTTTTCACAAAAGCGAAAGGGGCGTCGCCGCCCCTTTTTCGCGTCAGGCCGCCTTGCCGGATGCGGGTTCAGCCCCGTCCGGAGTGCGGCCTGCCAAGTACTACGAGCCTGGTTTTCAAAGCATTGCCCTTCGAGAAGAGGCGCAAAATACGGAGGCCGACCGGACCCGTCAAGAAACTTCATAAGAGAAATTGTCGCATTTCAGCAATAAAATTGTTATCGTCGTCAACTTCGACCCATATCCAGTCCCCCATACGGTGTCGGAACCAGGTGAGCTGGCGCTTGGCGAACTGACGGGTGGCGGTGACCGCTGCCGTAACGGCATCGGCCTCGGTCATAGCTCCCTCTTCTAAGGCCCACAACTCGCGCAGGCCGAGCAGCTTGGCGGCAGGCAGGACGGGATCGAGGCCCTTGAGCGCAGCCGCCTCGGCACGGGCGCCCGCCTCCAGCATCTTGAGGAAGCGCAGGCGGATGCGTTCGCGCAGTTCGTAACGCGGCACGTCGAGGACAAATTTCGCGAGCTTGAGACCGGCGAGCACCGGCGCGCCTGCCTCCTGCTGCCAGCTTGCCAGAGGGCGGCCGGTAGCCTCGAAGACTTCCCAGGCGCGCAGCACTCGCTGCGGATCGGTGGGACGAAGCTGCGCCGCCGTTTCGGGATCGCGCTCCTTGAGTTCGGCGTGCAGGCCCGCGACGCCCAGCGCTGCCAGCTTGTCGCGCGCCCGCGCACGGATGTCGGCAGGGACGCGCGGAATGTCGGCGAGGCCCTCGGTCAAAGCGGCGAAGTAGAGCCCGGTGCCGCCGACGAAGATGGGCAGACGGGGCTGCGCCCGGACCAGCGCGCCGATGGCGTCGATCTGATAGCGGCCGACCGAATAGAGTTCGCGGGCGCCGACATGGCCGTAGAGCAGATGCGGGGCGCGCGCCATATCCTGGTCCGACGGCCGCGCGGAGAGGATACGCAGCTCGCGATAGACCTGCATGGAATCGGCGTTGATTACCGTGCCGCCGAATTCCTCCGCGAGCGCCAGCGCCGCCGCCGACTTGCCGCTGGCGGTCGGTCCTGCAATAAGCACGGCATCGATCGGGTGCGCCAATGCGATTCTCCCACGTGCTCAACGTTATCGCACAAGACGCCGGAGAAGTGGCGGCAAAGCTGCATTTCCTGGGAGAGCCGGAGTGGCTTTCGCAAGGCCGCGCCTTCGATATTCCCTTTGAGGGCGAGCCGCGTGCGGTGCTGGAGGTGGCGCGTACCGCGGCGAGGGGCATGACAGCGGACATCAATGCCGTTCCGGCCGAAGGGCGGCGCAAGAAGCTGCTCGTTTCCGATATGGAATCGACCATTATTTCCTGCGAGTGCCTGGACGAACTGGCCGATTTCGCCGGCATCAAGCCGCAGATCGCCGCCATCACCGAACGCACCATGCGGGGCGAGATCGAATTTGCGGGCGCCTTGCGCGAACGCGTGGGTCTTCTGAAGGGCTTACCGCTCGAAACGCTGGAACGGGTCTGGCGCGAGCGCGTGCGCTTCGTTCCCGGCGCGAAAGAACTGGTCGCCACCATGCGGGCGCACGGCGCGCACACCCTGCTGGTTTCGGGCGGTTTCACCTTCTTCACCTCGCGCGTGGCGGAAGCGGCCGGGTTCGACGCGTACCAGTCGAACGTCCTCATCGACGACGGCAGGGCGCTGACCGGCAAGGTGAGCGAGCCGATCCTCGGGCGCGAGGCAAAACTGGAAGCGCTGGAACGCAGTCTTGCGAAGTTGGAACTGGCGGCGTCCGACGCCTTGGCCGTCGGCGACGGGGCAAACGATCTCGCCATGATCCAGCGCGCCGGATTGGGCGTCGCCTATCACGCCAAGCCGGTGGTTGCGGCGGCAGCGGGTGCCGGCATCGCGCACGCCGACTTGACGGGGCTGTTGTATCTCCAGGGATACCGGGATGAGGAGATAGTCGCTTCCTAGAACGGTTTGGAATCGAATAGACTCAAATTGTCATGGCCCGCGACTGCGGGCCATCCAGTTGAAACCTGTTTCGATATTGCGAGTTTGCACCGCGCAGCACTTTCACAGCGAGCTTTTGTGACCTGGGTGGCCCGCATTTGCGGGCCATGACAAGCGAGTTTTCGTTCGCCACCTTGAACGCAAGCAACTCTATCCCAGCCTCAGCGCCACATAGGTCAGCGCGCCGTCGCGGCTGACGAGCAGGATTTCCACCTTGCGGCCCGCCTTGAGGTCGTCATTGACGCGGCGCATCACCTCATCGGGCGTATGCACAGGCTGGTTCTGGACCGCCACGATGACGTCGCCGGCGCGGAAATTGTTCTCGTCGGCCGGGCTGTCCGGCTCCACGTCGGTGACGACGACACCCTGCACATAGCCCGGAACGCGGTATTCGGTGCGCGCGTAGCTGTCGAGCGGCGACAATGACAGCCCAAGCTGGGACGATTTCTGTCTCGGCTTGGCAGGCGGAGCGGGTCTTGCCGGCCTGGGCGGCGGCTCGTCGAGACGCTGTACCGTCAGATGCACCGTGAACCTCTGCCGGTTGCGCAGGAGATCGACGTTGACCGTCTTGCCGATCTGGGCAGCGGCAGCCAGCCGCGACAGCGTTCGCGGATCGGGAATGGGCTTGCCGTCGAACTTCGTGACGATATCGCCGCGCCTGATGCCCGCCTGGGCCGCGGGGCCGTTCGGCGTCACATCGGCAATCAGCGCACCGCTCGCCGCCGGCAGGCCCATGCCCTCTGCGATGTCGGCCGTAACCGGCTGGATGTTCACCCCGATCTTGCCGCGGCGCACCTTGCCGAACTGGCGGAGCTGGGAAATCACGTCCCTGGCCAGATTGGAGGGGATCGAAAAGCCGATGCCGACCGAGCCGCCCGTCGGCGAATAGATTGCCGAGTTCACGCCTACGACGTTGCCGCTCATGTCGAACAGCGGACCACCCGAGTTGCCGCGGTTGATGGGCGCGTCGGTCTGGATGAACTCGTCATAAGGCCCGGCGTCGATGTTGCGGTTGCGCGCCGAGACGATGCCGGCCGTCACCGTCGAGCCGAGGCCGAAGGGATTGCCGATGGCGATCACCCAGTCGCCGATGCGCGCCCTGTCCGAATCGCCGAAGCGTGCCGCCTGAAGCGGCTTCCGCGGATTGATCTTGACCAGCGCCAGATCGGTCTTGTCGTCGCGGCCGATCAGCTTGGCGGGCAGCGAAGTGCCGTCGTTGAGCGTGACCATGATCTGGTCGGCGTCCGCCACCACGTGGTTGTTGGTGACGATGAGACCCGAGGGATCGATGATGAAGCCGGACCCGAGCGAGGTGATGTGGCGCGGCATATTGCGACCCGGCCCCATGAACTTCTTGAGCAGATCGTCGAGCGGGGAGCCGGGCTGGATGTCAGACGGCGCCGGCTTCTGGCTGGGCCTGAGCGTCTGCGAGGTCGCGATGTTGACGACTGTGGGAAGCAGCTGCGCCGATAGGTCGGCAAACGAATCGGGCGTGCCGCGGGCCGCGGCCGGCGCGGCAAACAGCAAAACGCTGCAACAAGCAGCCACCAAAGCGAACGAACGCCACAGCATCTATATGGACCTCGCGGATATGCCACCAGCATATGCGAACAGACTGTGAAACAAATAGGGCGGACGAATTATCTTCTGCGGGTTGCAGCCATGCCGCAGGCGGCCGGCCCGGCCGACTGCTGCCCGGCCACCCGTCCGCGAGGGCTACTTGCCGCCGCCCGGGCCGGTGCCGAAGTATTTGAAGAAATCGCTCTTGGACGAGAGGATAACCGTGGTGTTGTCGCCGCGCAGAGCTTCCTCGTAGGCCTGCATGGAACGGTAGAAGGCGAAGAACTCGGGGTCCTGGCTGTAGGCGCCGGCCAGGATGCGCGTCTTTTCCGCATCGCCCTGGCCCCGCAGGATCGAGGCTTCGCGCTGGGCTTCGGCCTTGATCACGGTGACTTCGCGCTCGGCGCGGGCACGGATGCGCTGGGCGATCTCGTCGCCCTGGGCGCGGTTTTCGGCGGCCTGCCGCTCGCGCTCCTTCTTCATGCGCTGGTAGATCGCCTCGCTGTTCTCGGCCGGCAGATCGGCCCGGCGGATGCGCACATCGACCACGACGATGCCGAAGCCTTTCACGTCCACGTTCATGTTGTCGCGAATCTGACGCATCAGCACGGCGCGACGCTCCGACAGCATGGCGGCGAAGTCCTGCGAGCCCAGCACGCGGCGGATATTGGAGGACAGAATCGGTGCCAGCTTCGAGATCGCCCGGTCGAAATTATCCTGGGTTTGATAGAACAGCAGCGGATCGACGATGCGCCAGCGCGCATAGGCATCGACGACGATACGCTTCTTGTCGAGAGCAATGACTTCCTCGCTCTTGGCATCGAGGTTCAGAAGCCGCCGGTCGAAGAAATAGGCCCGCTGCAGGGGCGACTTGAAATGGATGCCGGGATCGCCCACCGCAGCCACCGGGGCGCCGAACTGCACCAGCAGCACCTGCTGAGTCTGCGATACCGTATAGACGCTGCTGATCAGCACCCCGAGAACCAGGAGACCGCCGAGGGCGAGCGAAAGGCCGAGCGACCGGTTCATTGGTTGCTCCCCTGGTCGCCCGAAGAAACACTAGGCTGTTGCTGCGGCGGCTGTTGCTGCGGCGGCTGTTGCGGCCGGGGAGCCGGTTTCGGCGGCGCCGGAAGTTGGAAATAGGGCACCACACCCTTGGCGGAATCGTCCACGATGACCTTGTTCATCGGCCCCAGCACCTGGGACATGGTCTCGAGATAGATACGCCGGCGCGTAACCTGGGGCGATTTCTTGTATTCCTGATAGACCGAGAGGAAACGGCTGGCTTCGCCGGTCGCCGTCGCGATGACCTGCTGGCGATAGGCCTCGGCGTCCTGAACGATATGGGCGGCTTCGCCGCGCGCCTGCGGGATGATGGCGTTGGCATAGGCCTCGGCCTCGTTGCGCTTGCGGTCCTGGTCGGCCAGCGCCTTCTGCACGTCGAGATAGGCCTCGCGCACCTGGCTGGGCGGCTCGGCCTTCTGCATCTTGACGCCGGTGATCTCGATTCCCGCATTGTAGGAATCCAGCGTCTGCTGCATCAGCCGCGTGACCTTGAGCTGAATCTCCTCGCGATGCGAGGTCATGATCAGTTCGATGCGGTCCTGACCGACGACCTCGCGCATCGCGCTTTCCGCGACGGCTTTGACCGTGTCTTCGGGCCTGCCGATGGGAAGATCGACGTTGAACAGATAGGCGTTGGCGTCCTTGATNNCATGGCGCTTTCGGCCACCGCCTTGACGACATCGTCCGACTTGCCGCGATCGACATTGAACAAATAGGCGTTGGCGTCCTTGATGCGCCAGTTCACGGTGAACTGCATGTCGATGATGTTCTCGTCGCCGGTCAGCATGTAGCTTTCGTCGGGAACATCGACGGACTGGCCGTCGCTCTCTGAGCCCGGTTTGAAGCCGATATTGACCTGATTGGCCTCGGTCACGTTCGGCGTGTAGGCCGCTTCGATCGGCCAGGGCAGATGGTAATGCCAGCCGCTGCCGGTGTGCTTGACGAACTTGCCGAACTGCAAGACGACGCCTTGCTCCTTGGGATCGACGGTATAGACGCCGCTGGCCAGCCACAGAAACGCCACGGCGACGCCGATCACCGTGAAACCGCCCCGCCCGATATTGAATCCCGGCGGCAGGCGGTCGCGGAGGTCCTGCCATACTTTACGCAGGAGCGTCTCCAGATCGGGGGGACGCACGCCGCCGCCCGAAGATCCCTGCCCCCAGGGCCCTTTCGGCGGGCCGCCGGAACCGCCGCTCTGGTTTGTCCAAGGCACGGGCTTGATTCCTTGTTTTCAGCGCCGCCGCGGTTATATGAGCATCCACACTGAGGCGCAAACGATGGCGGCAACCCGCAACGATATCCTGAGGGCTCTGGACGGCATCATCGATCCGGTCAGCGGGCGCAGCGTCGTGCACGAAGACATGGTGCAGGGCTTGGTGCTCAAGGACGGTCATGTCGGGTTCGCGCTGGAAGTCGATCCCCGTCGCGGGGGCGCCGCCGAACCGCTGCGCAAGGCCTGCGAAGAGGCGGTGATGCGGCTTGACGGCGTCCTGTCGGTGACGGCCGTGCTGACGGCTCACACGGAAGCGGAGCCGGTTTCCTCCCGCCGCGGCCCCGCGCCGCAGGCCGGAATCGAAGGCGTCGGCTCTGTCATCGCCGTGGCCAGCGGCAAAGGCGGCGTCGGCAAATCGACCGTGGCGGTCAATCTGGCACTGGGACTGAAGGCACTGGGACTGAAGGTCGGTTTGCTGGACGCCGACATCTATGGGCCGAGCGTGCCGCGGCTGCTTGCCATTAACGAAAAGCCGCGCGCCGAGGGCGGCAAATTCGTGCCGGTGGAAAAGTACGGCATCAAGGTGATGTCGATCGGGCTCTTGCTGCGCGAAGACGAAGCCACCATCTGGCGCGGGCCGATGGTGCAGAGCGCGCTCACCCAGATGATGAACGACGGATTGTGGGCACCGCTCGATGTGCTGGTGATCGACATGCCGCCGGGAACCGGCGACGCGCAGCTCACCATCGCGCAGCGCGTGCCGCTCAAAGGCGCGGTGATCGTCTCGACGCCGCAGGACATCGCATTGATCGACGCGCGGCGCGGCATTGCCATGTTCCGCAAGACGCAGGTGCCGGTCTTGGGCATCGTCGAGAACATGAGCACTTTCGTCTGTCCCAATTGCGGACACGAGAGTCATATTTTCGGCCACGGCGGCGCACGCCAGACGGCCGAGACGCTGGGGGAGACGTTCCTGGGCGAAATCCCGCTCAATACCTCGATTCGAGAAACCTCCGACGCCGGAACGCCGATCGTCGCAGCCGCACCGGACAGTCCCGAAGCCCGCGCTTTTCTGTTGATTGCGGAACAAGTGGCGGCGAAGATCGCCGCACCGCAACGCGTCGCACCTAAAATCGTGATCGAATAATCCGGGGACACACTTCCGCTCATGGTCGCTACCAAACCGCAAGTCCGCAGCATGTTCGCGACGCCCGTCTGCGTGCATTACCTGCCCGTGGCCCAGGAGTTCAACGCGGAGCTGCGCCCCGTCATCATCGAAAGGGCAAGGCTCGACACCGCGGGCAATGCGAACAACAACAGCCAGGGCTGGCGCTCGGCGGCGGATTTCGAAAGCTGGGGCGGTACGCAGGTGCAGACCCTGTATCGCGTGCTGCGCGATCTGGCGGACAGCCTGACCGCCACCCGCAACGGCTCGCGCGTGACGCTCGATTGGCGGATCGCCGCTGCGGCCGCCATCCGCCAGAAGGGCGAATACCTCGAACGCACAGCGCGTCCCGGCTGGTTCTGGTCCGGGGTCTATTACATCGACGACGGCTATCAGAAATCCGACGACGAGGCGCTGGGCGGGGAATGCGAACTGTCCGATCCGCGCGGCGTGCTGCCCGCGATGGTGGCGCCGCAATACGGCTTCCGCGTGCCCAACGGCCTGACCGCCGGACAGACGGAAACCATCCGTCCGCAATCCGGCATGATCGTGCTGCATCCTTCTTGGCAGCCGCGCGGCGAGCGGTGCTACAACGGCAGCGGCCAGCGCATCACCGTCGAATTCGATATCGCGGCGCCCTAAACCAGCCGATTATTTCGGAATTGTCCCTCCGGCACCTCGATAAGGAGCGTGCCGGAGGAACGAAGATCAAATGCGCCTTACTGTACGATTCCCTGAACGAGTTCGTAGTGGCGGCTACCGATATCCCACTTGTCGCCGACCTTCTTGACCTCGATGGGGTCGCATTCGGGAATGGAATATTTCAGCTTGTACAGCAGCGGATACTGCTCGGCATAGAGACACATCTTGCCGTTCTCAAGCTTCCAGTGACCGGTGACGTCGCCGAGCCAGCTCGCCGCCTTGAAGGTGTGGTCCTGTTTATAATAGACCCGCGACGTGCCGAACGTATCTTTGATCACCAGAGTATTGCCATAGCGCGAGACCATGAGCTCATCCTCGGTCGGCGCAGCAAAAGCCGCCGTAGCCAACGCAACAAACATGACTGCAAGAATGCCTGAACGCATGCGGGTCCTCCCCCTTGTGGTTAAACTGCCGTGCCCCGAGTTTTACGATGTCCGTTTTCCTTCCGCTAGGGCAGCTAGTGGCGCGGAGAAAACTAGAGTGAGTATAGCTCGCGCCTAAGGTGCAAGACGGTCAAGCGTCACGTAGCTGTAGGCCGGAGGTCCCGGATGATCTTCCCGTGCCGTCTCCCGCCAAAAGTGCGGCGAAAAGCCGGGGATGCGCACATCGCCGTCCGGCGAAGCGTGGATTTCCGTGAGGTGAATACGCGCGGCGCGTGTCAGGGCCGTGGCGAAAATCTCGGCACCGCCGATCACCATGACCTCGGACGGGACCAGCTTCTCAGCCTGCTGCAAGGCCTCTTCGAGCGAGCGCACGGCGAGCGCGCCCTCGGCGGCAAAGGCGCGGTTGCGCGTCACGACGATGTTGGTGCGGCCCGGCAAGGGCTTCTTCGGCAGGCTGTCCCAGGTCTTGCGCCCCATGATGCAAGGCTTGCCCAGCGTGAGCGCCTTGAAGCGCTTGAGGTCCTCGGGCAGGCGCCACGGCAGGCGGCCCTTGTCGCCGATCACGCCGTTGTCGGCCCGCGCCAGAACGAGAGAGACGGGCGCGCTCATTGCGCGAGCTTCCGCAGTGCCTCGCCTTGCAGGCGATAGACCTGCCAGCCCTCCGCCGCGCGTGCGCCGAGGCTTTGGTAGAAGGCGATGGAGGGCGCGTTCCAATCGAGCACGCTCCATTCGAGGCGTCCGCAGTCTTCCATCACGGCGCGCGCGGCGAGACCGGTCAGCAACGCCTTGCCGACGCCCCGGCCGCGGAACTGCGGCCGCACGAAAAGGTCTTCGAGATAGATGCCGTGACGGGCCAGGAACGTCGAATAATTGTAGAACCACAACGCGAAGCCGGCAGGCTTGCCGTCCGCTTCGGCGATGTCGCAGAAGACGCGGCGGTCGGCGCCGAACAGCGCATCGCGCACACTTTCTTCCGTCGCCACCACCGAATCGAGCAGCTTTTCGTATTCGGCCAGCTCGCGGATGAAGGCGAGGATTACGGCTTCGTCGCCGGGACGCGCGGAGCGGATCGCGTAGCTCACACCGACACCTGTGCCTTGATGTGCGGATGGGCCTGGTAGTTCTCCAGGGTGAAGTCTTCGTAATTGAAGCCGAAGATGTCCTTCACCGCCGGGTTGAGGCGCATCGCGGGCAAGGGATAGGGCGCGCGGGCGAGCTGCATCTTCGCCTGTTCGAGATGGTTCAGATAGAGATGGGCGTCGCCGATGGTGTGCACGAAGTCGCCCGGCTTGAAGCCCGTGACCTGGGCCACGAGCAGCGTCAACAGCGCGTAGGAGGCGATGTTGAAGGGCACTCCCAGGAAGACGTCCGCCGAGCGCTGGTAGAGCTGGCAGGACAGCTTTCCCTCCGCGACATAGAACTGGAACAGGCAATGGCACGGCGGCAGGGCCATCTTGGGCAGGTCCGACGGGTTCCAGGCCGTGACGATCAGCCGGCGCGAATCCGGATCCGCCATAATGTCCGCTAGCGTATTTGAGATTTGGTCGATAGTGCTGCCATCCGGCGTTGGCCAAGAACGCCATTGATGCCCATAAATTGGTCCAAGGTCTCCATCGGCATCGGCCCATTCATCCCAAATTGTGACGCCATGATCGTGAAGGTATTTAATGTTTGTGTCGCCCCTGAGAAACCAAAGCAATTCGTAGATTATCGCTTTCGTAAATAGCTTCTTTGTGGTCACCAGCGGAAAGCCTTCGGACAAGTCAAAGCGCATTTGATAGCCAAACATCGAAAGTGTACCGGTTTTTGTCCGGTCGCCCTTTCTAATCCCACGCTGCAGGCTTGTTGCTAGAAGCTCTAGGTATTGGTGCATAATCGGCCATTTACGATTCCACTTAGTATTAAACCATTGGGGCTCCAAAAACAGAACAGTGCTTGGAAAACCTGGGATTAGTTTTTACCAAATGGGAGTGACAGATGATGGCGAACCGCGGAAAAGTCCTATCGCGTCTCCAAATAGGACCTGGCAAAGGACCTGAGATATATGCACCGAGCAGGTCCGCGGCGCTGATGGGACTTAATAGCTCGTTCCTCTGGCACTATCACGATCTTTGTCTTTTCCACCAAGCAATCGACGGTAAAATTTCAGAGTACGAGGTTGAACTTCGTAGTTTTATCGAAAGTAATTAGGTCAATACTCAATGCAGACATCGAGGATGAATGGGAAGCCGTACAACAATCTCAGGCACGGGAGACGATTTACAGCCGCAACATTGAACTAAGAAATATGCAAGTGTACGCTGACCAGCTCTTCTTGATTGGATTGTGGGCGCTAGTTGAGCAGTTCATTAGTAGAACTCTTGCTGAAGTGGAAATGGGATTGTCGCACAGAGCACGACCGATGCCTCCCTACAAATGGAACGTGTTGTCAGATCGGTTTGACAAAATCGGGGTTCATTTTCGTGAACTCAAAGGACTTGACGGCACCAACGAAGCGCGGGTCATAAATAACAAAATTAAGCACACAGGAGTAGTAGATGCCGAACTGGCGGCATTCCCCCGATTTAATAATCTCTTAGGGAAACAAATGGATACGATTAATCTGAACCTTCAGTATTATGCAGACTGCGCTTTTGAATTTGTGGGCCACTTGCAGGAATCTGCCGACGGCATTTTGCAGTAATTCCGCCAGAAATTTGCCGTGTGGTGCGTGCCCTTCTAAACCTAGCCCGCGAGCCCTATATTACAGGGGTCGGGCAACCGACTATGGCGATAAACGGCTTCGTAATAAGCGGACCGGACCCGGGGGCGGTACCCGGCGCCTCCACCAATTCAGCCCTCCTACGCTCCAAGGAGCTTCGGAGGGCCTTCGGGGGGCGAAATAGGATCGACGGACGTGTAAAAGCTGTCCTTTCGCTCGGTATGGTATCCGCCGTTATCGGGCCGATCGTACAGGTGCCAACGATAACGAAATGGCCCTCGCTGCCTAACTTCTAGTTAGACAAGCGCGGTTTGGGGACGTGCACCGGGCAACAGAAGCACGTCCCACTTCATTTTGCCTGAGACTGTCCGAACCGCCAGTCCCGCCCGCGGCGGTCGAACCATGCGACGGCGGCCGAGGCGATCACCACGATGCCGCCTAAGGTTACCGCTTCGCCGACGCCGAAATGCGCCGCCAGCAGACCGAGCAGCAGGGCGCCCCACGGCATCATGCCCATGAACGACTGGGTGTAATGCGAGATGACGCGGCCGCGGAACCGCTCGCCCGCGGCAATCTGGATGATCGTGTTCGAGGTGCCGCCGAGCAGCATGAGGCTCGCCCCCGTCGGTATCAGGATCGCCGCACTGAGCCACAGTACATGGGAATGTGCGAAGGCGATGAGACCCGCGCCGAACGCCAGGGCGGCAATGACCGGCGTCAGCGCCAGCCAACGCTCGCGGATCAGCGAAAGACCGTAGGCCCCGATGAACGCGCCGGTGCCGACGCTCGCCATCAGCGAACCGTAGCCCGCGGCTCCGCCATGCAGGATGTCGCCGGCGAAGGCCGGCATCAGGGTGAGGTAGGCTGCACCGAAGCAGGACGACACCGCGACCAGCATCAGCGAGACCCGGATCTGCGCATGCGAAAGGGAGAAGCGGTAGCCTTCCGCGATTTCCCTGAGCGGGTGCGCGTAAACACGCACCGCCCGGGGGCGCAGGCGCATGAGGATAAGGCTCGCTAGCACCGCTGCGAACGACAGCGCGTTGAGCGCGAAACACACGCCCTCGCCCACGACGGCGATCAGGGCGCCCGCCAGGGAAGGCCCGACCACGCGCGCCAGATTGAACATCATCGAGTTGAGCGCGATGGCGTGGCGCAAATCCTTGGGCTCTACCATGTCGAGTGTCATGGCCTGGCGCGTCGGCACGTCGAAGGCGTTGATGAAGCCCAACCCGAACGCCAGCAGGATGATCTCCCACACCTGCACGACGCCCGCGAGCGTCAGCCCCGCCAGAAGCGCCGCCTGGAGCATCGCCGCACTCTGCGTCAAGAGCAGCATGCGGCGGCGGTCCACCCGGTCGGCCACCATGCCGCCGAAAGGCGCAACAAAAAACACCGTCACCTGGGCGCAGAACGTGGTCAGGCCCAACAGGAACGGCGAGTGCGTCAGGCTGTACACCAGCCAGGCCTGGGCCACGGTCTGCATCCAGGTGCCCATCAGCGAGACGAGCTGACCTGTGAAGAAAAGCCTGTAGTTGCGGTGACGGAAAACGGAAAGCAGCGCCAGCGCCGAGGCTGGTTTTACAAGGCCGCCCGATTCCTGCGCGGCTGCAATCTCGGCGGCGGCGGCGTCAAGCGGTTCATGGTTCGGGGCCGTCATCCCGGCAGCATATCCCGTTTCCCGCCGGATGCGGCGTTCTGCATTGACTCGCCACGCTCCCGGGCTAGTCTGCCCGAAACCCGGTTGAAAGCATGGCGAAGGATTACATCGGCTATCAGGCCCTGACGGATGCGGCGCTGCGCGGCGTCGTGCGCGATGCCTTGCGCCGGATCGAGAAGCAGGGGCTGATCGGCTCGCATCATTTCTATCTCACTTTCAAGACGCACTTTCCGGGCGTCGAGATTCCGAATTTCCTGCGCGAGCAATATCCCGACGAAATGACCATCATTCTCCAGCACCAGTTCTGGGGCCTGAAGGTCAAGGAAGAGCAGTTCGAAGTCGCGCTGACCTTCAGGAAGCTGCCGGCGACGCTGGTGATCCCCTTCGCGGCGCTCACCGCCTTCTTCGATCCGGGCGTGCAGTTCGGCTTGCAGTTCAAGGGCCTGGAGGGCGACTCGAAGGGTGCGGCGCCGTTCATGCCGCCGCAGCCGGTGGCCGAACAGCTCGAGGCGGAAGGTGTGGAAGAAGAAAAACCGGAAAAACCCACGGCACCCGCCGAGATCGTCAGCCTCGATTCGTTCCGTAAGAAGCCGTAGTTTTGTCGCTCACGCCAGTCGCGCTGCGCGCGACGGCTCCGCGGGGGCGCGCCATCAGGCGCGGCGCCCAGTCGGGCGCTTGACTGTGGTCAAGTCCGGTCTGACGGCTTAAAAATCGCACTATGAGCAAGACACGCACCGAGACCGACAGCTTCGGTCCTGTGGAAGTTCCCGCCGACCGCTATTGGGGCGCCCAGGCCGAACGCTCGCGCAACAACTTCAAGATCGGCTGGGAGAAGCAGCCTGCGCCGATCATCCGGGCGCTGGGCATCGTCAAGCGCGCCGCCGCCGAGACCAACATGGACCTCGGCAGGCTCGATCACAGGATCGGCAAGGCCATCGCCGCCGCCGCGCAGGAGGTGATCGAAGGCAAGCTCGACGCGCATTTCCCGCTGGCGGTCTGGCAGACCGGCTCGGGCACGCAGTCCAACATGAACGCCAACGAGGTGATCGCCAACCGCGCCATCGAAATGCTGAAGGGCGAGATGGGCTCGAAGACGCCGGTCCATCCCAACGATCACGTCAATATGAGTCAGTCGTCGAACGACACCTATCCCTCGGCCATGCACATTGCGGCCGCGGAAGAGATCGTCCACCGGCTGATCCCGGCGCTGCAAAAACTGCGCAACGCGCTGAACGACAAGGCCCAGGCCTGGAAGGACATCGTCAAGATCGGACGCACCCACACCCAGGACGCCACGCCCCTGACGCTGGGCCAGGAATTCTCCGGCTACACGCAGCAGGTCGAGAACGGCATCGAACGGATCGAGCAGACGCTGCCCAAACTGATGGAACTGGCCCAGGGCGGCACGGCGGTGGGCACGGGCCTCAACGCGCCGGTGGGATTCGCCGAAGCCGTCGCCGATAAGATCGCGGCCATCACGGGACTGAAGTTCACCTCCGCCCCCAACAAATTCGAGGCCCTGGCGGCGCACGACGCGATGGTGATGAGCCACGGGGCGATCAACACCGTGGCGGCCTCGCTCTTCAAGATCGCCAACGACATCCGCTTCTTGGGATCGGGGCCGCGTTCGGGATTGGGCGAGCTGCAGCTTCCCGAGAACGAGCCGGGCTCCTCCATCATGCCGGGCAAGGTGAACCCCACCCAATGCGAGGCGATGACCCAGGTCTGCGTGCAGATCTTCGGCAACAATGCGGCGATCACCTTCGCGGGCTCGCAGGGCCATTTCGAGTTGAACGTGTTCAATCCGGTGATGGCCTACAATTTCCTGCAAAGCGTGCGGCTG
>PMKE01000011.1:52193-71810 GCA_003158585.1 Alphaproteobacteria bacterium
GCGCACAAGAACGGCACCACGCTGCGCGAGGAAGCCTTGAAGTCGGGCTTGGTGATGGCGGCGGAGTTCGACGCCCTCGTCCGGCCGGAAGAGATGATCCAGCCTAAGTAGTTAGGAAGAAAGTGCGCACAGCCAACCGCGAAGATTGTCTCTGCGGTAGTGGTCGTCCAAAAGACGAATGTTGTCTGCTATCTGATGGGCGGTATTGGAAGCGCCCTCCCACGATCGATCCACCAGGACCGCAAACTAACTACTCACACAACAACTGTTACCTGCGCAGCACCAAGAACTGCTCCACGAGCATTTCTGCGGAACATTACATATCAAAGCACGTCCTTGAAGCAATGCCGGGGCCAGGTATCAGCCTACACGGCCTTCCGTGGTTGAAGCCTGGCGAGATTAGGACCGTCGGGATTAACGCAATTACCGCCAAGATACTGTGCACGCGGCACAATTCCGCATTGCACGAATTGGACTTGGAGGCCGGCAGTTTTTTTCGCAAGTTGCGTGACATTACTTTTGATTTTGCCAGACAAACGCTGTCACGAAAAAGACATCGCTATTTGTTCAGTGGAACCGCAATTGAGCTATGGATGGTCAAAGTCGCAGGTGGCATCCTTTATTCTCGCATTGCTGCGAAGGACGGTGAGAGGCTTGTTGAAACGCACTCGATCAACCATCTCGCAATTGTCCGCGCACTCAGCCGGGGTGTCCTTATGCCCCGAGCGGGGTTGTATATGAGGTCAGAGGTCGGCACTAAAACAGAAGCAGTTGACCATATACAAGTTGCTCCACTTTCTGTGGATGCTGAGAGACGTGCCATAGGGGTTATGATTTCGTTGCTTGGCTACAAATTTGAGGCCCTATTCGACACCAAAGACGTGGCGATACCTGGGCCACAAGAACTTTCGCTCAGACCATCGGAAATTGTATTCGAAAATGGAAAGAGAAGTCACACAGTATTGATGTCATGGCCAATCGGCACACCCCACACGAAAATCGTGTTAACAGTATCGCCAAACCGAAAACAGTAGGAAGCTGACGCTTGCTCAAGAAACGCTCCTTCTCGTTGTCGCGCCACAGAACCAGCGTAGCGCTGGAGGCAGAATTCTGGGCCGTGCTGGAAGCCGAAGCCGAACGCAGCGGCGTCAGCCTCGCCGCGTTGGTCTCATCCATAGACCGCAAACGCGGGATGCGCCCGCTGGCGAGCGCGTTGCGGGTTTATGCTCTTGCCGCCGCCTCTCGCAGTCCCTAATTTTTCTCCCCCGATACGGAGAAGCCGATGCTCACGCTCTATCAATTCCCCAAATCGCGTTCCGATTCGATCGTCTGGCTGCTGGAAGAGCTGGGCGTGCCCTACGAAACCAAATCGGTGAGCATCCGCCGCGCCGACGGCACGGGCGAGCGCGATCCGGCGAACCCCCATCCGCACGGCAAGGTGCCGGCCCTGATGCACGACGGCCATCTCGTTTTCGAGACTTCCGCCATCATGCTCTATCTGACGGACTTGTTTCCGGAGAAAGGGCTGGGGCCCGCCGTGGGCGATCCGATGCGCGGGGAATATCTCTCCTGGCTCGCCTACCGGACCGGGGTGATCGAGCCCGCCATGCTGATGCGCCGCCTCGAGGTCAAGCACGTCTATGGCATGATGGGCTGGGCACCAGCCGAAGAGGTGGAGGAGGTGCTTAACGAAACGCTCAAGGATCGAAAGTATATTCTGGGCGACACATTCTCCGCCGCCGATATTTCGGTCGGAGGAGCCGTGCATTACATGATGTTGTTCAAGATCATGAAAGAAACGCCGGTCCTCAAGGATTATGCCGCACGCATCACCGCCCGGCCGGCGTTCAAGAAGACGATGGAACGGAACCCATGAGCAAGGTCGTCAATCTGCGCAGCGTGCGCAAGACCAAAGCGCGTCACGCGAAAGAGGTCATCGCCGAGGCAAGCCGCGTCGAGCACGGCCTATCGAAAAGCGCGCACAACAAGGCGAAGGCGCTGGCGAAGAAAGGGCGGAGCGACCTCGAAGGGCACCGCCTCGACGAAGACTGATTGATCTTCGCGCAATCTGACGGAAAACCGCTTCGCACTTTTCCTGATTGCGCTCTATGCACTCCACGGCGTCAACCGCGGCAGCCAGCGCGGAACGTTCACGCGATAGGCGGCGTATTGCTCGCCGAAGCTGCGGCGAAGCATGGGCTCCTCGTAGGCGACGATGAAAAGGTGCGACAGCAGCCAGACTATCGCCGCATAGAGGAAGAGGCGCTCGTCGCCCAGCCATAGGGCCTGACCCAGGATCGCCGCCAGGACGCCGATGTACATCGGGTTGCGCACGTGGCGGTAGAAGCCGGTGACGACGAGATGGCGCGTCGGCATGAACGGCGCGGGCGTGCCGAGTCCCTTCCAGGCGAAGCGTGCAAAGGACTCCGCTAGCGGAACGATCCCGACGATGACGAGCGCGATGCCTAAATCCCTGAGACCTGCGATGTCGAAAAAGGCGGGGTGAAGCCGCCAGTGCGTAATGATCCAGGGTATGAGACCCGCCACCGTGCCCGGTGCCACGCAAAAAAACAGAAACGACGCCAGCAGCGCGACGACCTTCCGCATCAGGGCCTCCTCAGGAAACACGCGACACGGCGGCGATTCGACTGCTAAATTGTGGAATCATGACGGCTAATTCGTATCAAGATCCGCTCGATTCTGCGTTCGGGGACGAGCAGAAGGTGCCCGCGCGCGAGCCGGCCTACCTTTCCGGCCTCAATAAGGAGCAACGCGAGGCCGTGGAGGCCACCGAAGGCCCCGTTTTGGTGCTGGCGGGCGCGGGAACGGGCAAGACTCGGGTGCTGACGACACGCCTGGCGCACATTCTGGCCACTCACAAGGCCTGGCCGGGACAGATTCTGGCGGTCACCTTCACGAATAAGGCAGCGCGCGAGATGAAGGAGCGCATCGGCACCCTGATCGGCGGTGTGGTGGAAGGCATGCAGTGGCTCGGCACCTTCCATTCCATCGGCGCGCGGATGCTTCGCAGGCACGCGGAGCTTGCGGGGCTGAAGTCCAACTTCACCATCATCGACGCCGACGACCAGCTCCGCCTGATGAAGCAAATCGTGGAAGCCGAGAACATCGACGAGAAGCGTTGGCCGTCGCGCACGCTGGCCGCCATGATCGACGGCTGGAAAAACCGCGGCCTGCGTCCTGAGGATGTGCCCGACGGCGAGGCGCACGGCTTTGCCTTCGGCAAGGGTCGCACGCTCTATAAGCTCTATCAGGCGCGGCTGAAGGCGCTGAACGCCGCCGACTTCGGCGACCTGTTGCTCGACACGCTGAGCTTGCTGCGCGGCCATCCCGACATCCTGGCCGATTACCGCGACCGCTTCCGCTACATCCTGGTGGACGAATACCAGGACACCAATGTCGTCCAATATCTGTGGCTGAAGCTGTTGGCCGGGACGGGTGGCAACGTCTGCGTGGTGGGCGACGACGACCAGTCGATCTATGCCTGGCGCGGCGCGGAGGTCGAGAACATCCTGCGTTTCGAGCGCGACTTTCCCGGCGCCAAGGTGATCCGCCTGGAGCGCAATTATCGCTCGACGCCGTCGATCCTGGGCGCCGCCTCGGGCCTCATCGCCGCCAACAAGGGCCGTCTCGGCAAGACGCTGTGGACCGAAGGCGAGCCGGGCGAGAAGATCAAGGTGCAAGGCGTGTGGGATGCCGAAGAGGAAGCGCGCCACGTCGCCAGCGACGCCGAGGCGCTGCACCGCGAGGGCCATTCCTTCGCCCAGATGGCGATCCTGGTGCGCGCCAGCTTTCAGATGCGCGAGTTCGAGGATCGCTTCATCGCGCTCGGCCTGCCCTATCGGGTAATCGGCGGCCCGCGCTTCTACGAACGCGCCGAAATCCGCGACGCGATGGCGTATCTGCGCCTGGTGGCGCAGGGCGACGACGACCTCGCCTTCGAGCGCATCGTCAACAAGCCCAAGCGCGGCATCGGCGATGCCAGCGTGCAGGCGCTGCACCAGTTCGCACGGGCGCGGCAGGTTCCGCTGCTGGCGGCGGCGCGCGAGATCGTGGAAACCGACGAATTGCCGCCCAAGGCCAAAAAGGCACTTGCGGAACTCGCCGCCAATTTCGCGCGCTGGGGCGACACTTCGCGCGTCTTACCGCACACGGAACTCGCCGAGATGATCCTCGACGAAAGCGGCTACACCGACATGCTGAAGGCCGACAAATCGGCCGATGCGCCGGGGCGGCTCGACAACCTCAAGGAACTGGTGCGCTCGATGGAGCAGTTCGAATCGCTGGCGGCGTTCCTGGAACACGTCGCGCTGGTGATGGAGCTGGAGCAGAACGAGACCGGCGACCGGCTGAATCTGATGACCATGCACGCCGCCAAGGGCCTCGAATACGACACCGTATTCCTGCCGGGTTGGGAGGAAGGCCTGTTCCCCAGCCAACGCACGATGGACGAGAACGGGCTGGCGGGGCTGGAAGAGGAGCGCCGCCTTGCCTATGTGGGCATCACGCGGGCCAAGCAGCGCGCGCTGATCTCCTTCGCTGCCAACCGGAGGGTGCACGGAAGCTGGCAGAGCGCCCTGCCCTCGCGCTTCATCACCGAACTGCCGGAGGAGCATGTCGAAACCACGGTGGACGAAGGCTTCTACGGTGGCAATGCGGGCTTTCGCGACAACATGAGCGGGTTTGCGTCGAGCTACGACAGCCCCGGCTGGAAGCGCGCCCAGGCCAACAAGGAACGGGGCTACACGCGGGCACGTCCGCCTTTGATCGAGGCGCAGGCGTTCACGGTGCAGACCAGCGATCCATCGGCCACGCAATACGCCCGCGGCGACCGCGTCTTCCATCAGAAGTTCGGCTACGGTCGCGTCAAGGCCGTGGAAGGCAATAAGCTGACGGTCGATTTCGACAAAGCGGGCGAGAAGAAGGTGATCGATACCTTTGTGACGAGGGCGTAGTAGTACTCTGGGAGGGCTTGGGATGGAACACGCAGCATTCGAACCGCCACTTTCGGACGAACAACTGCGAGAACTTGGACGTTTGGTAGTCAATTGTGGTTTTGTTGAGTTTCTGTTGAGCTTTCACGTTGCGATGTTGTTTGGCACAAACAACCGAACTCGCATGGCCTTGGTTACCCCTCTTAATACACGTCGAAAGGTTGAACTTCTTCAAAGGGGCTTAAGCGAGATACCAAAGGAAGAGACACGAGCATTGGTAGAGGAAGCCTGTAAATTAACCGATCCGACGATTCGTGCACGCAATTATCTTCTTCATGGGATTTGGGGTTTTGACGGCGCCGGAAGTGACGCCAAATCAGTAGTGGTCTCTGGAAAAGACACGAGCGGACATCGACGCGCGGATGAAATCTCGAAACACGCGGATGCGTTGGCGGTCGCATCCCGGAAATTGAAGCACGCAATGACTGTTGACGAGCATGGCGAATTGGTCGACGAGGCTGAGCGGCTCGTTATCGAGCTTAACTGACAAATGATCACGGTGATTGCAGTAACTCACCTTTGGAAAGCCTCTGCCTCACTTGTTGCCTCCCCCTTGCGGGGAGGCCGAAAAACTGAGAGCGCAGCGAACAGTTTTTCGGGTGGGGGGCCGACGCATGTGCTGGCACCGCCCCCACCCGACGCGCTTCGCGCGTCGACCTCCCCGCAAGGGGGAGGTAACAAGAAATGAACACCTCCCCTCCCCTCTGGAAAGCCTCGGTCGTCCTCAAGAAGGAGGAAGCGGCGGATGTGTGTGCGCTGTTCGAAATCACGCCGCCGCTGCCCCAGGCAGTGCTGACGGCGGAAGAACCATTCAGCGACGATGCGACGGTGGAAGCGCTCTACGACGTCATGCCCGACGGCGATCTGCTGTCGAAGCTGGCGGGCAAGGAGGTGCGCGTCATCATCCTGCCCGATCTGGACTGGATCAGGCTGAGCCAGGAAGGCCTGCCGCCGGTGCGCGCGGGGCGCTTCTTCGTCTACGGCGCGCATGACCAGGGCAAGGTGCCGCCGGGCGTCATCCCCATCCGCATCGAGGCGGGGCTCGCCTTCGGCACAGGCCATCACGAAACGACGGCGCTGTGTCTTTCCATCTTGAGCGATCTGGCGAAACGGCGGCGCTATGCGAACGTGCTCGACCTCGGCTGCGGCACGGGGCTGCTCGCCATCGGCGCGGCGAAGCTGTGGCGGCGGCATGTCATTGCTTCGGACATCGATCCCGTCGCCGCGGCGGTGACGCGCGAGAATGCCGTCGCCAACGGCGAGGCCCCGCTTGTCGCGGCCCTGGTGGCGGACGGGCCGATGCATCCCACCCTCGTCCGTGCGGCGCCGTTCGACCTCATCCTCGCCAACATCCTGGCAGGGCCGTTGACGCGGCTGGCGCCTTCCATCGCACGCGTCGCCGGCGGCACGCTGGTGCTGTCGGGACTGCTGCGCTGGCAGGAGAATCAGGTGCTGTCCTATTACCGCCCTCACGGATTTGTGCTGCGCGCTGTGCGGCGCGACGGGGTGTGGTCGGCTCTGGTGCTTGAGAGGCCCAGCGCCAAACGTTAAGGTCTTTTTTTATGCCCTATCGCTGCGCTACATGAGGGCCTGCATGGACAAAACCTTCCAAAGCTATGACGACCAGAGCGAGGCGGCGAATTGCGCGCCGCGTCTTCATGCCCTTCGCGGCGAACTTGCGAAACGCGGCCTCGACGGCTTCATCGTGCCGCGCGCCGACGAACATCAGGGCGAATACGTCCCCAAGCGCGCCGAGCGGCTCGCCTGGCTGACCGCCTTCACCGGCTCGGCGGGCGCAGCGGTGGTGCTGGCGGATCGCGCGGCGATCTTCGTGGACGGGCGCTACACCCTTCAGGTGCGCCAGCAGACCGACGCCGCCCAGTTCGATCCGCGCGACATCACAAGCGAGGGCCCCGCCGTCTGGATCGCGGCCAATGCGTCGAAGGGCCAGAAAATCGGCTACGACCCCTGGCTGCACACCGCCGCGGCGGTGGATGGTTTGAAGGCGGCTGCGGCGAAGGCGGGCGCCGAGCTTGTGGCCTGCGATACCAATCCGATCGATGCGGTGTGGAAGGATCAGCCGGAAGCACCCGCCGCCAAGGCTGTGCCGCACGGCATCGCGCTGGCCGGAGAGACCTCCGAAGCCAAACGCCTGCGCATCGCCGAAGAGATCAAAGCCAAGGGCGCGGACGCGGCCGTGCTCACCATGCCGGATTCGATCTGCTGGCTGCTGAATATTCGCGGCGGAGATACGCCGCACACGCCGTTCGCGCTCGCCTTCGCGATCCTGGGCGCGGACGGGGCGACCGACCTCTTCATCGACGGACGCAAGACTTCGCCCGAGCTGGTTCAGCATCTGGGCAATTCCGTGCGGCTCAGGCCCCCTTCCGGTTTCGCACCGGCGCTCGACGGCCTGAGGGACAAGACCGTGGCCGCCGATCCGGCGACCGCCGCCGCCGCCATCTTCGACCGGCTGGAGAAGGCGGGCGCCCGGCTCGTGCAGATGCCCGATCCCTGCCAGCTTGCCAAGGCATGCAAGAACTCCGTCGAGGTCGAAGGGATGCGCAAGGCGCACATCCGCGACGGCGCCGCGCTGACCAAGTTCCTCGCCTGGTTCGCCGGAGAAGCCCCAAAGCAGCAGCTGACGGAAATATCCGCGTCGGAGAAGCTGGAAGGATTCCGCAAGGCGTCGGGGGCGCTGGCCGATCTGTCCTTCGATTCCATTTCTGCGGCGTCGGAGCACGCGGCCATTCCGCATTACCGCGTCACCCGCTCGTCGAACTTGCCGATCCTCAAAGATCGCATCTATCTGATCGATTCCGGCGGGCAGTATCCCGACGGCACCACCGACGTGACGCGCACCCTGATCGTCGGCGCGCCCACTGCGGAAATGAAGGACCGCTTCACCCGCGTGCTGAAGGGTCACATCGCGCTCGCCACGGTGAAGTTCCCCGAAGGCACCACGGGCATGGCGCTCGACGCCTTTGCGCGGCGGCCGCTGTGGGACGCCGGGCTCGATTACGATCACGGCACGGGGCACGGCGTCGGCTGTTATCTCTCGGTGCACGAGGGGCCGCAGAACATCTCCAAGCGGCACGTGCCGCAGGCGCTGATGCCCGGCATGGTGATCTCCAACGAACCGGGCTTCTACAAGGCGGGCGAATACGGCATCCGCATCGAGAACCTGATCGTGGTGCAGGAAGCGCCCGGCAGCGACCGCCGGATGATGGAGTTCGAGACCATTACCCTGGCGCCCATCGACCTCGATCTGGTGGAGCCTTCGCTGCTGACACCGGAGGAACGCGACTGGCTCAACGCCTATCACGCCCGCGTGCGCGAGGCGCTGTCGCACCTGGTGGACGGCGAAACGCGGCCGTGGCTGGAACATGCAACAAGGGGAATCTGAATGATCGTCGAGATGCGCACCTACAAGGTGAAACGCGGCACGCGCCCGAAAATCCTGGAAGTGCTGCGGGGCAAGACCTTCGCGGAACTGAAGCGGATCGGGGTGAAATGCTGGGGTCCTTATGCCTCCATCGAAGACGAGACGACGATCTTCTGGATGCGCGGCTTCCCGGACGAGGCATCGCGCCAGAGTATGTCGGGACAGTTCTACGGCGGCGCGGCGTGGAAAACCGAGCTTGCCGACGCCTTCATGCCGAACCTCGAAAAATACGACGTGGTGGCGGTGGAGATGCCGGAGAGCGCGGTGAAGTGGGTGGTGTAATCAGCCGCCGATCAGCTTCAGCCAAGCGTCTTCGTCGATCACCGTGACGCCGAATTCTCTCGCGTCGGCGAGTTTCGAGCCTGCGCCCGGACCTGCCACGACGAGATCGGTTTTCTTCGATACGGAGCTGGCCACCTTGGCGCCGAGGGCTTCGGCGCGCGCCTTGGCCTCGTGGCGCGTCATCTTTTCCAGCGAACCGGTGAAGACGACGGTCTTGCCCGCGACGGGCGAGCCGGAGGAAGCGGGTGCGGCGACTTCCAGCACCGTCACTTCCTTTACCAGATGCTGGAGGGCGGCGCGATTGTGGGGCTCGTCGAAGAAATCCTTGATCGCTTCCGCAACGGTCTCGCCCACGCCTTCGATGATATCGAGATCGGCCACCGCGTGATCGCTTTCCATCGCCTCCACGAAGGCGTCGAGCGTGTGAAAGTTGCGGGCGATCAGCTTGGCCGTGGTCTCGCCGACATGGCGGATGCCGAGCGCGTTGATGAAACGGTCGAGAGGGATTTCGCGGCGCCGGTCGATGGCCTCGAACAGCTTTTTCGCACTCTGCTCGCCCCAGCCCTCGCGCTCCATAAGCGCGGCGGTGTGATTCTTTTCCAACAGGAAGATGTCGGCCGGTTCCTTTATCAGCCCATCGTCGTGAAAAGCCTGGATGTGCTTCTCGCCCAGCCCCTCGATGTCGAAGGCGTCGCGCGACACGAAGTGGCGTAGGCGTTCGACCGATTGGGCGGGACAGATGAGCCCGCCGGTGCAGCGCTTGTCCACGTCCGTCTTGCCGGTCTTCTCGTCCACCTCGCGTACCGCATGACTGCCGCAGGCGGGGCATTTGTCGGGGAATTTGTAAGACGGATTGCGTTTGCCAGGCTTCTCGACGACCCGAACGATCTGCGGGATGACGTCGCCGGCGCGCTGCACCACCACCGTGTCGCCGATGCGCACGTCCTTGCGGGCGATCTCGTCCTCGTTGTGCAGGGTGGCGTTCGACACCACCACGCCGCCGACGGTGACGGGCTTCAGCCGCGCCACCGGCGTCAGCTTGCCAGTGCGCCCGACCTGGATGTCGATGTCCTCGACGACGGTTTCGGCCTGCTCGGCGGGGAATTTGTGCGCGATAGCCCAGCGCGGGCTGCGCGACACGAAACCCAGGCGGTTCTGAAGCTCCAGGCTGTCCACTTTGTAGACTACGCCGTCGATGTCGTAGCCGAGATTCGCGCGCTTCGCTTCGATATCGCGATAGAACTCTAGAAGCTCGTCCGTCGTCTTGCAGCGGCGGGTCAACGGATTGACCATAAAGCCGTAGGATTTGAACGCCTGTAACATGTCCCATTGCGTCTTGGCGGGAAGCTGGCTCACCTCGCCCCAGGCATAGGCGAAGAAATGCAGCGGACGTATGGCCGTTTTTTGGGGATCAAGTTGGAGTATAGAACCAGATGCTGCGTTGCGGGGATTGGCAAACGACTCCCCTTTTCGCTCTGGTGGTAGGTTGGCGTTAAGTTCAACGAAGTCCCTATACCTCATGTACACCTCGCCGCGCACTTCCAGCACTTCGGGCGGCCTGCCGTGCAGGCGCCGCGGTATATCATTTAGCGTGCGCAGATTGTCGGTGATGTCCTCGCCTTCGTAACTATTGCCACGAGTTGCGCCTTGTACAAAAATGCCATTTTCGTAACGGAGCGAGGCGGATAGGCCATCGATTTTTGGTTCGGCAACAAATACGACCTTATCGCTTTCTGTGAAACCAAGATATTTTTGTACACGGGCAGAAAAGGAAGCCACATCTTCATAAGAAAAATGAGTATCTATTGAAAGCATAGGGATGCGGTGAATGACTTTTCTGAACCCACGAGCTGGCTTTGCCCCAACCACTAGCTCCGGAAATAGGGTGTCACCTGCAACTTTCTGTTCCAGCTCAACCAGCCTCTTACGAAGGAGATCATATTCTCCGTCTGAGATTACCGGAGCGGACTCGGTGTAGTACGCCTCGTCATAGTATTTTATTTCAGCGCGTAATTTCTTCAAATCAGTTTCGGCACGTTTGTTGGTCAACTTTGGAACAGGAATATCCCTATACTTACTTATTTCAGCGTTCGGCATGACGGGATGTTTTTTAGGCCGTGATTGTCGTGATTGTATCTCTGAATCAAGTTCAGCCAACCGCGTTTGGAAAACGCCACGCGTTTCCTGATTGATATCGAATAGTCCGCCGTTCTGCTTTTCAAGCAGGTCTTTGTGCTCTCTCTTGAGGTCATCGAGGGAGAGATCTGCGACATTCTGGAATTTAGGCACAAACTTCATTTGCTTGCTTTGCGTTTGGGACGCTGCTTTGCACGCGCTTCGGCGATCAGGCGGCGAGCGGCGGCGCGCGCTTCCTCGGTGACGGCGGCGCCCGACAGCATGCGCGCGACTTCTTCGAGGCGCGCTTCGTCGTCGAGCTGCTCCACGGCCATCTTGTCGCCTTTGCGGCTGACGCGGAAATGCCGCTCGGCGCGGGCCGCTACCTGCGGGGAATGCGTCACCAGCAGAACCTGCGTCGATTGCGCAAGACGCTGGAGCCGCAGGCCCACCGCATCCGCCACCGCGCCGCCGACGCCGCGATCCACCTCGTCGAACACCAGCGCCGCGGGCGGACCCGACTGCGCCAGCACCACCTTGATCGCCAGCGAGAAGCGCGCCAGTTCGCCGCCCGAGGCGATCCTGGTCAAGGGACCGAAGGGGGCGCCTTCCAGGGTGGCAACTTCGAACGCCACGCGCTCCAGGCCCTGGGCGCCGGCTTCCTCCTCGCCGAGCGGCGTGAAGGAAACGCGGAACTTCGCATTCCCCAGTTTGAGCGGGACGAGTTCGCCCGCCACGGCCGTTTCGAGATCGCGCGCGGCGGTGCGGCGCGACTGGGAGAGGCGTTCCGCTGTTTCCCGGTAGGCGGCGCGCGCGGCCGCTGCCGCCGCTTCGGCCTGTTTCAGCCTTCCGCCGCCGAGATCGAGCGCCTCGAGGCGGGCGCGGAAATCCGCCAGCACCTGCGGCAGGCGGTCGGGCTGGGTGGCGTATTTGCGGGCGACGGCACGGATGGCGAAGAGCCGTTCTTCCTTGCGCTCCAGGGTCCCGGCATCGACTTCCAGGCGCGAGAGCAGCGCGTCCAGCTCGCGGCGTGCTTCCTCGGTGAGGGCGAAGGCCTGTTCCAGCGCCGTCTCGGAGGCGACAGCGGCCTTGCGCGCCTCCTCTTTCATGCGAGAGAGGCGTTTCAGGGCGCCCGCCAGCGAGGCTTCGGCGCCGCGCTCGCCCGACAAGAGGTCGGAAGCGGCGGAAACGTCCTCGGCGATGCGCGCCGCGTTCATCAGGAGAGTTCGTTCGGCGGCGAGCGCGACTTCCTCGCCTTCCTGGGCATCGAGGGCCGACAATTCGTCCACCGCCCCTTTGACGTAATCGGCGTCGGCGGCGGCAGCGGCCTGGACCCGGCGCAGTTCGGCGGCGGCGGTGCGGGCGGCGTCGTAGGCGGCGAAGCGCGAGGCCGTTTCCGCCGCCAGCTCTTCATGCCCGCCGAAGGCGTCGAGCAGGGCACGATGGGTCGAGGTGTCGAACAGGCCGCGGTCGTCGGTCTGGCCATGCACCTCCAACAGCGCAGCACCGACATCCTTGAGGAAAGCCACGCCCACCGGTTCGTCGTTGACGAAGGCGCGGGTACGCCCATCGGCGGCCAGCGTCCGGCGCAGCACGATCTCGCCGTTGCCGGCAATCGACTGCTCAGTCAGCAGACCGCGGGCGGGATGCTTGGCGGGCGGCTCGAAGATCGCAGTGGCGGAGCCTTGCGCGGCGCCGGGGCGCACGCCGGCACGGCCCCCGCCGCGCCCGCCCGCAGCCAGGCCGAGGGCGTCGAGCAGGATCGACTTGCCAGCGCCCGTCTCGCCCGTGAGCACGTTAAGACCGGCGGCGAATTCGAGACTCGCCTGCTCGATCAGAACGATGTCGCGCACGCTCAGCGCGGCGAGCATCGCAGCCTCAGAGTACCCTGTCGAAAGCCCGCGAGATCCATGAGCCCTTGTCTTCCTCGGGCTTCAGATTATGCCCTTTCAGAAGATTGTAGGCATCCTCATACCACGGACTGCCGGGATAATTCGCCCCCAGAATGGCTGCGGCGGTCTGCGCCTCCTTGACGATGCCCAGGGCGTAATAGGCCTCGGTCAGCCGCTCCAGGGCCTCGGCGATCTGACTGGTCTTCTGGTACTGCTCGACCACCACGCGGAAGCGGTTGATGGCGCCGATATAGTCGCCCTTGAACAGGTAGTAGCGGCCGATTTCCATCTGCTTGCCGGCCAGATGGTCCATCGTCAGGTCGATCTTGAGCGTGGCGTCGCGCGCATATTCGGTGTCGGGGAAGCGCTGCACCACGTCCTGCAGGGCGACGAGGGCCGCCTCGGTGTTGGACTGGTCGCGCTGCACGTCCACGATCTGCTCGTAGAGCGAAACCGCCTTCAGATAGAAGGCGTAGGAGACTTCCTTACTGCCCGGATGCAGCGAGATGTACTGGTCGGCGGTCGAGATGGCGTCGCTGTACTTGTTCGCCTGGTAATAGCAGAAGGCGCTCATCAGCGAGGCGCGGCGCGCCCAAATCGAATAGGGATGCTGGCGCTCCACCTCGGCGAACTGTTTAGCGGCCTCGGTCCAGTCGCGGTTGCGCACCTTTTTCCACGCGTCGGAATAGATCTGTTCGATCGGGCGTTCCTGGTAGGTGGCGTCGCGCTCCTTGTCCGTATCGCGGCCGGTTGCGCCGTTGAGCCAGGAACAGCCCGTAAGTGCGAAGCAGGCAGAGATAACAAGGACAGCGGCGAAGCCGCGCGAAAGACTGGACATGTGCAGCGTTTCCGAGTTCGGGTCAGGCAGTTTTTTCCAGACCGCCCAAACTCTTATCGCATTTCGGCCGAAGGCCGGTCCAGTGGGCAAAAAGGCCGCCCCTTACGGGGCAGTAACCAGCCGGTAATTGGCGGGGTCGGCAAACAGGGTGCGAAGCAGGGCATTGTTGAGGGCGTGGCCCGACCGGACCCCCTCGAAGCGGGCGATCAGCGGGGCACCGGCCAGCGCCATGTCGCCCACGGCGTCCAGGAGCTTGTGGCGGACGAACTCGTCCTTGAACCGCATCAGGTGGGCGTTAAGCACCTTGTCGCCGTCGATGGCGAGCGTGTTGTGCAGCGCGGCGCCGTGGCCCCGGTCGATCGCCTTCAAGGCCTCGAGCTGGGCGATGTCGCCGAAGGTGCGGGCCGGGGCGATCTCGCGCCGGAAGGCCTCGGGGGTGAAGTCGAAGGCGAAGCTCTGCCGCCCGATGGCCGCCGAGGGGAAGACAATCTCGAAGGCGAAAGACGGGACCGCCGCCGGGACGAGCGCCGCACTGGCCTCCTTGTGCGTCACCTCCACGCGGCGCAGCACCTTGACGGCCTGACGGGGGACGTCGTGTTCCTTCACCCCCGCCATGTCGAGCAGTTCCATGAAGGAGAGGGCGTCGCCGTCCAGCACCGGCGGTTCGGGGCCGTCGAGCATGACGATGAGATCGTCGATCCCGGCGCCGAAAACGGCCGCCATCATGTGCTCCACCACCGCCACACTGGCGCGCCCCGCTTCCAGCGTGGTGCCGAGCGTGGTCTCCGACACCGCGTCGTAGCGCGCCGGGATTTCGGCGCCGTCGAGATCGCTGCGGCGGAAGACGATCCCCGTCTCCGGCGCGGCTGGGGCCAGGGTCATGCGCACCTGCGTACCGGCATGCAGCGCAATACCTTCGCAGGCGACTTCTTCGGCAATGGTTCGGCGGAGACTCATCGGGTGTCAGCCTAGTTCATCGCTCCGGATCGTGCACGCCATCGGCGATTGCCGCACATCACTTTTGACGACGCTTTTCCTCCCAAGATATGGCTCGGCGGCGGCGTGGCTCCACAGCCGATTGAGAATTATTTTGCGGATCGGGTGTACCCCCCTCCCCCTAGATAGCCCAAAGGCGGGCGCACGGCCCAAACCGCGAACCCGCCTCCGGCACAGCTACGGCCGGTAAGCCCAATCCGCCGCGCGGAAAGAGACATGCACCTTCGCTTCTTCCTCGGGATTCGCGGAGCAGGCGTTACCGCGTTCGGCCGCAGGCGCGCGGCGCATTCGCCGGCCGGCATCCGTTCGGATGCGCGCGAGATGCGCATCCAGGACCCTGTATGGTCTCGCGACAATGTTCATCGGGAATACCAGCCCCGTATCCCGCAGCCTTCGAATCCTCCAACCACTTGGTAGAACATATAGAGAACTTAATTGGCATTTCAAGCGCTGTAACAAAATGTTACCTGGAGAGATTGGCAATAAGGAGGAGTCGCAACGCGACCGGGGCACCGGGCGCGAGGTTTGGAGCGCGGGCTTCCGAAGCGAAGGCACGAAAGCGCTGCTCGGACGCGCTTCTTAGATTGACCGCACGCGGAGGCGCGGAGAATTCCGGCAATGGATAAGCTGTCGACGGATTCTACGGGATAAGCTGTCGACGGATTCTGTCGACGGATTCCCTAGTGGTTTATAGTACTGATCCGCTCTAGGACTTGGTCCCGTGCATGCTGTACAAATAACCAGTGCGCCGGATACGCCGCAAGGGGGATATTATGAGGCTGAACATTTGTTTTGCTGTCGCGGTAATCGCAACTGTTGCAGCAGGCTGCGCGTCTAGCGGAACGCTCGTCGCCGAACAGCAGGCTTCACAATTCGAGAGAGGCGTAACTACACGCGCTCAAGTTATTGCCAAGCTGGGCGAGCCCCAGCAGTCAACCAAGATGGACGACGGAACTCGCATTGACGTGTACGTACATATCCAAGCTTCGGCAACCACAGCGACCTATATCCCGGTAGTGGGTTTATTTGCTGGCGGTGCAAAGGGGTCAAACAACACAGCGACGTTCACTTACGGACCTGATGGGATTTTGAAGAGTATTGGCACCAGCGCTGGACAAAATAACGTGAACACGGGGCTATTGAACCAGAATTGACGTCAAAAACTGCTCTGTCGCCTCGAATACGGTTCCAGGAGCACTATACACCTCTTACAGCAGAGCGGGCTGCTCGGCAGCGGGCTGTGAGCATGGGGATACATGCTTCTGATACGCAATTTCGCGAATACGAATACGGTGCCAGAAGCACTATACACCTCACCCCGCCAGCGTGGGGAATATTGCTCCTGTCACCGTATTTTTTCACCGTATTTTTTCCGTTTTTGTTTTGTTTTGTGTATTTGCGTATTTGTGGGTTCATTGGTTTTCGTTTTTGCATCCGCCGCCGCAGGTATCGCCGCATCCGCCGCTGCAGGTGTCGCCGCAGGTGCCGCTGCAGGTGTCGTCGCAGGTGCCGAGGCAATTACCGCTACAATTACCGCTACAGTCGGCCCGTGCCGACAGCGGGGCTACCGTTGCCCCCAATCCTATTACCGCCAGTACCGGGATGACCTTAGCGCTGGCTTTCAGAAACCAGCGCCGTCTAAGCCCGTCTTTCGTCTTCTTCGTCATGTAACTTCCCCCTTTGAACTTATTCGACATTCCCCGGATGACCCCAGGTTGGGACCGAATACGGTGCCAGGAGCACTATACACCTCTTGCAGCAGCGCGGGGTAAGCGGCGGAGAGCATGAGGACACATGCTTCTGGTAGCAATTTCGCAATTTCGTGTCATCCCGGCCAAGCAGCGGCCGATAGCGACAGCGTCTTCGGCGCGCTGCGCAGAGCCGGGACCTACCGGAAGACGAGCGTGCGTTCTGAAGTGGGTCCCGGGTCGCTCCGCTTCGCTACGCGCCCGGGATGACAGTTTGTTTTTGTTCAAACGCGGTCAACCTGCACTACCGCGGGTACCGGGTCGCTCAGCTTCGCTGCGCGCCCGGGATGACAGTTTGTTTTTGTTCGAACGCAGACAACCCGCACTACCGCGGGTCCCGGTTTGCTCCGCTTCGCTACGCGCCCGGGATGACAGTTTGTCATTGTTCGAACGCAGACAACCCGCTCTACCTCGGCAGGTTGCTCGAGCCCATCAGGAACTCGTCCACGGCGCGTGCCGCTTGGCGGCCTTCGCGGATCGCCCAGACCACCAGCGATTGTCCGCGCCGCATGTCGCCGCAGGCGAAGACGCGCGGCGTCGAACTCTTGTAGTCCTGCTCGTTCGCCTTGACGTTGCCGCGCGCGTCGATGTCTACGCCGGCCTGCTCCAGCAGCCCCGCCCGGCGCGGCCCGGTGAAGCCCATCGCCAGCAGCACGAGATCGCAATCGAGCTTGAATTCGCTGCCGGGGACCGGAACCGGCGCCCTGCCCTTCCATTCCACCCGCACCGCTTCGAGCGCCTTCAGCTTGCCGCCTTCGCCGATCAGCCGCGTGGTCATCGCCGCCCATTCGGTGCGGCAGCCCTCTTCCTGCGAAGAGGAGACGCGCAGTTTTACCGGCCAGTCCGGCCAGACGAGACCTTTGTTTTCTTTATCGGGCGGCTGGGGGAGGATTTCAAGCTGCACTACCGACAGCGCGCCCTGGCGGTTGGAGGTGCCGACGCAGTCCGATCCCGTATCGCCGCCGCCGACGACGACGACGTGCTTGCCCTTGGCGGAAATCGTGCCGCCCGGCGCGGCGCGCGCTTCCTCGTCGCCCGCGATGCGCTTGTTCTGCTGGGTGAGGAAATCCATCGCGAAATGTACGCCCGCAAGCTCGCGCCCCTCGACCTTAAGATCGCGCGGCGCTTCCGCCCCGCCCGCGACGACGACGGCGTGGAAGGCTTCGAGCAGCGCCGGAATCGACACCGCGACGCCGACCTCGACACCCGTGCGGAAGACGACGCCCTCGGCCTGCATCTGCGCGAGGCGGCGGTCGATGCGCTGCTTCTCCAGCTTGAAATCGGGAATGCCGTAACGCAAGAGGCCGCCGATGCGGTCGGCCTTCTCGAACACGGTCACCTCGTGACCGGCGCGCGCCAGTTGCTGCGCGGCGGCGAGGCCCGCCGGTCCCGAGCCCACCACCGCCACGCGCTTGCCGGTCTTTTCGGCGGGCACGAGCGGCACGATCCAGCCTTCCTGCCAGCCGCGGTCCACGGCTTCGCACTCGATGGTCTTGATGGTGACGGGAGTGTCCGGGATGTTGAGCGTGCAGCTCGTCTCGCAGGGCGCGGGGCAGACGCGGCCGGTGAATTCCGGGAAGTTGTTGGTGGAATGCAGGAGTTCGAGCGCCGTCTTCCACTGCCCGCGATAGACGAGATTGTTCCAGTCCGGGATCAGATTGTTGACCGGGCAGCCCTGATGGCAGAAGGGAATGCCGCAATCCATGCAGCGCGAGGCCTGGCCCGCGGCGTCGGCATCCGACAGCGGCGTGACGAACTCATGGAAATGCGTGACGCGCTCGCCCGGCTTCTGATAGGCGCGGTCCTTGCGTTCGAGTTCCAGAAATCCGGTCGGCTTGCCCATGCTCACTCCGCCGCCTGACGCCGCTCGGCCTGAAGGTCCATGAGCGCGCGGCGATATTCCTTGGGCACGATCTTGACGAAGCGGCGCAGCGAATCTTCCCAGTGATCGAGCAGCCAGCGCGCCCGCGCGCTCTGGGTATGGAGAAAGTGGCGCTGCACCAGGATGAGCAGGCGCTCCGCATCGAAGCGCAAGGGATCGCCCATGCCGGAATCGGCGACGCTGACCGATTTCTGGTGCGGCATCTCCTTGCCGTCGGCGCCGGGCCCCTGATCGATGCGTTCGAGGTCCACCATCGCCTTGTTGCACAGGCTGTCGAAGCTGCCGTCGGGATCGTAGACATAGGCGATGCCGCCCGACATGCCNNTCGCAGCCGTGGTCGCCGGTGCCTTCCACCACCGCCACCGCGCCGGAATTGCGCACCGCGAAACGCTCGCCCGCCACGCCTTCGATATAAGCCTCGCCCGCGATGGCGCCGTAGAGCACGGTGTTGCCGACGATGATGTTCTCGGTCGGGTCGCGGCCGCAGCCCTTGGGTTGGCGCACCACGATGCGCCCGCCGCACAGCCCCTTGCCGACATAGTCGTTGGCGTCGCCGATCAGCTCCAGGCTGACGCCGCGCGACAGGAACGCGCCGAAACTGAGCCCCGCATTGCCCGTGAAGCGGATGGCGATGGTGTCTTCCTTGAGGCCCGTATGGCCGTGCTTCCTGGCGATCTCGCCCGACAACATGGCGCCGACGGTGCGGTCCACGTTGCGGATGGTGCGTTCGAGGCGTACCGGCTTGCCCTTCTCGATGGCTTCCCGGCTGCTCGCGATCAGCTCGTGATCGAGGGCGTTCTCGAGATTGTGGTTCTGTTGCTCGCAGTTGTAGATCGCAACGCCGGGCTTGGGCTGGGCCTGATAGAGCACGCGGCTGAGGTCGATGCCTTGTGTCTTCCAGTGGCGCACCGCGCCGGTCATGTCGAGGCAATCGGAGCGCCCGATCATCTCGGAGACGGTCCTGAAGCCCATCTCGGCCATGATCTCGCGCAGTTCCTCGGCCACGAAGAAGAAGTAGTTGACGACGTGCTCCGGCGTGCCGGCGAAGCGCTGGCGCAGCACGGGGTTCTGCGTCGCCACCCCGACGGGACAGGTGTTGAGATGGCATTTGCGCATCATCAAGCAACCGACGGCGATCAAGGGCGCGGTGGCAAAGCCGAACTCGTCGGCGCCGAGCAGGGCCGCGACCGCCACGTCGCGCCCGGTGCGCAGGCCGCCGTCCACCTGCACCGCGATGCGCCCGCGCAGGCCGTTCAGCACCAAAGTCTGCTGCGTCTCGGCGAGGCCGATTTCCCACGGACTGCCTGCATGGGTCGTCGAAGTCAACGGCGAGGCGCCGGTGCCGCCGTCGAAGCCGGAGATCGTCACGTGATCGGCGCGGCATTTGGCGACGCCCGCCGCCACGGT
>PMKE01000049.1 GCA_003158585.1 Alphaproteobacteria bacterium
GTCAGCTCGATGTGCACGCCGCCGAGACAGCCGCCGTACTCCGCGTGGATGTCGAAGGCCTGATCGAGCTCGCCCAGGATGTCGTCGAAGTGGCGGGTCTTGATCCCGCCGGCGGTCGTGCGCGTGTTGCCGTGCATGGGATCGCTCACCCACAGAACGGTCTTGCCGGTCGCTTCGACGGCTTCGATCAGCGGCGGCAGAGAGGCGCCGATACGGCGGTTTCCGAAGCGGTGGATGAGCGTGAGGCGGCCGGGCTCGTCCACCGGATGCAGGATATCGATGAGACGCTTGAGCCACTCCGGCGTCATGGCCGGGCCCACCTTGATGGCGATCGGATTGCGGATGCCGCGGAAGTACTCGACGTGGGCGCCGTCGGGATCGGCCGTGCGCATGCCGATCCAGGGAAAGTGCGTCGAGAGGTTGAACCAGCCTTCCTGCCGCGGCACGCGCCGCGTCTGCGACTGCTCGTAGGGCAGGTGGATGCCTTCGTGGCTGGTGAAGAAATCGACCCACCGCAATTCGCCGGGGTGAGAGCCGAGCAGACCCTCCATGAACCGCAGCGCGTCGCCGATGCTGCGGGCGGTGCGGTGGTACTCCTCGGCCATGGGCGAGTGCTTGACGAAGTCGAGGTCCCAATACTCCAGACGGTGTGGATCGGTGAAGCCGCCGCCGACCAGCGCGCGGATGAAATTCAAGGTGAGCGCGGCGCGCTCGTAGCCGCGCAGGATCAGTTGGGGATCGGGCTCGCGGGCGGCCTCCGTGAACTCGGGGCGGTTCACCAGGTCGCCGCGGTAGCTGGGCAGGGTCACCCCGTTCCGCGTCTCGGTGTCTTCCGAGCGCGGTTTGGTGTACTGGCCGGCGAAGCGGCCCACGCGTACGACAGGCTTCTGGCCGCCGTGAACCAGCACCAGCGTCATTTGCAGCAGGATCTTGAGCTTATTCGCGATGGTGTTCGAGTCGCAGCAATCGAAGCTCTCGGCGCAATCGCCGCCCTGAAGCAGGAAAGCCTTGCCTTCCGCCACCTGCGCCAACCCAGCCATCAGGTTGCGCGCCTCGCCCGCGAAGACCAGCGGCGGATGCGTCTTCAGCCGTGTCTCCACGGCCGTAAGCGCCGCCGAATCCGGGTATTCCGGGACTTGGCAGATCGGCTTCTCACGCCAGCTTTGCGGCGACCAGGCCACGCGAAATCTCCTCTTCCGTGGACCCGGGTATAGGGGAACCGGCCCGGCATTTCCAGCGAGGCGGCAGGGCGTGGTGAACGGGCGGCCCGGGACCGGTCCTGTTACGACTGTGACCGGTTGGCTGTTGCATAGCTGCGAACGGAAATTTCAAACTGCAGCCCTGCGAGACGACAGGAGGAAGTCATGTCCAGAACGGCCGCTTTGCTGACGAGTTGCGTGTTGCTGTGCGGAGCCGCCTTGGCCGCGCCGCCGATGGTGGTGGTGGACGAGAACACCGTGATCAAGGAAGAGCCTGCGCCGCACGGCGCCATCGGCATGACCACCGCTTATCGCATCAGCGACGCCGCGCCCGGCCGGACCATGGAGTTCCGCAAGCGTATCCTGCACAAGGGCGCCGCCATCGGCTTGCACGTCATGGGGCACGACGAGGTGTATTACGTCCTTTCAGGTACAGGCGAAGTAACGAGCGACGGCGTGAGCAAGACGCTGACCGCGGGCATGGCCGCCTATCTCTACACCGGCTCCAATTCCGGCCTCGTGCAGAAGGGCGACGAGCCGCTGACGATCATCATCAGCTATCCCTTGCCCGCACCGGTCAAGTAATTCGGGTAACGCCCGGCAGAAATCCGCCCGGTCTTGCCCGCACTCTTATGCGGGCAGAGGACGTTTTTCATCCCACGCCCGATAGCGGCGATAATCATACCGACCGCTCGATGTGTACAATTACATAATCAAGAAAATGAGATTAGCGATATTGTCGGCCTCACCGCGCACACGCCCGATTGATCTTGCGGTCAGCCAGGCTGTGTTACTTGAATGAAGACAAGTCGCAGTCACCCAACGGTGAGTCCGAATCGATTATGCTGCCCTGAGGCGATACAACTTATCTGAAAAGCCGACGAAGAATTACCCCCGGGGAGCATTAGGATGAAACGCACAAACTTGATCTTGATCTGCACTGCAATCGGTTTGCTGGTCGCGGCAGGCGCCGTGGCGGGCTGGTATTGGCTCCTACGGCCGACGCATGTCGCGTCGGCGGCGGTGACGACTAATCCGAAGAACGGCGAATCCGCCGAGTCCCTGGAATTCAAGTCGGTGAAGAACATCGAGCTGGTGCGGTATTTCTTCACGGTCGGCGTCGAAGGGTCAGAGCAACGCCTGTCGATTCAGGACCCGTCGGCAGTCCAGGATATCGTACTGACATTCACGGTCGACGTGCCCCATGACGGCACGAGGGTGTTCTCGACCGATTTTGTGTTCCGCTACAACCACTCGGGCGCCGAAGATCGCAGCAACTGCAAGGCGATTATGGGCGTGGACGATTCGACCCACGAGGGGTTCGCCCTGGGCGAATACGCCCATATCACGCTGGATCAGGGAAAGCGCAAGTTCAGCGTCGTCTGCCCGCTCGAAAAGGACGTCCGGGCCATCCAGGTCTGGCATATCGGCGACGACCCCATCCCCCTCAACGTGGGATCGGAACGCAACCCGAGCGCCTACATCACCACGAACAAACCGCGCGACGCCGCTTATAACGCCGTGATGGATGCCCTGCACGCCAGCCACTACGACTACACGGAGGATACCGGCCTCACCACCTCGGCGAAAGGCATCACCATCATGTACCAGGAGAAGTTCGAGGATCAGGCGAACGAGTTGGGGAAGAAGATCGCTGCCGCCACGCACATCGAGCCGACCGTCAAGCGCGTCGACGTGCTGAGCGAATACGACGTCGTCATCTGGTTGGGGAAATAGCCTTCAGCCGGGCTTTGGCACGATTCTGATCTCGACGCGCCGGTTGCGGGGGTCCTTGCCGTCCGAGACTTTCGGATTCGTGGCGCCGTAGCCGGTAGCCGTAAGCCGCGAGGAGGCTACGCCGTTCTGCTTCAAGGCGGCGGCCAATGCCTCGGCCCGCTGCTGCGAAAGGCTGAGGTTCTGTTCTTCGCGTCCTCTGGTGTCGGTGTAGGCGCCCACCTCGATCAGCGTGCGGTCGTAATGCGCGAAAATCTCGGCCACGCCTTTGACGAAGGCGCCGCCCCAGGCGCCGATCGCCAAGTGATCGAACAGATTGTCGCTTGGAACGGTGACGAGCAGCACGTCGCCGCGGCGCGCCACCGTGACGCCCTGCCCGCGCAGGAGCTGACGCAGGTCCGATTCCTGCGCGTCCATGTACGTTCCGACGCCTGCCTTGGTCAGCGGACCCGCCGAGGTGACGGGTGCCTGCACCGGCTGTTGCGGAGAGGGAGGCGGCGGAGGGGGAGGAGCCGGCGGAGGCACGTATTGCTGCCCGGTCTGGCAGCCCGCAAGCGCGAACGCCGCCGACGCGAGGACAAGTGCGATCTTCTTCATGGCGTATTCCTTGCCGTGATCCTCGCAAACCATGCATTCGCCCGGGCCGCGCCGCAAGGACGTCCTGGCCGCAGGCTTAAGCAATTTGGAGTGTCCCGGCGCCGGTCATCGACGCAAGGAGGCTTACGGCGTAGAGTTTTCGCTCATCCTGGGGGACGACATCATGCGCTTCTTGTTCGCCGCGACCGCGTGCGCCTTCCTCGCCGGCCAGGCTTTCGCCGCCGACAGCCTCGACTGCCGCGATCCGATGAACCAGAACACCATGAACATGTGCGCCGAACGCGACTTTGAAGCGGCCGATAGAGAACTGAACAAGGTATACGGCGAAGTGATGAAAGCGCTCGACGACGAGAGCTACAAGGCCAAGCTCAAACTTGCGCAACGGGCCTGGATTCAATTCCGCGACACGGAATGCACCTTCGAGACGGCCGAGAACGAAGGCGGCAGCATTCATCCCCTGGTTTATGCGGGCTGCGAGACGCGGCTTACCAAGGCCCGTACCAAGGAACTGCGGGACTACCTCGTCTGCTTCAAAGACGCCGAAAAGTGCGGGATGTGACAATGCCAGCGGTTCCGCTAGACGGCCCAACCCTCCTCTCAATCGTCGAATTAGTCCTCGGATTTCTGTTCGGTGCCTTGTACATCCGGGAACGTCGCAACGGAAAACCGGCTCCACCGAAGCTGCAATGGCGCCTTGAAATCCTCCGTAAAGTCCTTTCCTCCCGGCAGTTCTGGTTTGCTTGTTTGGCCGCAGGACTGCTCGGCACCTGCTGGATCGGTGTGACGCTCGATGCCACCGGGTATTGCCGCAAAACAGACTATTGGAACTGGGATTGCCGGTATGAATGGTCTCCCCATTCAACCAACAACTCCAGTTCCGATTTCTGACGCGTGCAATACACCCCAAAACGCGGGATCACATACCGAGCACCGCCTCGGCCGTCTTGCACGGCAAGTTCTGCGCCTCACCCACCGCCTTGTAGGTCAGCGTGCCTTTGTAGACGTTGAGCCCCGCACGCAGATGCTCGTTCGTCTTCATCGCCGCGTCCGCGCCCTTGTCGGCGAGCGCCAGCGTGAAGGGCAGCGTCGCGTTGTTGAGCGCGAAGGTGGAAGTGCGTGCCACCGCGCCCGGCATGTTGGCGACGCAGTAATGCACTACGTCGTGGACGCGATAGGTCGGATCGGCATGCGTCGTGGCGTGGCTGGTCTCGGCGCAGCCGCCCTGGTCGATGGCGACGTCGACGATCACCGAGCCCTTCTTCATCTGCCCCACCATCTTCTCGGTGATCAGCTTGGGTGCGGCGGCACCGGGCACCAGCACGCCGCCGATCACCAGGTCGGCGGTCGTGATCTGCTCTTCGATGGCGTCGATGGTCGAGAACAGGGTGTGCAGTTGCGCACCGAACTGCATGTCGAGCTCGTTGAGCCGGTGCAGCGAGACGTCGAGCACGATGACGTGCGCCTCGAGCCCCATCGCCATGCGCGCCGCATTGGTGCCGACCACACCGCCGCCGAGAATCACCACTTTCGCCGACGGCACGCCCGGAACGCCGCCGAGCAGCATGCCGCGACCGCCTTGCGCGATTTCGAGGCAATGGGCGCCTGCCTGGATCGACATGCGTCCGGCGACTTCGCTCATCGGCGCGAGCAAAGGCAGCCCGCCCCACGCATCGGTCACCGTCTCGTAGGCGATGGTGACGGCGCCGGAGGCGAGCAGGCCCTTGGTCTGTTCCGGGTCGGGCGCCAGATGCAGATAGGTGAAGAGCGTCTGGCCTTTGCGCAGCCGCGCGATCTCGACCGGCTGCGGTTCCTTGACCTTGACGATCATGTCGGCGGTGTCGAACACCTCGGCGGCCGTCGTCAGGATCTTCGCGCCGGCGCGCACATAGAGGTCGTCCGTCAGATCGATGGCGTCGCCGGCCTTGGTCTCGACGAAGACCTGATGTCCACGCGCAGTGAGTTCGCGTACCGCAGCGGGCGTCATTCCGACGCGATATTCGTGGTTCTTGATTTCCTTCGGAACGCCGACGCGCATGTGAGTCCCTCGTCAAAATGGCGGGGCACGCTAACACCGGAAAGTCGGGGGTCAATAACGCGCAACGCATTCCGGCTTATCGTGCCGCGCAGAACATACGCTTGCGTCCGCCGCAACGGCTTCGACCGAATGTTACGCAAATGAAAGGGGCCCGGCACTGAAGTGCCGAGCCCCGAGATTCGATCATAGATCCTATTTAGTGGCCGTGGTGGCCGTCGTCGGTATCGTCGCCGCCGTGTCCGCCACTTCCGTGGCCGCCGCCGTGTCCGCCACTTCCGTGGCCGCCGCCACCGTGGCCACCACCTTGACCGCTTCCGCCGCCTTGGCCGCCA
>PMKE01000017.1 GCA_003158585.1 Alphaproteobacteria bacterium
CAGCGTCGCGACCACGGGGACTATCGAAACAGGCTCTTAGCCAATGCCCTCGTCACCGCATCGGGTTCGCTGGCGATGACCCGGAGCAGGGACTGCGCCGGGCCCGTGGGGGTCCGGTGGCCTTGTTCGTAGTTGCGGATCGTTTCCACGGAAAAACCATAGCGTGCGGCGAATTGTACCTGGCTGAGGCCCAGCTTGCGGCGGATTGACCTCACGTTAAGTCGCCGGGGCGGTATCACGCGGCGGGCGCGGGCAAGCTCCTTGTCGGTGAAGATAGGGGCCGTGTCGGGGTCGACGGCAACCTGCGAGGCAATCTCGGATTCGGTCGTGCGCGCCACGCGCGCCCAATCGACTTTGGACAGATCGATGTCAGCTCTCGTACGCCGCACGATACGCATTGCGTTCCTTTCTGTTCGCCGCCCGCAAACTTATGACGCGACGGGCATCGGCACGATCCACATAGATACAGACCAGTACCATCCCATGCACTATTCCGGGTGCCTTGATGCGCCGTTCGCCATAGTCCCGGCGATTGTCGATCGCCTCCAACGTCGGGTTGTCGAAAAGCGCCACCGCCACCTCGAAGGGCAAGCCGCGCGTGCGTGCGTTTGCAGCGCTCTTTGCGGAATCCCATTCGAAGATCATGGCTGGATAGTAGTACGATGACGGATATCAGTCAATGACTGACTATGTGGTCTTCCGAGCTTTTCTTTGGCGGCCCTTTATTCGCCGCAAGCGGCGCGCAGCGCGCCCGCTTCGGGCGGCCGGTTCCTTGCCCGGATCATGGCGACGGTTTCTTCGACCGTCTTCAGGTGATCGTTGGCCGATTTCCGCGGTTGCAGCACTTGATTGAGATTGAGCGCCGCGTGCCCCAAGAGATGCATCGAGGCGTTGCGGTCCACCCCGACCTGAAGGCCCTCCACGGCGGCCACGATGGAATCGCACCATTGGCCCGCACTTTCGAATTCGGTGTCGCGGCAGCGCTTGGCGACGGCCGCGGCAAGCGCCGAGAGCTTGGTCAGATTCCGCGGATGTTCGCCTTCGTCCGGCTCCTGGAGCAGGCGCCACAGAATGCTGATCTGGAAGGCGTCGCGGCGCAGCTTCTCGGCGACGAGCTTTTCGCGGGCGCTGGTCAACTCCTGATCGAGGCGCGCATCGACCTCTTCCGCGCTGAGCCCCTCCTTCGCCTTCATCTTGAGGGAATTGGGCGGCTCGAACAGCTCGACCTTCGAGGCCCGCGTCGGATCGTTGCGGCGGTCCGGGCCGACATAGTCGTGGGTGATGACGAAGCCCTTGCGCCGCTCGACATGCGTATCGATGCGCTTGCACAGCAACGTCGTGGAGAACGGCCGCAGGATGAGATCGTCGGCGCCGGAATTCAGCACGCGGGCGACCAGCGAGTTCGTCTTCTCCCAGGCCGTCACGATGATGACGATGAACGGATTGTGGCCGTCGGCGCCCTGACGCAGCGACTGGATCATCTCGCACAGTTCGGCGTCCGCGCCCTGCGCTTCGCACAGCGCCAGATCGGGCGGCCGGGCCTTGATCGCTTCGGCGAAGGCCTCCACCGTGCCGACCGTCTCGATCTTGCGGAAGCCGAGCGTGTAGAGCACCGCGCGCGTAGCCGTGCGGTTGGCCGCCACCGGATCGTAAACAAGCGTATCGGCCGTCTCGTAAGAGAGCCTGGCCATCACACCCACCGTTCTTTGCCAGGAGAATGAGCCTGGGGAGTTAAAGAAAGGTGGGCCGGATTGGTTAAGCGGGTGCTGCCGCGACGATCGTCAGGAAGTCCGCGGCCTTGAGGCTCGCCCCGCCCACGAGTGCGCCGCCGACCTCCGGCTGGGCCAGGATCTCTTTCGCGTTTTTCGGGTTCACCGAGCCGCCGTAGAGGATCTCGATACCCTGCCCTGCCTTGCCGAAACGGGCGACCAGAACCTTGCGGATATGACGGTGCATCTTGGCGATGTCGTCGTTGGTGGGCGTGCGGCCCGTGCCGATGGCCCAGACCGGCTCGTAGGCGATGGCGGTTTTCGCCGTGGCGGCGCCGTCCGGCACGCTGTTCGCGAGCTGGCGGTCCACAACCGCCTCTTCCTTGCCTGCCAGGCGCTCGGCCTCGATCTCGCCGATGCAGATGATGACGCCGAGCCCGGCGCGCCAGGCAGCCTCGGCCTTGGAGCGCACGAGGTCGTCGGTTTCGCCGTGATACTGCCGCCGCTCGGAGTGGCCGACGATGGTCCAGGAGGCGCCCGCGTCGCGCAGCATCTCCGCCGAAACGTCGCCGGTATAGGCTCCCGACGGCTTCGGATGGCAGTCCTGCCCGCCGACCCCGATCTTGCCTTGGACCTCGGCTGCGACTTTTGCGACAAGGGTCGCGGGCGGGCAGACGACCACCTCCACCCCGGCCGGACGGCCCTCAAGGCCGCGTAACAGCGCCCGGACCTCCTCCAGGGAGGCGGCCAGACCGTTCATTTTCCAGTTTCCTGCGATCAACAAGCGCATCTCCTTGCCGTTGGAAAGGCCCCTCCCTATCATCCGCCGCCTTCCGCCGCCAAGCTCCATTCGACGCTACAAGGTCACGCCATGCTCCAGAATATGCGCAAATTCGCCAAGTCGTGGGTCGCCAACATCTTTCTTGGCATCCTGACGCTCAGTTTCGTCTCCTGGGGCGTGGGAGACATCCTTCAGGGCCGGGTCAACACCGCGGTCGCTACCGTGGGCGACTCCTCGATCGAACAGACGGAATTCCAGCGGGACTACTCCAATGCCCTGCGCCGCCTGGGCGACGAACGCGGCAAGGCCATTTCGACGGACGAGGCCCGCAAGGAAAACCTCGGCGGTCAACTCCTCGAGGAGAGCATCAACCGGACCGTGCTCGACAACGTCGTGCGCAAGCTGAACCTGACGACGAGCGATGCGATGGTCACCGCAACTATCCAGTCGGTGCCGGCCTTTGCAGGCCCCACGGGCATTTTCGACCGGGGGACCTTCGAACAGAGAATCTCGCGCCTCAATTATTCCGAGCGGGGCTTCATCGAACTGATCAGGGCCGACACGACCCGCAATCAGCTGGTCGCCGCCGTCGAGAGCGGCTTCGAGATTCCGCCGGGCTATGCGCGGGCGCTGTTCGCCTATTTCATGGAAATGCGCGCCGCAGAGTACATCGTCGTCGACGCCAGAGCGCTCGGCCCGATCCCACCGCCGCCCGATTCGGTTCTCGAAGCCTATGTCAAGGCCCACACGGGCCGTTTCTCGACACCGGAATACCGCGACGTGACCTACGCCTGGATCGCTCCCGAGGACGTCATGGCCGGCATCACGGTCACCGACGAGCAGATCAAGCAGGCCTATGAAAGCCACCTGGACCAGTTCGTCACGCCGGCGAAGCGCGAGCTGCAGCAGATCATCTTCCCGAACGAAGCGGCAGCAAAGGCGGCCTACGCCAAGATCAAAGCCGGACAGACTTTCGAACAGGCGGCGGTCGCGCTGGGCGAAAAACCCTCCGACATCAATCTCGGCGAACTCGTCGCGGAGGACATCGAACCGGCCATCGGTGCGGTGCAGGCGAAGGCCGTCTTCGAGCTTCCACTAGGCGGCATGACCCAGCCACTCAAGACGACCTCGGGCGGCTGGGCGATCATCCGCATCTCCAAGGTTACGCCCGGCACTTCGAAGTCGCTGGAACAGGCCAAGGAAGAAATCAGCAAGGCGATCGCGCAGGAACTGGCGCAGGCCAAGCTGGTCGATATCGCCAACGCCTATACCGACGCATCGAGCGGCGGATTGAACCTGGCGGATGCGGCCAAGAAGGTCGGCATGCACACGGCCCACATCACCGCGATAGACGCGGCCGGCTTGGCGCCGGACGGCAGCAAGACCGTCGCGCCGGACGATCCGGACTTCCGCAAGCTCGTCTTCGGCGCGGAAGTCGGCGAAGAAGGCGATCCGCAGCCGCTGAAAGGCGGAACTTATGTGATCTCGGTGAACGGTCTGGTGCCGCCCAAGCTGAAACCGCTGGATCAGGTCCGCGCTGCGGCGCTGGCGGCGTGGACCGCCGAGCAGCGCTCCATCCTGCTCCGGAAGAAAGCCCAGGAGTTGGCAGAGACCGCAAACCGGGACAAGTCGCTCGATCTCGTGGCAAGGACCGTCGGCGCGAAAGTGCAAGCCAGTCCGGCGCTGAGCCGGCGCACCAGCGACGCGATCTTCTCGCCCGCGCTGTTGTCCGCATTGTTCAACGCCATGCCGGGCCAGGCCGTATTCGGGCCGAAGGGCACGAGCGGCGAGTTCATCGTCGCGCGCATCACGGGCATCGTTCATCCGCCGATTTCTCCGAACGACCCGGGTTACCGGCAGGGACTGCGGTACATTTCGGCTAACGTCGCTTCGGGGATCACCGAATCCTTCACCGCGGCACAGCGCGCCGGGCAGGGCGTGACGACCGACTCCAAGCTGCTGAACAACGTGATGGGTACCGAGAGTCAGTGAACGCAGCATGACGATACAGCCCGATTATTCCGCCTTCGCGCGCAAATACGACAACGGCGAATCGCAGGTGCTTTACGCGCGGCTGGTCGCCGATCTGGAGACGCCGGTCTCCGCCTTCCTGAAACTCGCCGAGGGTCGCGACAACGCCTTCCTGCTGGAAAGCGTGCAGGGCGGCGAAGCGCGGGGCCGCTATTCCATCATCGGCCTGAAGCCGGACCTGATCTGGCGGATGCGTGACGGCAAGGCCGAGATCAACCGCGCGGCGCGCGCCGCGCCGGACGCTTTCGTGCCCGACGCTCTCGCGCCGCTTCAGTCGCTGCGCGCGCTGATCGCCGAGACGCGCACGAACCTGCCCGGCGGCGTGCCGCCGATGGCCGTGGGACTGTTCGGCTATCTCGGTTACGACATCGTGCGGCTGATCGAACACCTGCCGAACATGCCGCCCGACACGCTCGGCCTGCCCGACGCGATCCTGGTGCGCCCCACCATCACCGCGATCTTCGACACGGTGCGCGACGAAATCCTGGTGGTCTCTCCCGTCTGGCCCGAGAAGGGCATCGACGCGCGCGCCGCCTATGCGCGCGGCTGCGAAAGGCTGTCCGACACCATCGCCGATCTCGAACGGCCGACGCCGGCCGCATCGTCAGCCGAGATGCCCGCGGCCGCGGCGATCGAATCCAATATGACGCACGCGGAATATCTGGCGATGGTCGACCGCGCCAAGGAGTACATCATCGCCGGGGACATCTTCCAGGTGGTGCCGAGCCAGCGTTTCCGCCGACCGTTCACCCTGCCGCCGTTCTCGCTGTACCGCGCGCTCAGGCGGCTGAACCCCTCGCCTTTCCTCTATCACCTCGCCTTCCCCGGCTTCGCCATCGTGGGATCGAGCCCCGAAATCCTGGTGCGGCTGCGCGACGGCAAGGTGACGATCCGCCCCATCGCGGGCACGCGCCCGCGCGGCGCCACGCCCGAGGAAGACAAGCGCCTCGCCGAAGAACTCATCGCCGATCCCAAGGAGCGCGCCGANNACCGACAGCTTCTTCATCGAGCGCTACAGCCATGTGATGCATCTGGTGTCGAACGTGGAGGGCAAAATCCGCCCCGGCCTCGATGCGGTGGACGCGCTGGCCGCCGGCCTGCCCGCCGGTACGCTCTCCGGCGCGCCGAAAATCCGCGCCATGGAGATCATCGACGAGTTCGAGAAGGAAAAACGCGGCGCCGTCTATGCCGGCGCGGTCGGCTATTTCGCGGCCGACGGCTCGATGGACACCTGCATCGTGCTGCGCACCGCGGTGGTGAAGGACGGCACGATGTACGTGCAGGCCGGCGGCGGCATCGTCGCCGACAGCGTGCCCGAGACGGAGTTCCAGGAAACCGTCAACAAGGCGAAAGCCCTGATGAGCGCCGCCGACGAAGCGGTAAGGTTCGCGAGCGCGGGTAAACGTGGGCAGTAATTGGTATAATTCCAGTCTACTGTCGATATCCCGTTTTTAGCACCTTAAGATGTTGTAGATTGAGGTGGCGGTAGGCAGTTGTATATTGAGAATGTTTTTCTACCTAAACGGTAAGTGCTAGTAATAGACATTGATTTGTTAGGGGGGAGTAGGGGAACGCGGATCGGCGGTTGGACCGCAATCGACGCAATCATTGTCAGGTTCGAGCAGGTTAGAAACGCCTGAACGCCAACGCGCGTTGGCGCGTGGGACAGCGGCAGGGGACCATTTATGAGCGATACAAGCAGCATCGACGGTGACGGCAACTACACATTCGACTTCTCTAGTTCCAGCTATCCGATTATGACCGTTACTACATCCGGCCATCTGTCGTCGGGAATCCCGCCGCTCTATATTTCCGGAAGTTTCAGCATCTACACGGCTACATATGACGGGGTAAATACGTGGAGTTCGATCGCGCTGCTTTATTCGTTTACTTCCGTAACTATCAATAATTTCACCGGCAGCAATTATAGCGATTTAGTGAATGTTACTTCCTATACTTGCCTAGGCACGATTTACGGTCTGGATGGTGATGATGTCTTAACTGGCAACACTCGCAACAATACTTTAGATGGCGGCGCAGGAAATGATTGGCTGTTGGGCAACGGGGGGTCGGACACTGCATCTTATGCGGAAGCCACGAGCGGCGTAGCGGTGAGCCTTGCCATCGAAGACTGGCAAGCAGTCGGCGGCGGACAGGGCACCGACCTGTTGTGGTCCATCGAAAATCTCACTGGCTCAAATTATGCCGATACCCTCACCGGCGATTCCGGCGACAACGTCCTCACCGGCGGCGGCGGCGACGACACGCTTGACGGCGGCGACGGCAACGACACGCTGGTGGGCGGAGCGGGAGACGACTCACTGGATGGCGGCGATGGATCGGACACGGCGTCATATGCCGACGCAACCGGCGGCGTGACGGTCGATCTCAACATCACGACCGTGCAGGCAGTCGGCGGCGGACAGGGCTCCGATACGCTGACCTCCATCGAAAACCTTATCGGCTCCGCCTATGACGACACGCTAACGGGTAACTCTGGCGCCAACTTGCTTTCCGGCGGTGCGGGCAACGATTCCCTCACGGGTGGCGACGGCAACGATACGCTGATGGGCGGCTCGGGCGACGACACGCTGAACGGCGGCGCGGGCAGCGACACGGCGGACTATTCGGGTGCGAGCGGCGGGGTGACCGTCGATCTCTCCGTAACGGCGACGCAGGCGGTCGGCGGCGGCCAGGGCAGCGATACGCTCATCTCCATCGAGAACCTCCTGGGCTCGGCCTATGACGATACGCTCACCGGCAACTCGGGCGACAACAGCCTCAGCGGCGGCTCCGGCAACGACACGCTGAACAGCGGCGGCGGGGGTGTTGACACGCTTTTGGGCGGTGCGGGCGACGACACGTTCAACTTCGGCACGGATTTGCAAACGACTGACCGCGTGGACGGCGGGGACGGCAACGACACGCTGGTACTGAACGGCAGTTATTCCGGCGGCGTGACGTTCGATGCATCGACGGTGACGAACGTCGAGACCATCGTTCTTGGGGCCGGTCACAGCTACAAGCTGACGACCAACGACGCGACGGTGGCTTCCGGTTCGACGCTGACGGTGGACGGCTCGACGTTGACCTCCTCCTACAGGCTGACGTTCACGGGGTCTGCGGAGACGGACGGCGCCTTCCATTTGATCGGCGGGGCGGGCAAGGACGTGCTGACGGGCGGNNGCAGCGACGTGCTGTCGGGAGGCGACGGCAACGACACGATCGATCCCGGGACGGGCAACGACACGGTCACCGGCGGCAACGACAACGACACCATCGATGCGGGAGCCAATCTGACGTCGTCGGACCGGTTCGACGGGGGTGCGGGAACGGACACGCTGCTGCTGAACGGCAACTATGCGGCGGGTCTTACCTTCGGTGCGGCGACGCTGACGAATGTGGAGACCATCGTTCTGTCGAACGCAGCAGCGCACAACTACAAGCTGACGACGAACGACGGGACGGTGGCGGCGGGACAAGTCCTGACGGTGGACGGCTCTTCGCTGACCTCCGCCTATATGTTGACCTTCAACGGGTCTGCGGAGACGGACGGCGCCTTCCATTTGATTGGGGGGGCGGGCAAGGACGCGCTGACGGGCGGAGCGGGAGCGGATACGCTCGACGGCGGCGACAACATGGACACGCTGACGGGCGGGTCCGGCAACGACCGGCTCAATGGCGGGAACAACAGCGACGTGCTGTCGGGCGGTGACGGCAACGACACGATCGATCCCGGGACTGGGAACGACACGGTCTCCGGCGGGTCCGGCAACGACACGATCGATGCGGGGGTCAATTTTACGTCGTCGGACCGGTTCGACGGGGGATCGGGGAGCGACACGCTGCTACTGAACGGCAATTATGCGACGACCGTCACATTCGGCGCGACGACACTGACCAATATCGAGAACATCGTCCTTGCGGACGGCAACAGCTACAAGCTGACGACGAACGACGGGACGGTTGCTTCGGGGTCGACGCTGACGGTGGACGGCTCTGCGCTGACCTCTTCCTACAAGCTGACCTTCAACGGTTCGGCGGAGCTGGACGGCAAGTTCATCCTTCTCGGCGGGGAAGGCTCCGACGTCCTGACGGGCGGAGCCGGCAAGGACACGCTGACGGGCGGTTCCGGTAACGACACGCTGAGGGGGGGCTCGGGCAAGGACGTGCTGACGGGCGGATCCGGCGCGGACACTTACGCCTACGCGGCGGTGACGGACTCGACGGGTCTGAACTGCGACACGATCACGGGGTTCGACGCGTCGGCGGACAAGATCGACACGTGGTTCTCGGTGACGGGCATCGACGCGGCGCTAACGACGGGCTCGCTGTACAATGGCACCTTCGAGGCCAATCTGACCTCGGCGCTGGCCACGAAGCTGGGGGCAAACCATGCGGTGCTGTTCACGCCGAGCGCGGGCACTTATGCCGGCCATACCTTCCTGGTGGTCGATGCCAACG
>PMKE01000043.1 GCA_003158585.1 Alphaproteobacteria bacterium
GCCGGTACTTCGCCGCGCACGCCGTCGCGGATCGATTCGCAGGGATTGCAGTATTCGTTGATCAACCCATCGGTCGACCAGGTGAGATTGTACTTGAGGGCGTTGGTGGGGAACTCCGGCAAAGCGCCGACGCGCATGGCGACGTCGCGCAGCTTCTCGAACTTCTTGGCGAGATCGTAGGCGGCGATGGAGATGAAGCCCGGCGCCAGCCCGCATTGCGGGATGAAGGCCGTGGTGGCGCCCTCGGACAGCCGTTTGATGGTACGGGTGGATTCGACGTCCTCGGTGAGGTCGAGATAATGCGCGCCCGCCCGCTTGGCGGCCTCGGCGACGGTCGCCGTCAGGTGATAGGGCGTGGCGGAGAGCACAATGTCCTGGCCGGCAATCTCGTCGGCCATCATCTGCGGGTTCTCGACGACGACCTGGCGCCGCTCGACGTTCTTGCGGGGCATGCGCTCCAGCGAGGCCGGGTCGCGGTCCACCACGGTGACGTGGTAGTCGCCCGTGTCGGAGAGGAATTGCGCGATAGCAACGCCGATCTTGCCGCCGCCCACCAGCATCACGTTCTTCATGGCCCGCACTCCCGGATTTCGGTGCGAATTCTCTAGTGAAATCAAGCCGGGCGGCAGGCGGCAAAGCGCCGGAAGATGCGGTATGATCCGGCGAATCGCCGGGCCCGCCGGCGTATCGACGGATACCCCGATGCGCCCTTCCGATGCCAAACTGGTTGCTCTGCTCCGCGCCAATGCGCGCGAGCCCACCGCTTCGCTGGCCCGCAAGCTGGGACTGGCCCGCTCCACCGTGCAGGAGCGCATCGCGCGCCTCGAACGCGAAGGCACTATCAAGGGCTATACGGTGAAACTGGCGGACGATGCCCCCGGTCACCTCAGGGCCGTGGTGATGATCTCCACCGATCCCAAGCAGGCCGAGCGCGTCGGCGCCGAACTGAAGAAGATGACCGATGTGCGCTCGCTGGCGGCGGTGTCGGGCGCTTCGGATCTGATCGCCACGGTGGAGGCCGAGAGCCCGGCGCGGCTCGATGCGGCGCTCGACCGCATCGGACGCACCCACGGCGTGGCGCGCACCGTGTCGTCCATCGTGTTGTCGGAAAAATTCTCGCGCTGATTACCGATAGTGATACAATCAGATAGGGAATTGAGGATTCCGCACATGGGGTGGTGGCCATTTCGCGAACGCACGTTTCTCGATCCCGATGACGAGGAATGGCAGATCGAAACCTGGAAATGGTTTCTCGACAAATTCGGCGGCATCCCTGACTTGAAACATTCCTCGCTCGTCCTGCCGACGCGCCAGTACTTCCCGCCGACCGATAAGACCGGACATGAACGAGCCGAATTCATATTCGAATGTGTGAAACACCTCGCACGCATGCCGGATTGGCCTTGCCGACTTGTTGCCCAACCCCGCCGTGCGGAATTGCGCGTGGGCGATATAACTACGCTAAAACCCATCACGCATGCACCGGCAGGTACATTCGGCTTCGAGGGCAACGAAGTCGTCATTACGTATCAACCTGCGGACATCGACAATCCGGGTGTGTTGATTGCCACGCTTGCACACGAACTCGCCCATTACCTTCTGCTGCGGTGGCGCACCGACATACCCGGCGGAGACGATGTGCATGAGCTGACGACAGACTTGTTGACCGTCTACATGGGTTTCGGTGTATTCGGGGCAAGCACCGCGTTCAATTTCAGTCAACACCAGGACGTCATGTCCCAGGGCTGGCAGTGGTCGCGTCATGGCTATCTCAACGAGCGCGCCTGGGTGTTCGGACAGGCAGTATTTCTTGAACTGCGCGGTGAAACGGCCGAAACGGTGAAACCTTTCCTGAAGGCGCACCTCTACAGCGATCTGACCGAAGCAATCCGTTACCTACGGCGGCGCGGCATTCTCGCTGCCTTCAACACTCCCGTCAGCCCTTCAGCTTGAACCCCGCCGCTTCCAGCGTCTTGCGGATTTCGGCGGCGTGCTCGGCGTCGCGCGCTTCCACCGTCATGCCGAGGTCGGCGAGCTTGGCGGAGGTGTCGGTGGCCATGCGGTTGTGGATCACTTCCAGGATGTTGCCGCCCGCCTCGCCGATCAGGTTGGCGACCTGCGCCAAGACGCCCGGCCGGTCCACGATCTCGATGACGAGCGAGAGGATGCGCCCCTCGCGCGACAGCTCGCGCAGGATGACGTTGGAGAGCAGCCGCATGTCGATGTTGCCGCCTGACAGCACCAGGCCCACCTTGCGGCCCGCGAACAGTTCGGGATTGGAAATCACGGCGGCATAGGAAGCGGCGGCCGCGCCCTCCACCAAGGTCTTTTCGATCTCCAGCAGCGATGCGATGGCGTGCTCCACTTCGGCCTCGCCGACGAGGAGGATGTCCTTCACCAGGGCGCGAACCACAGGCGTGGTCAGAGCGCCGGGGTCCTTGACCGCAATGCCCTCGGCCATCGTCTGGCCGACGCAGGGCAGCTTCTCGCCCTTCACGGCGTTGTACATGGAGGGATAGACGCGCGTCTGCACGCCGTAGATGTCGATCCCCGGTTTGATCGCCTTGGCGGCCACCGCGATGCCGGAGATCAGTCCGCCGCCGCCGATGGGAACCACGAGGGCGTCGAGATCGGGCGCATCTTCCAGCATCTCCAGCGCCACGGTGCCCTGCCCCGCCATGATCCTGGGATCGTCATAGGGATGCACGAAGACGAGGTTCTCTTTGGCGGCGATGTCGCGCGCCTTGATGCTCGATTCCGACAGCGTCGCCCCTTCCAGCACGACGCGCGCGCCGAACCCCTTGGTGTGCTTCACCTTCGAGAAGGGCGTGCCGAGCGGCATCACGATGGTGGCGGGAATGCCGAGGCGCCCGGCGTGATAGGCGACGCCCTGGGCGTGATTGCCCGCCGACATGGCGATGACCCCGCGGGCGCGTTCCTCGGCCGTCAGCGACAACAGCTTGTTGAGAGCGCCGCGGTCCTTGAAGGAAGCGGTGAATTGGAGGTTCTCGAACTTCAGCCGGATATCGCAGCCTGCGATGTCGGAGAGCGTGCGGGACTGCCGCGTCGGCGTGCGTTCGACCGCACCTTCGATCACTTTCGCCGCGGCGCGCACGTCAGCAATAGTGATGGACAACGGGATATCCTTTCGCGGGGCGACCGCGCTCTTAGATAGGGCACAACCTCAAATATATCAAACGGTTAAAGCGGAATCCGGTCGTGCATCATAGGCATTACCGAATAGTACGCCCCGCTTCCCTCCGCCACATTTCCAGTACAACCAGAGTGTCACACCCTCTTACCGCGCCGCTCCCGGTCACCGTCTGGGACATGAAGCAAGAAACCCAGTCCCTCTGCCCCGTCTGCCTGAACACGGTTCCGGCAACGAAATTCATCGAAGGCAAGGATGTGTTTCTGCAAAAGACCTGCCCCGTGCATGGCGCCTCAGTGATGCAGATCGCCAAGGACGCTCATCGCTTCTTCGACAAGACCTTCGACGTACCGGGCAAATCATTCACACCGGTCTGCACCTATAACGGCAATTGCGGCGAGGATTGCGGTTGGTGCGACGAGCACCGGCAGCATGTCTGCACCGGCTTGATCGAAGTGACGGATTGCTGCGATCTGGCCTGCCCGATCTGTTATTTTGGCGAGAAATCCAAGAACCACATTTCGGTTGCGGAGTTCCGCAACCGGCTGGACACGCTGGAGAAGGTCGAGGCGGGAAAGCTCGAAGTCTTGCAGATTTCGGGCGGCGAATGCCTTGTGCATCCCGAATTTTGCGTGCTGCTGGACGAAGCCCTGAAGCACGACATCGGCCGCATCATCATCAACACCAACGGGCTTGCGTTGCTGCGGAATGAGGCCGCCTTCGCCAAAATCCGCGACAGTCGGGAAAGGGTCGAGGTTTATCTCCAGTTCGACGGCTTCAGCGACGAGGTCTACGAGACTTTACGCGGACGCCGCCTGCTGAACGAGAAACTGGAAATCCTGAGCAAACTGAACGACGCGGAAATCAAAATCTGTCTCGCCGTTACGGTCTATCAGGGTAATCTGGACCAGATACCGGCAATCCTGAAGCTGGCCGTCGAGACGACGCACATCTCCGGCATCACCTTTCAGCGCCTGACTAAAGTGGGCAGCGCTGCCGCAAGCGCCATCCCTTCGGTCCTTCACGAAGACATTCTGCTCGCAATCGCCATGAGCGGTATGATGGCCTACAAGGACATAGTTCCCCTACCTTGCTCGCACGAGAACTGCACTTCGCTTGGCTTCCTGTTTTGCCAGGGCGACAAGGTCTATTCGCTCGGCGACTATATCGATTTGTCCAAATGCAAGGACACGATTTCCAACCGCATCGCCTTTGACAAGACCGTGCTCGACTATGTCAGCAAGCATGTCTGCGACTGCTTTGTCGGGAACTTGCTGGGGAGCTCCTTCCTGCTGAAAAAGCTCCAGGAATTCGCAGAAGGCGGCGCTTCCTTGCACAAGGACATGAAGATCGTGCGCATTCTCGTCAAGAACTTCATGGACGCCGACACGTTCGATTTCGAACGCGCCAAGAAATGTTGCACAGGCGTCTCGGTGGGAGATGGCAAGATCATTCCGTTCTGCATTCACAATGCATTAAAGGAGAAAAAACCGTGGAAGAACCCGAAGATTACCTCCCGCTGGGCAACAAGATCGTCGCCTTTGTTCTGACGTTGATCGCGATTCCCTTCCTGTTCGTTCTCACCTGCGTTCCGGTCGGCTTCGTCGCCCTATTCGGGCAGCCCGCCATCGTCCCAATCATCGTGTTCAGCGTTTACGGCGTCGCCTTCGTGGGCTTCGCCATCTACAGGGCCGTAAGGACGGAGAATCCGGGAATCCGGTGGGGCATCATCGTCGCCCTGGCGGCAGGGGTACTCTGCTATGCGATGATTGTCCTGCCTAACCTTTTGGGCCGCTGAGCGATGATTTGGTACAGCCTCATGTCCATGATCGGCGCCGTCGCCGCGTTTGTGGTGTCGAAAGTTCTGAACATGCCCAAGCCCGACAGCCGCAAACGCCTAGACATCTATATCGCCTCCGTCGCCGGTTTCATCATCGGCGCCAAGCTGCCGGTCTGGATGTCCTATGGCGTGCGCCCTGATCTTCTGATTTCCGGCAAGAGTATCATGGGAGCCATGCTCGGTGCCTTCGTCGCACTTAACATCTATAAGTATTTCTCGGGCCAACGAGACGAGGCCTTTGGGGGCCGTTTCGCGATCCCTCTCGCTGTCGGCGTCGGTTTCGGGAAGATCGGATGCTGGCTCTACGGGTGCTGCGGCGGTAATTTCATCGTGCCGGTGCAGCTGGTGGAGAGCGGCTTCCAGTTCTCGATGGCGGGGTTGCTCTATCTGTTTTATCGCCGCACGGGGCGCATAGACCTACTGTTTCCGCTATATCTGCTCTGCTATCTGGTGATGCGCTTCTTCATAGAGTTCGTCAGGACCGAGCCGCGCGTGCTGTTCGACCTGACGATCTACCAATATCTCTCGCTTTTATTCTTTCCTATCCTGTTGTCGGTTCTGCATCAACGGAGACATCTGCGATGCCAGAACTGATCCGGCAAGTGGCCGCACAATCCATCAACCCCACCCTGTTTCTGGCAGGGATGGGTCTGCTCTATGCGACCGGACTTTTCTTGCTGGTCGCCGCGGCATTCAAGTTCTTCGAGCATTCCAGACATCGCCTGCCTCTGGCAAAGAACCGCACCCATTTCTTTTCGACCCGGGAAATGCTGGTCGGCGTGCTGGTGTTGTTCCCCTTCTGGCTTAACAGCATCGCCCAGCTCCCTTTGGAGAGCGCCCTTCAGCCCGTCTATTTCAGTATCGGCGTCGCGATGGTGGGCGTAGCTGTTACCTGGCATGTGTGGGCTAAAATCACCATTCGCCACATGTGGTCGGACGGCATTGAGATCAAGAGAGAGCATCAGCTTGTCACAACGGGCGCTTACGCCCTGGCGCGTCACCCGATGTATGCGTCTCTGCTCTTGTGGTGCTGGGGTGCAAGCTTCGTCATGTTCAACTGGGCGAGTTTGCTGATCACAACCGTTGTCCTGCTGCCACTTATGATCAAGAGGGCGAAGGATGAAGAGACCGAACTGTTGAAGGTTCAGTCTGACTACGTTTTATACCAGCAGAACGCACCCATGCTGACGCCCAGGCTGGTCGGCGTACCCGCTCTTGCCGTCAGAGTCGCGGCAATCTTTCTGTTTGCCGTCAATGTTTTCATCGGCCTCACCGGACCGAGCTTGCTATTGCTTTGCGGGCTGCATCTTTATCTCGGCTTCTGCCTCGTTCCCGAGAAAGTGGCTTTTTCCTATCGTTCCAAATCCGGCCTGACGGTCCTTTTCTGGGCGTTGGCCCAGTTATGGCATCCCTTCTACTATTTCCTATACGCCATATTGGCGATGTTCATTTACGGCCTGAAGTTCAACTGCCCGTGCATGATGATCTACGAAAAGTACCACGGCTGCCCTTGCTTCGGCTGGGTGAAGACCTGCCTTCTCAAGCCACGTTCATAGGCGGACTCGGCGCAACTGCACGGGGCTATTGGGGGCGATTTCTAGAGAATAGCCTGACAATAAGTATCAGGATGGTAGCAGCGGAGGGATTTGAACCCCCGACCAAGGGATTATGATTCCCCTGCTCTACCGCTGAGCTACGCTGCCACGGGCCGGGGATGTAGGAGCGCAGGCTGAACCTGTCAAGAAGTGCGCGACGGGGCCGCTATTCCGCCGCCTGGGACAAAATCCGCGGCTGGCGAGCCGGGATTTTGCCCCAGGTTATTGTTTTTCGCGCAATCTGGCGGAAAACCGCTTTGCACTTTTCCGGATTGCGCTTTATGGCCGCGCGATCCAGCCCCCGCCGAGCACGCGCGTGCCCTTGTAGAAGACGCAGGCCTGGCCGGGCGCCACGGCTTCCTCGGGCTCCCTCAGTTCGACCGAGGCGGTGCCGTCCGGCCCCGCCGATACCGCAGCAGGAACAGGGGGGCGCATCGAGCGCACCTTGACGGCGCAGTCCGCCGCCAGGAGCGGATCGGCGAGCCAATTGACGTCCTTGAGAGATATGATCCGTGTACGAAGCGAAGCGCGCGGCCCCACCACGATGCGGGCGCGCGCCGCGTCGAGTTCGACGACGAAGAGCGGTTCATCGCTGCCGGCGAGCCCCAGACGCTTCCTCTGGCCGACGGTGAACCCGGCGACGCCTTCGTGGCGGCCGAGCACGCGTCCCTTCTCGTCCACGATGTCGCCCGGCTCCGCCGCGGCGGGCTTCAGCTTTCGCACCACTTCGGCATAGGTTCCATCCGGTACGAAGCAGATGTCCTGGCTGTCGGGCTTCTCGGCATTGCCGAGGCCCAGCTCGGCGGCGATGGCGCGCACAGCGGGCTTCGACATGCCGCCCAGCGGAAAACGCAGAAAGGCAAGCTGCTCGGCGGTGGTGGCGAAGAGGAAATAGCTCTGGTCGCGGCTTTCGTCGGCGGCGCGGTGCAATTCCGGACCGCCGGGAGCTTCCAGGCGGCGCACATAATGACCGGTGGCGAGCGCGCCGGCACCCAGCGCTCGTGCGCTGTCCATCAGATCGGCGAATTTGATGCGCTGGTTGCAGCGTACGCAGGGGATGGGCGTCTCGCCGCGCGCATAGGTCTCGGCGAAATCGGCAATGACGCGGGCGCGGAAGCGCTCCTCGTAATCGAGCACGTAATGCGGGATGGCGAGCTTCTCCGCCACGCGCCCCGCGTCGTAGATATCCTGGCCGGCGCAGCAGGCCCCCTTGCGCTGCGGTACCCCGCTGTAAAGTTGCAGCGTGACGCCGATCACCTCGTAGCCGTCGCGCTTGAGCAGCGCCGCGGTCACCGAGGAATCGACGCCGCCGGACATAGCCGCGACAATGCGCTTGTTGGAAACGGGAACCTTCATGGCGGCGTCTTATCGGCACCGCGTCCCGGCTGCAAGCGTGGTCAGCCGCTGGTCGATGTCGGCAGGTAATCCAACAGCGAAATCTTGTTCAGATTGGCCGACACTTCCAGGGCCGCCTGGAGCGCAACCTGGTCCAGGTTGTAGTTGGTCAGCGCCGTTGCCATGTCGACATCCTCGATATCGGAAACGAAGCCGCTGTAAAGGGTGGACAGCGACTGCTGATTGGTGATCGAGTCCTGCAGGCTCGTGTAGACGTTACCGTTGGCCGCCGTCGCGGCATTGAGGTCCGTCGTGGCCTGGTTCGCCAGCGGCAAGACCGTATCGGTCAGGTCTGACACCTGGGTGCTGGTCAACGACCCGTCCAGGCTGCCGGACGGACTGTCCAACTGGTTAAGCGAATTGAGCGCGGTCATCAGTTCGGTGCCTATGTCGGAAGCCAGGACGCCGATCTGCTCCGTCTGCCCGTCGCTCACCTGCACGGTTTTGGCGAGGTTGCCGTTGGCGAAGAAACTCGAGATCGAGCCGCTTGCGAGGTCGTCGATCGAGGTCGCGGTGAACGGCGGCGTGCTCGAATTCTGGCCGCCGTAGATGTAATTGCCGTTCGAATCCGTCGAGTTCAGGATCGCGGAAGCCTGCTCAAAGATGGATTGCGCCGTTGCGATCAGATTGGTGCCGTCCGAGTCGCCGGCGGCCGTGGTGATCGCGTCCTGGAGCTGTTGGGCGAGGCCCGAAAGAGTAGTGAGCTGGGTGTCCTGGAGATCGGTCTGGGTAAGCGCGAGCTGGGTGTTGGTCGCATAGGCGTCGGCGCGTGCCGCGGCGGACCGCGCCGCTTCCAGCGCCGCCGTCTTGTCGCCGATGCCGGCGTAATTGTCGGAAACCTTGCCGCTGGATACTTGCGCTTGAGTCTTATCGAGAGCCTTGTTCGCCTGCATGATCTGCGACAGCAGGCACTGCGCTTGGCTGTTGGTGGCTACGCGATCGACGCTCATCGGGATCTCCTCACAGGATCTGCAGCAGCGTGTCGTAGAGCTGGCTGGTTACGGTGAGAACCCTCGCCGCCGCCCCGTAGGCCTGCTGATAGATCATCATGTTCGACAATTCCTCGTCGAGGCTGACGCCGGACAGATTGGAAAGGCGGGTCTGGGCCTCGGTAAGGCGGTCGTCCTGGATCTGCTGGTTGGTGCTAGCGTCCGAGGAACGCGTCGCGATGTCCTGATAGAAGGCGGCGGCGTAGTTCCCGAGACTAGTGGTCTGGGCGCTCAGATTGCCGGCCTTGACGAAGGCCTGCGACGAGGTGGCGAGGTCCTGAAGCGCCAAGAGGCCGGTGGAGTCTCCGGCACCCACGATCTGTGAGGTCGAGAAGTCCGGCTGCGCGAAGGGAACCCGTGAGGAATCGCCCGCGATCGCCGAATTGACCGAGAAACCGGATGCCAGCAGCGCCGTCTTGTTGGCACCGAGGCCAAACAAATCCGTCAGGCTTACCCCTGTTGTGCCGCGCGCGGTGGTGTCGCCGGACACCTGAAGTTCATAACCGGGACAACTCGAAGATACGGAGGTCGAGATGGACCCGTCGGAATTGAGCGATACGGTGGCATATCCGTTCAACGCGCCGTTGAGTGCCGTCACAACCTGGTCGAAGGTCATTCCCGTCGTGACCGTCACGTCGGCGGACGCGGCGATTTCCCCGTCGGGCCCTTTGAGCGACAACGAGATCACGCCGTCCGCGGCAATCCCGCAATTATCGCTGCCCGACACGCCGGTATCGAGGATCGACGGTACGGAGGTCCGGAACAGGTCGTTGAGGCCGAAGAATTGCGAGAAGCCGGTGCCGGCGCGCGAAGACGGCGCCGAAGCATCGGTATCGCTCACGACGATGCCCTCTCCCGAGGACGACGACAGCGTCAGTTGGCCGTCGGCGAATGTGGCCGAGCCGCCGACCGAACCGAGCGCCGTGTTCAGCTTGGACGTGAAGTCGCCGATATTGTCGGCAAAAGACGTAGACGCCCCGCCGTCGACGGATACCGTGCCCGCGTCGAAGTCGACGTCGATCTGATGTTGCAGGACGCCGCTCGAATCGGTGACGGCAATCGTCGTCTTGCCGGTGAAATTGAGCGAGTCGGCGGCAATCAGCCCCGTATTGCGTCCCGACAGCGTCTCCGGCGGCGGATAGGCGCTATTGGAGTTGCTGACCTCGTTAAAGGCAAGCGCCACGCCCTGGGCGAAAGAACCGAGTTCGTTTTTCAGGTCGGCAATCGTGGTGTCCCGCATCTCGATCAGGCCCTTGATCTTGCCGCCCGTCAGATGCGAGTCGAGATTTTTCGCCGTGCCGCTGAGTTGACCGGTCTGGGGGTTGATGTCCTGTATCGTGATGGGCTGGGAGCTGCCGTCCGTGCTGGACGTATAGGAGAGCTGCGCGTAGGTGTCGCCGACCAGGTTGACGCCGTCCTGCGTGCTGACCATCGTGCTTCCGTCGGACTGCTGCACGGACCGAATATCGATCAGCTGGGCGAGAGAATTCAGCGCCGCGTCCCTCTGATCGTAGAACGCGGTGTCGTCGGAACCGGCTGCGAGGGCTTGTTTGATCTGCACGTTGAGATTGTAGACCTGCTTGATCAGGCTGTTGGCCGAGTCGACCGAGGTGGAGAGCTGGCTGTCCGTCTGGACGGTAATCCCGGCCAGCGAATCCGACATCGAGGAAATCGACGACGCCAAGTCCTGCAGCGAGCTTACGACGCTGTTCTGACTCGAAGATGTGGTCGGCGAGAGCGCTGCCTGGCCGAGCGCCGTGAAGATGTCGTCGAGCTTTGACGTGAGCGCAGTGCCGTCTCCGGGCGAACCCAGAACCGCGTTGATCTGGTCGAAGACGGAGCTTTGCACGTCGTAGAACGCGGCCGAGGAGTTGGCGGAAGTGGCTTCCTGGCTGAGAAACTGATCGACCACGCGTCTTATGCCGGCGATGTCGACACCCGCCAGATCGCCATTGGCTTGCTTCGTCTCCAGATCGACCACGCGGCGCGCATAGTCCGCCGTGTTCATGTTCGAGATGTTGTTGGCGACGACGCGCAAAGCCGCTTGGTTGGTTTGCAGCGCCGACAGCGCGCTCGACATGATTCCGTTCAGGCTCAAGGGCGTGCGTCCCCTAAAAAGCTTTGTCGCCGTTCCGTTGATCGCAAGCCTCGTGCCAGTACCCGGCCCGCAAGGAGGCCGGAAATGAGCCTTCCGGTCCTTCGCCGGGCGGCAAAGTTTTCCCCCCGCGGCAGATCGTGCCCTGTGCGATCGCGCCGGTTCGTCCCGTGCGATGCCCGCGAATAAAGCATTTATGCCCCAAGCCGTTGTGGTCCGGCCCTTGCTTCTAAAGGCTGGGCAAGAGGCTGCGGACCTGCATGTCGGGCGATATCGCAACGATCACGGCTGTCACTCGAAGCATGGCGCAATCGGCCGCACCGGCCGCCGCTGCGCCCGGCGGCACGCCGTTCGATCTCGCCCTGCAGCAGGCCACAGAGGATGCCGCAGGCAGTTCCCCGGCGGAGAGCGCCGCGTCGGCACTCATGTCGAGCACCGGGGTCCTGAGCTTTCTTCAACTCATGCCCGTAGAGGCAAAGACTGCGGCCGCATCGTCAGATGAAACACCGGATATGGATGCGCCGAGCTCCGCAGCGCTTGCATCGATCCGCGCCGCATTGATGTTCGAAGTCTTGCCGCAAGCGAAGGACGATAACTCCGCGACGATAGAGACTCCCAAAGCGGCGGCACAGCAAACCTTGCCGCAGGACGAGCCTGCCGTACCGCAAGGAAACGGGAACGCCGGCCCGGCAGTCGGATTGCCGTCGCCTCTACCGCCGCAAGCTGTGCTTCCCGTGCAAGACGAGACCGCGCTTTCACAAGCGGCAGGAGTACAGTCATCCGACGTTTCGGAATCGGCTGCGCCCTCGGCAGCGCCGGAGACGGCAGCAGCGCAATCCCCGCAGCAACCGCTTCAGAAACAAACCGCATCCGCCGCGAAATCTCCCCGCAACCTTCTGCGTTCATTGCTGTCCGTCATCCGGACGGCGGATACCGCCGTGGCGGACAATTCCAAACCGGCAGAGGCCGCTTCGCAGCTTTCGGAACCCGCCGCTGCCGAAGCACAGCCGAAACCGCAAGACGCAAACGGCAACACGGACGGGGTGATCGCGGATGCCGCTGCGACGAACGCTCCCGCATCGAATATTCTTGCAGCGGCCGTGCTGCCGCAGACCGATCCCGTCGCAGCAAACATAACCAAGAGCGAAGTCTCGCCGGCTTCCGCAACGACCGGTGACGGCAAATCACGCACCGCAAGTCCAAGCTTGGCCGCGTCGAGCGTGCTGCCTCAGACCGATCCCATCACAGCGAACAAGGAAACCAGTGAAACCACGCTCGCAGCGGCTGGCGCGGACACGTCGAACGCCGCAAGCCCGACTCCGACCGCAGCAGCCGTGCTGTCGCAGATCGAGTCCATTGCGGCAAACCAGGGCAAAAACACGAATTCGCCGGCTTCCGCAGTGACCGGCGACGGCAAATCGCGCACCGCAAATCCAAGCTTGGCCGCATCGAGCGTGCAGCCGCACCCCGATCCCGTCGCAGCGAACAAGGACAGCGATGAAACCACGCCCGCAACGGCGGACACGTCGGGCGCCGCAAACCCGACTCCGACCACAGCAGTCGTGCTGTCGCAGATCGAGTCCATTGCGGCAAATCAGGTCAAGAGCACGAATTCGCCGGCTTCCGCAGTGACCGGCGACGGCAAATCGCGCGCTGCAAATCCAACCTTGGCCGCGATGGCCGTGCTGCCGCAGACCGATCCCGTCGCAGCGAACAAGGACACCGGTGTAACCGCACCCGCTGCAACCGACGACAACCCGCGCGCCGCCAAATCCTCCGAAACGTCCTTGAGCGATGCGAAGATGCCGCCGGTTTCCTCCGCAAATGTCGGTAGAACAACGGCGGCCAAACCGGATGATGCCAAGGGCGGCGCGAAGAACGCACCGGCCGATCAGCCCTCCGTACAAATCGCAGCCGGCGATTTGGCAGTCGCGGTTCAGACGTCTGCGGGCAGTCCGTCCGCGGCCGCTGCGTCCGCCACCGTCTCCGGGCAAACGACTGCTCCGCCGGTCCAGGCTGCCGGACAGCAGACACCGACGCTATCGGCGGAAATCCAATTGGCGACGCAGCGTCAAGATTTCGAGACCGTGTCGACGACGGACAAGCTCGGCCTCGTCATCGCGGCCAAATCCATAGACGGAGTAAGGCATTTCGACATCCGCCTCGATCCGCCGGAACTCGGGCGCGTACAAGTGCAGCTTTCCGTGGACGATTCGGGAAAGGCACAGGCCAATCTCGTCGTCGACAAACCGCAGACGCTCGACTTGTTGCAGCGCGATGCGGCCAATCTCAATCGTACTCTGACCGATGCCGGTCTCAATCTGCCGAACAATGGCCTCAATTTCTCACTAAGAGAGCAGTACCGGCAGAATGACGGCGGCGTGGACAAGGGGCGCAGCCGCCAACTGTCCGTGACGGCCGTCGTGCAGCCAGACACAAGCCTGACCCGAGCATCTATCGCAAGCTTCGCTCCGCACAGCGTGCGGCTGGATATTCGCGTGTAAAGCGCGAGGAGGATAATTCGCCATGACAACGACCAGTTCCGTAACCGCTGCGACTTCGACCGCCTCGACGAGCGCTCAGACGCAGCTGTCGACCAATTTCGACACCTTTCTCAAGCTGCTTACGACGCAGCTGCAGAATCAGGATCCCACTGCGCCCATGGATTCGACCGAGTTCACTCAGCAGCTCGTAGCCTTCAGCCAGGTCGAACAGCAGATCAGCACCAATCAGAATCTCGAAACGCTGATTTCGCTCGGGCAGTCGCAGTCGAGCAATCTCGCCATGAGCTATCTCGGCAAAAACGTCGTGCTTACCGACGGGAGCGCGGTGCTGACGGACGGCAGCGCCAGTTGGACCTACGGCCTAGACAACGACGCCAGCACAACGACGCTCACCGTCACCAATTCGAGCGGCAAGTCCGTCTACACCGCAACCGGCGAAACTTCGGCCGGCACCCACAGCTTAGACTGGGACGGCAAGGACAATCTCGGCAATCAGCTCGCCGACGGGACCTACAAGCTGACGGTGACTTCCGTCGCCAGCGACGGCAGCGCCGTGACAACATCCGTCGCCTCGAAAGGTCTGGTCAGCGGAATCGATCTCACTGGCACGGACCCGCAACTCGTCATCGGAACAACGGAAGTGCCGCTCTCGAGCGCCACCTTCGTCACCGACTGAATTCCAACCGCGGCCGAGAACGGTCGCACCCGGGAATATCGGCGGACAGGCGAAGCCTGATACGCCGGAAGGGAAGAAAAAGATGAGTCTCTACGGTGCAATGATGACCGGCGTCGCGGGGCTTTCAGCCAACAGCCAGGCCCTAAGCGTCGCCTCGTCGAATATCGCGAACGTCAACACGGTCGGCTACAAGGCGGCCTCGACACAGTTTTCCACCCTGCTCGCGTCCGCAGCCGGCACGAGCGACCCCTCTTCGGCGAGCGTCACTACGCAAGCGCTGCAGAACGTGACGGCGCAGGGGCTGACGACTTCGACCACTTCGCCGACTGACCTGGCGATCTCGGGCAACGGCTTCTTCGTTGTCAGCCAGTCGGCGACCGACACTTCGAATGTGGCGTATACGCGCGCCGGTAGCTTCTCGGCCGACGCCAGCGGAAATCTGACAAACGCGGCCGGGTTCTACCTCCTGGGCTGGGCTCTCGATACCTCCGGCAATGCGCCGACAAATTCGAACAGCTTGAGCCTGATCAACGTCAACAATCTGTCGGGCCGGGCGGTCGCCTCCAGCAGCATTTCTATGCAGGCCAACCTTCAGGCCAGCGCCACAGAGGCGCCTTCCACCTACGATCCAACCGACTCCGCCAACAACATGGCGGGCGGCACTGTGACGCCTGACTTCCAGCACACCTTCAATGTCGTCGACAGCCAGGGAGGCACGCAGCCGTTGGAGTTCTCATTCATCAAGACCGGAGCGAATACCTGGAAGTACGAAGTCACCTACCAGGGCGACACCACTGACCTCACCTCGTCCAACCCGATCGCTTACGGCACGCTGACCTTCAACTCGGACGGTTCGCTCGCTTCGGTAACGTCGAATGACGGCACGACCCAGGACGCGGGTCTGGCAGCCGGCTCGGTCGACATCTCCATCCCGTGGGACGTCACTACATCCGGATTGGAACCGCAGAAACTGGCGATCGACTTCGGAACCATCGCCGGGACAGACGGCATCACGCAGTACGACACCAGCTCGCAGCTGACCAACTCGGACATCGACGGGGCGGCGTTCGGTAACGTCTCCAGCCTTTCCATCGGCACGGACGGTATTGTGACGGCGAATTTTTCGAACGGACTGAGCCAGGCGGTGTTCAAGATTCCGCTGGCTACCTTCACCAATCCCGACAAGCTGGCGGGAATAACCGGCAACGCTTATCAGGCCACACCCGACTCCGGCGTGGCGATCCTCAACGCCGCGAGCAGCGGCGGCGCCGGCTCGATCAACTCGGAGCAGTTGGAAAGTTCGACGGTCGATCTGGCCACCGAATTCACCAATCTCATCACCGCACAGCGGGCCTACTCGGCGTCTTCGAAAATCATCACCACGGCTTCGACAATGCTCGATGAGTTGCTGCAAATGACGCGTTAATTAAGATTTCCGGCGTCTTTACTGGGTAAAGACGCCGGAATTCAAAGCATAGGTGCAAATGTACGGGTCTCTTTACGAAGTTATTTACCGCGCGCATTGGCCACTTTTTTAAGGCGGCACGGTTACTTTGGGCGCGGGTAGTGGAGTGAGGAGTAGGATGATCATGGGCGAAGACCGTAGAGGTCGCGTGAGTTACGTCATCGGACCGGACGGAAGCCCGTTGACGATGGCCGACCTGCCGCCTCCCAACACGAAGCGCTGGGTGATCCGCCGCAAGGCCGAGGTCGTAGCTGCCGTACGCGGCGGTCTACTCAGTCTGGATGAAGCGTGCCGCCGCTACACGCTGACCGTCGAGGAGTTCCTCGCCTGGCAGCGCGCCATCGACCGCTTCGGGCTGCCGGGTTTGCGTGCGACGCGCGTCCAGCAATATCGCAATTAGACTCGACCACACCGGTACAGAGACTCGACCAAAACAGATACGGCCGGCCCGGGCGCCATCGTCCGGGCCGGTTTTTATTTGTGCCGGACGAACGCGGCCGCACCACACCCATCGTGTGAACAGTTCGTTAACTCCGAAATTCCATCCCGCGATGTTCGCACGCAGCGCCCGTTAAGCACGCCTTTACCCCGCAGGCGGCAATGTTTGCCTAGCAGAGGGGATACCCGCCCGGGTTCGTGAAGGAGCAGGCATTGCCGGACATCATCAAAGCGATCGGCGCCGCGCGTTTCGGCGTGATGGCAGGAATCGCGGCCGCACTTACCGTCTTCTTCCTCTACGTGGCGGGAGTCATCTCGACGCCGGCCAAGTCCATCCTGTTCTCCGGGCTCGAGCCGCGCGACGCCTCCGCCGTCGTCGCCAAGCTCGACACCATGAACGTGCCCTACGAAGCCAAGGGCGACGGCGGCACCATCCTGGTGCCCGCCGACCAGGTCACCAAGTTGCGCATGGAACTGGCGCAGGACAATCTGCCGGCAGCAGGCGTCGGCTATGAGATTTTCGACAAGTCAGACGCCTTCGGGACCACCGCCTTCGTGCAGAACATCAACCGCCTGCGCGCCATCGAGGGCGAGCTGGCACGCTCCATCCAGACAATCGAGGGCGTCGAATCTACGCGTGTGCATCTCGTCGTTCCCGATCACCAGATTTTTGCGCGCGAGCAGCAGGCGCCGAGCGCCTCCGTCGTCGTCAAGACACGCGGCACGCTGGCTCACGGACAAGTGCAGGCGATCCAGCACCTTGTTGCCGCTGCCGTCTCCTCCTTGACGCCCGACCGCGTCGCCATCGTCGACGACAAGGGAAATCTTCTGGCCGGCGGCCAGGAGAAGGAAGGCGAGGACGCCGTCGCCAGCACGCAGGAACAGCACACCACCGATTACGAGGACCGCATCCGCCAGCGCGTGGAGTCGATGGTGGCGAGCGTCGTGGGTCAGGGTCACGTCCGGGCGCAGGTCACGGCGAACCTCGACTACAACCGCACCAGCGAGACCAGCGAAACCTACGATCCCGATTCCAGGGTGGTGCGCTCTACCCAGACGGTCGAGCAGAACGCCAGCGACGCGAACGGCGGCGCCGCGCCGGTGTCGGTGGCCAATGCCCTGCCGGGAGGCCAGACCCAGGCGCAAGGCGACAACAACAAATCAACCTCCGGCCGCACCGAGGAAACCACCAATTACGAAATCTCCAAGACCGTAAAGACCTCCACGGTCGACCAGGGCTCGGTCAAGAAGCTCTCGATCGCCGTCGTGGTCGACGGTACGCAAACAGGCGGCGCCTACAAACCGCGCAGCGCCCAGGAGATGAAGGAGATCGACACACTGGTGAAGTCCGCCATCGGCTACGACGCCGCGCGCGGCGACCTGGTGCAGGTGGTCAACATGCCGTTCGCCCGCGTCGACACCACCGCCGGCACGCCCGCGCCCGAACCATTCCTCGGGCTCGACGGCGCCGCCTGGTTCAAGATCATCGAGGCGGCCATTCTCTCGATCACCGCCCTGTTGATCGGCTTCTTCGTGCTGCGTCCCTTGATCGCACGCATGTTCGCTCCGCTGTCGATCTCCAGCACAATGTCGCAGGCGCAGCTCGCACAAGGCTCGCCCGCCCTCGGTCAGCTTCCCGCTCCTGCCGCACACGGTGCCGGGAACGAAGCGCAGGCCGGCGGAGCTCCGATGCTGGCCCCGCCACCGCGCGAGAGCATGATCGACATCAGCCGCATCGATGGACAGGTGCGCGAATCCTCCGTCAAAAAAGTGGGCGAAGTGGTCCAGTCCCATCCCGAAGAGGCGCTGGCGATCCTGCGCTCCTGGCTCCATCAACCGGTGTAACCGATGTCGCGCGCCGTCAAAACAGCCGTCAAGGAAGACATCCGCCAGCTCACGGGCGCGGAACGCTCGGCCATTCTCATGCTGTCGCTGGGCGAAGAGCACTCCGCCAAGCTGTGGCAGATGATGGACGAGGACGAGATCAAGGAAATCTCCCAGATCATGTCCAACCTGGGCACGGTCAGCTCCGCTCTCGTCGAGAAACTGCTGGTCGACTTCGTCTCGCAGCTTTCGGGCACCGGCTCGCTGATGGGCTCCTACGAATCCACCGAGCGCCTGCTCGCCCGCATGATGCCGTCCGACAAGGTCGGCGCGATCATGGAGGAAATCCGCGGGCCGGCCGGTCGCACCATGTGGGACAAGCTCGGCAACGTCAACGAGACGGTGCTGGCGAACTATCTGAAGAACGAATACCCGCAGACGGTTTCCGTCGTGCTCTCCAAGATCAAGCCCGAGCACGCCGCGCGCGTGCTGGCCGCCCTGCCGGAGGAATTCGCCCTCGAATGCGTACAGCGCATGCTGCGCATGGAGAGCGTGCAGAAGGACATCCTCGACAAGGTGGAGCGCACCCTGCGCATCGAGTTCATGTCCAACCTGGCGCGCACCGCCAAACGCGACGCGCACGAGCACATGGCGGAAATCTTCAACAATTTCGACCGCCAGACCGAAAACCGCTTCGTCACGGCGCTCGAAGAACGCAACCGCGATTCCGCCGAGCGCATCAAGGCGTTGATGTTCACCTTCGAGGATCTCTCCAAGCTCGATCCGGGCTCCATCCAGACGCTGCTGCGCCACGTCGAGAAGGACAAGCTTGGTCTCGCCCTCAAGGGTGCCACGGATTCGCTGCGCGATGTGTTCTTCTCCAACATGAGCGAGCGCGCCGGCAAGATCCTGCGCGAAGACATGGAAGCGATGGGCCCGGTACGGCTCAAGGATGTCGACGAAGCGCAGATGCGCATGGTCAACGTCGCCAAAGACCTTGCCAACAAGGGCGAGATCATGATCGCCAGCAAGCAGGGCGAAGACGAGCTGGTGTACTGATGGGCGCGACCAACAAATTCACCTTCGACACGGAGTTCCGCCCCGAGGGCGATCTCGTCTCCAACGCGGCGCGCTCGCGCCAGCGCAAGGTTTTCACCCAGGAGGAGATCGACCACATGTTCTCCCGGGCGCGCCAGGAAGGCATGAAGGCGGGCCAGGTGCGCGCCCTCGAAGCCCTGGCGGTCGTGACGGAGAAGCTCTGCGCCGTGGTGCGCGAGTCTCTCTCCGCGGCACAAGGCGATATCGAATCCCTACGCGCGGAAGCGTCCGAAATCGCTTTTGCCTGCGCCAGGAAACTGGCGCCGGCGGCCTTGGCGCAGTTTCCCGAAGGCGAGGTAGAGAAGGCACTACGCGAGGCCATGCATCAGGCCATCGGCGAGCCGCGCATCGTGTTGAGGGCCTCGAAGCAGGTCATCGACGCGCTGTCGGACAAATTCGCCGACATGGCCCACGAGGAAGGTTTCGACGGACGTATCATCGCCCAGGTCGAGCAGGGTCTCGGCGCGGGCGACTGCCGCATCGAGTGGCGCGGCGGCGGTGCGGAACGCTGTCTCTCGGTCCTCGAAGAAGCCATCGGCAGCGCGATCGCGCGGCGTTTTTCACAAACGGGCATGAAAGGATAGATCATGGCAGGCAACGACGACGTCGATCTGCCCGACCTCTCGCACGACGCGCAGGAGGAAGGCGCCCCCGCGCTGCTCACCGGCGAGGCCTCCGCGGACTCGGAAACCAAACGCTCCGCCCAGGACCTCGAAGCCGTCTTCGACGTACCGGTGACGGTCTCCGCCGTGCTCGGAAAATCGGCGATGGAAGTAAGCCAGCTTCTCAAGCTGGCGAAAGGCACCATCGTCGAACTCGANNGGCGTCACCATGACGGAAATCATCAAGGCCGGTCAGAGCTGACCTAGACAAGGAATAAGATCATGCGGCTACTCATCGTCGGCGGATTGCAGGGCCAGATCGGAACGGCGACCAAGATCGCGATGGATCGTGGCGCCAAGGTGACGCACGCCAGCGACATCGAGATGGGACTCGCCACCCTGCGCGGCGGCCACGGCGCCGACCTCGTGCTGTGCGACGTGACGCTCGATATCGCGGCGCTGGTGCGCGGGCTTGCGGCCGAGCACATCTGCACGCCCGTGGTGGCCTGCGGCGTGGGCACCGATGCGCGGCGCGCGGTGGAGGCCATCCGTGCCGGCGCCAAGGAATACCTGCCTCTGCCGCCCGACCCGGAGCTGATCGCCGCGGTGTTCGCCGCCGTCGCCGACGAATCCTATCTGATGATCGCCGAGGACGAGGCGATGACCGCCGTCGTCGGGCTGGCGGACCAGGTGGCGGATTCGGACGCTTCGATCCTGCTCACAGGCGAAAGCGGTTCGGGCAAGGAAGTGCTGGCCCGCTACGTGCACAAGAAGTCCTCGCGCGCCGACAGGCCGTTCATCAGCGTCAACTGCGCGGCCATCCCCGAGAACCTGCTCGAATCCGAGCTGTTCGGCCACGAGAAAGGCGCCTTTACCGGCGCCATCGCCCGGCGCATCGGCAAGTTCGAGGAAGCCAATTCCGGTACGCTCTTGCTCGACGAAATCAGCGAAATGGATGCGCGCCTCCAAGCCAAGCTGCTGCGCGCCATCCAGGAGCGCGAGATCGACCGCGTCGGCGGCACGCGGCCGGTGAAGATCGACATCCGCATCATCGCCACCTCGAACCGCGACCTTACCGACTCGGTGAAGCGCGGCACCTTCCGCGAAGACCTGCTCTACCGGCTGAACGTCGTGAACCTGCGCCTGCCGCCGCTGCGCGAGCGGCCCAAGGACATCCAGGCGTTGGCGCGGCACTTCGCCCGCAAATATGCCGTGGCCAACGGCGTGCCCTACCGGCCGATCGCACCCGCCACCGAGCGGATCCTCGCCAGCCATCCCTGGCACGGCAATGTGCGCGAACTCGAGAACACCATGCATCGCGCGGTGCTGCTCGCCATCGGCAACGAGATCACGCCCGAAGCCATCCGGCTTCCCGACGGCAAGCAGGTTGGCAGCGTTAGTTTCGCCGCGGGGACCAGCGATCTGCCGGCGCCGGTGCGTTCGGCCGTAGAATCGGCAGCCGCCGTAACGCGGGGCCTCGTCGGACGCACCGTCGCCGACGTGGAACGCGACTTGATCCTCGACACCCTCGACCATTGCCTGGGTAACCGCACGCACGCGGCCAACATCCTCGGCATCTCGATCCGCACTTTGCGGAACAAGCTGCGCGAATATTCCCAGCAGGGCCTTGCCGTTGCCATGCCGGGCGAACAGCGGGCGGCGGGATGAAACAGATGCCGTCGAGGCAATACGAGCGTGTTACCTCCCCCTTGTGGGGAGGTCGATCCGGCGAAGCAAAGCGTAGCCGGATCGGGTGGGGGGCCGCATTCGCGGCAACATCGCCCCCCACCCGGCTCGCTACGCTCGCCGACCTCCCCACAAGGGGGAGGTAACTGATGGCTGACACCAGCACCACAGTCGCCGCACCGGCCTCGGGCTTCGATTTCTCGCCCGCCGGTATTTTCGATTTCATCAAGAAGAGCGACATGGCGCTGGCGCTCGGCATCATGGCCATCCTGGTGGTCCTGATCCTGCCGCTGCCCACCTGGCTGCTCGATATCAGCCTCGCCTTCTCGCTCGGTTTCTCGATCCTGATCCTGATGACGGCGGTGTTCATCCGCAAGCCGCTGGAGTTCAGCTCCTTCCCGGCAGTGCTGCTCATCACCACGATGATGCGCCTCGCCCTCAACCTCGCCTCGACGCGCCTCATCCTGGCGCACGGCAACACCGGCACGGCCGCGGCAGGTTACGTCATTCAGGCCTTCGGCAAGCTGATCATGCAGGGCAACTTCGTGATCGGCCTGATCGTGTTCTCCATCCTGGTGGTGGTGAACTTCGTGGTCATCACCAAGGGCTCAGGACGCATCGCCGAAGTCGCCGCCCGCTTCACCCTCGACGCCATGCCCGGCAAGCAGATGGCNNCGCGGCGACGCCATCGCGGGCCTGCTCATCGTCTTCATCAACGTCATCGGCGGCATCATCGTCGGCGTGGCGCAGCACGGCATGAGTTTCGGCGACGCCACTCACAGCTTCACCCTGCTCTCGGTCGGCGACGGCCTGGTCACCCAGATGCCGGCCCTGATCGTCTCGACGGCGGCGGGCCTCATGGTGTCGAAGGCGGGCGTCGAAGGCTCGACCGACCGCGCCCTGATGCGGCAATTGTCGTTCTATCCGCAGGCCCTCGGCATGGCTTCGGCCGTGATGGGCATCGTGGCCGTTCTGCCCGGCATGCCGACGCTGGCTTTCGCCGGGCTCTCCGCCGGTGTCGGCGCACTCGCCTGGAACGCCTACAAGAAGAAGAACGCCGAAGAGACCAAAGTCCGCGTCGAAGAGGAAAAGGTCAAGGTCGAGCAGAACACCAAGGAGGAGCCGATCGCCTCCGCGCTCGCTCTCGATCTGTTGCGCGTCGAGCTCGGCTACGGGCTGTTGCCGCTCATCAACGACGTCAAGGGCCAGCGCATCACCGATCAGATCAAGGCGCTGCGCCGCCAACTGGCGCAGGAGATGGGCTTCGTCATGCCCGCCGTGCGCATCCTCGACAACATGCAGCTCGGCGCCAACGAGTACTGCATCAGCGTCAAGGAAGTGGCGTCGGGCAAGGGCGAACTTTACCCGGGCAGCATGCTGGTGATGGACCCCAAGGGTCTGCCCATCGACCTTCCCGGCACGCACACCACCGAACCCGCTTTCGGCCTGCCCGCCACCTGGGTCGCCTCGGCGCTGCGCGAAGAAGCGAGCTTCCGCGGCTATACCGTGGTCGATCCCGGCACCGTGCTGACGACGCATCTGACCGAAGTGCTGAAATCGCACATGTCAGAGCTGCTCTCCTATGCCGAGACCAAGAAGCTGCTCGACGACCTGCCGGTGGAACACAAGAAGCTGGTGGAGGAGATCATCCCCTCGCAGATTTCGGTCACCGGCGTGCAGCGCGTGCTTCAGACCCTGCTCTCCGAGCGCGTCTCCATCCGCGACTTGCCTTGCATCCTGGAAGGCATCGCCGAGGCCGTCGCCCACACCAAGAACGCTCTCTATATCACCGAGCACGTGCGCGCACGGCTGGCGCGCCAGCTCTGCAACTCCAATATGGCGCCGGGCGGCTATCTGCCGATTCTCGCCATGTCTCCCGCCTGGGAGCAGGCCTTTGCGGAAGCCATCATCGGCCAGGGCGAAGACCGCCAGCTGGCGATGGCCCCGAGCCATCTCCAGCAGTTCATCACCTCGGTGCGCGAACGCTTCGACGAGGCGACGCAGAAGAACGAAGTGCCGGTGCTGCTCACCAGCCCGCAGATCAGGCCCTTCGTGCGCTCGATCGTCGAACGCTTCCGTTCCCAGACCGTGGTGATGAGCCAGAACGAGATCCACGCCTCAATCCGGCTCAGAACGTTGGGGCAGGTGTAGCGCGCCATGCAGCTCCGCACTTTCCTCGCCAAGGATATGAAAGCCGCGCTTGCCGACGTGCGCAGCCAGATGGGGAGGGATGCCGTCATCGTGGCGAGCCAGTCCGCCAAAGGCGGCGGCGTCATGGTGCGCGCCGCGCTGGAAGACGTCGAATACGCGTTGGAACCGGAAGAGGCGCCCGCGCCGCCGGTGGACGTCGACAGCGCCTTCCACGAAACGATGATCCGGCGCCTGCGCGAGAAGAAATCCGAGCTTCCCGGGCGCCGCCGCTTCGATCGGGCCGAGTTGCTCGCCGCCTTCGCCCGCAACCGCCTGCCCGAAAGCCTCGCCCACGCGCTGGCCGAAGGCGCCGCCAAGACGGGGCTCGGCGACCTGACCTTGGCGCTAGCCGCCGCCATCGATGCGCGCATGATCCCGTCGCCGGTGGACTTCTCTTATGCCAAGGCGATCCTGCTCGTCGGACCCAACGGTGCCGGAAAGACGGCTGTGGCCGCCAAGCTCGCCGCCCATGCGCGCCTTGCCGGGCGTGCCGTGACGCTGGTGGCGGGCGACGTTTCCGGTGCGGGCGCCGTGGCGCGGCTCAAGGATTTCGCCGATCACCTCGGCGCCGCCATCGTGACCGCCGAATCCGCCCTCGCGCTGGCGAGCGTGGTCGAAGCGACACAGGACACGCTCGCCATCATCGACACTGCCGGATTCGATCCTCGCCAGCCCAAGTCTGCGGCGGCGTTCGGTGCATTGGCGCAGATCGAGAACGTAGAGATCATGGGCGTGGTGTCGGCGCTCACCGACAGCGAAGAAACCGGCGAGATCGCCGAAGCCTTCGGCAAGATCGGTGCCGCAAGGCTTATCGTCACCGGTGCCGATCTGACCCGCCGCATGGGGGGCCTCGCCTCCGCAGCACTGACGCCCGGCATGGGCCTTGCCTATGTCACGCGCTCGCCTTTCGTAGCGGGCGGATTGGAGAGCCTGACGTCGCTGGCGCTGGCGCGCCTCCTGGTCGAGAACGACGTGGTGGGGGCGATATGAAACTCGCAGGACCTCGCCTTACGGCCGTCGGCTCCGGTAAGGGTGGAACCGGCAAGACTTTCGTCAGCCTGGCGCTGGCGCAGGCCTTCGCTGATTTGGGCGAGCGCGTGCTCGTGTGCGACGCCGATCTCGGGCTTTCGAATACGTCCGTGCAGCTCGGATTGGCCCATGCCGGCGATCTGCCCGGATTGCTGGCGGGACGCACACCGCTCCAGAACGCGCTGGTGCATGTCGAGACGCAAGGCCATGCCACCTTCGATCTTCTCGCAGCTCCGGCGGGCTCCGGTACTTTGGCGGAAGCGAACGGCGGAACCGCCGAAAAGCTCGTCTCCATCCTGCGGCGTACCGCTTCCTACGACCGCGTGCTGATCGATCTCGGCGCCGGCATCGGCGAGATGGTGATGACGCTGGCTGCCGAAGCCGACGACGCGCTGGTGGTGGTGACGCCCGATCCGGCATCGCTCACCGATGCTTATGCTTTCATCAAGCTCGTGTTGAAGCGCACGGGCGGACGCGCGCCTGCATTGCTCGTCAACATGGTGTCCGGTGAAGCCGAAGCCAAACGCACAGCGGAGGCGCTGACCAAATCCGCACGCACCTTCTTGAAAGCCGCTCCTGCCACTATCGGCTTCGTGCCGAACGACATGCGCGTGGTGGAATGCTTGCGCCGTCAGGTGTCGTTGTGGACCGCTTATCCGCGCAGCCCGGCGCTTACGGCGATCGGCGGTTTGACCGGTGTTCTGGGCGGGGTTGCCCCTCGCCTCGCGGGTTCGCTGCGTTAACTATAAATCGCGAAGTGTTGTGCCGTTTCGGTGCAAATTCGCCGCCGTCTCGAAAACGTGTATTATAAGTAATCCGGCAGGAAGACACGGCTGCGGGCCGTGCGCTGCCTTGGGAAGGCTGTACGCGTTGAAGGGGGAAATATGTCTGCGCTCATGGATATCTGGCATGCGATTCAGGCCGTCGTCACGTCTGCCGACTATTGGACATTGGGGGCCGCGATCCTGGTGGTCATCGTTGCCGGTTTCATCATGGAGAGCCTCGGCTCTTTGATTTCGGTAACCGTGGTGTCGCTGCTCGTCTTTGTGCTGATTAAATACGTGCTCGCCATGACGGTGGGCAACCAGCACGATGCAGAAGCCCTGTACCTTTCGGACTGGCAGGCCTTCGTCGATCTCAAGATGTTGACACTGCTGGCCTATGCCATCGTGTTCGGCGTGTTGATTTCCGTGGTGAACCTGATCCGCTCCGCGGTCCGTTAGCCGGTCGCCGGAATTTCACGCCGCACCGGCGGAGAGCCATGCTTTCCGCCGGATGAGGCGTTATTTCTTCTTTTTCCCCTGCGTGTTGTCGAATGCCACAGGTCCGGCGCCCTGCCCGACCAGCAGCAGAAGGCCGCCGGCGATGGCGATGTTGCAGGCGAAGAGCTCGAAGTCGCTCTGCCGCGCCAGAGGGTTGTCGCGGATCTGCCAGTAGTCGTGCAACAGCACGGCGGCAACGATCGTCACCCCGAAAAGCAGCATCGCGCCGTAGCGGGCATGGAAGCCGAGGATCAGCATCAGGCTGCCGAACACCACGATCAGGAGCGTCAGGGCCAGCAGGAAGGGTGCTACGGGCACACCGCGGAAGGTCATCAGCGTGACGGTGGCGTCCCAATCGCCGCCATAGATGGCGACTTGCGACAGGAAGAACCAGCCGAAGATGAGCCGCCCGAACAGCGGCGAGAGATATTCCGAAATCGACATGAATGCCTCCCCCTGGAACGCGATAGACAGGCGATTCTAGAGTGCTTTGACGGAAATTTGAATCGGCAAGTGCAGGATCATTGCTCCGCCGCAGGTTTGCGGTCCTCCGGGCAGACGCCGTCGTATTCCAGCGGACAGGCGAACCAGTATTTCGTGCGCGCCGCCGCCGCCGATTTTGGGAACTGCAGATGCAGCAGCCTGTAGGCTTCGCGCGAGTAGGCGGCATGGCTGCCTTGCCGCGTGCAGCCGTAGCGTGTCGTCACGACCGCATTCGCCAGCGCCTCGTCCTGGCCGGCGCGCGACTCGAACCAGCCGGGATGCTTGACCCATTCGATAGCTCGCAGGCCCAGCATCTTGGGAGCGCAATCGATCTTCGACAGGACGGTCAGTTCGCCGCGATCAACGCTGCGGAACAGAAAGCTGGCGCTCAGCAACGGCTGAAGGCGCCGGCGCAGGGAAACGCCCTGCGGGCCCAGGGCTTCGAGCGCCGCAGTCGCCGTCACGCGGTAGTCCCAGACGCCGAAGCCGTCACGCAGCTCGGAATCGAGGTCATTCGCATTTCTTTCAAAATCCCAGGCGCACCACCAGTTGTTGTCGTTATGGTTGTAATAGTCCATTCCAACGAGCTTGGATTCGTAGGAGCCCGCTACGCGAGAGACATCCTTGATGACCAGATTCAACTCCGGCGACGTCAGGACATCCATCAGCACACGGTGGTCGTCCGGCCGCACGTCGCGGTCGGGTGCGGATCGCCAGCGGGCGACGATTTCAGGATTGAGCGAGCGCATCAGAGCGTTTTGCCGCGCGTCGATGACAAATCCGAGCGCGTAAGTGCGTGTCCAAGCGGTACGGGCAAACAGCGCGCGCGGTTTACCGTCAAGCTCGGAACGGGCGGCCAGCCGCCACATCTCTGCGATGGGAAGAGCGTTGAGGTATTCCGAGGGATGGAAATTCTGCTGGTTCAGGGCCTTCACCATATGGTCCTCGTCTTCCGCCAGCACGAGGAGAAGATCGCTGTATTGGTAGGGATGGTCCCGGGCGGGCACATCGAGCTTCAACGTGTCGCGCAGCCGCCGCGCTTCAGCGATGCGCCCTGTCATCATGAGGTAGCGCAGGGTCTGCCTTTCCGAATCGACGTACATTTCGGACGACTTGGCCGGGAAGCGGCGCAGGACCTTGAGTGCCTCCACAAAGTTCCGTTCCTTGTCTCCCCCGCCCATCACAAGACGGCGGACGAGACTGGGGAAATCGAAGGAAAGCTCCGCAAGCGTGCGGTCGTCGGCCGCAGGACTAGAAAGCGCAGCGACCTCGCCGTCCACCAGCTTCGAGAGGACCGCGATGTCGAGGCGGTCGCCGACATGGACCCAGGGATTGGCGGGATCGTTCTTCCGCCTGCCGCGCAGGCGTGCATCCAGATAGGCGACGATCTCGGGCTGCTGCAACGGATCGTCGGCGAGCGTCCAAGGACGATGGCGATACGGGTTTTCGGGCCAGAGAATCCATGCCGCAAATTCGTCGTGCCCGGCCTGCCCGGCCATGGCGCGGCTCGCTGTGTAGGCAGGCGGGATCTTGCCGTTCAGCCACCAGGCGGGATCCGGAAAATCGCTGTGCAGGAAATGCAGGTCGTCAACTGCCGTCGCGTAGCGCCGGCCGAGCACCGCATTCTGTCGGATGCGCTTCAGCGGCAATTTCAGGACGGAAAAAGTCTCGCGCACCTGCACGCGGCGGGCGGCGGGGTCTCCGTTCCAGCCCAACCAGCCCACCAGTCCGGCCGTGATGGTGTGGGCTTCGGACAGCGAAGGATCGGCGAGCATGCGCCGAATGTTCCGAAGCGACTCCTCAAGCGGCACGCGGGGTAAGTCCGATTTCATCTTGCCGTAGGCATAGGGTCGGCTGCCGGCCTGGATCGCGACCACCATGTAGGCTGCATTCGGACGATGCGGAGATGACTTGTCTGCCGCGATTGCTTGGTACGCCCGAAACGTGCCTGCGATGTCGCTTTCGTAGAACCGCAGCGCCGCTTCCTGGTAGGCGCGATCCTGCTTCTGCAGCAGCGCCAGTTTTGGGTCCTGCATCTCCAATGGTGGCGGCAGCGCCGCGACCGTCTGGCTGCCGTTATCGGCGCAGACCGACAGAACGGCCTGCTCGACCCGTATCCATTGCTTCACATAAGGATGATCAGCCCCGAGCGCGGCGCGCCGGTCGTCCAGAGTCTTCATAGGCGCTTCGATGCGGCAGTTCCAGCCGCCATATTTGTCATGCAGAAGCAATTCCTTGTCGGCTAACCGCTTCCGCCAGTCCGCCGCGTAGGATTCCCCCGTGCGGTACGGAGGGCCGCCCGCATCGGGATCGCCCATGCCCGACAAGGCGCGAAACACGCCGGGCGCATGCGGGTCGCGGTAATAAGTGTCTACCAGCCCCAGCCGCCGGTCTATTGCAACCTCCGAAGGTTGGGCCGTCGCCTGAAATGCAAAGGCCAAGGTGCCCGCCATCATCCAGAAACCCGTCTTGCGCATGCGCTTCCCCTAAATCGAACCGGTCAGGCGGTCAGTCTGAAGCTGGGGCCGCCAGGCCGCGAGCGTTAAGTTCCGCCACTTTCTGCCGCAACTTGCGGCGGGAGCCATCCGATGTATGGATACGTGCGGATTCGTCCGGAGCGCCATTCATGGAAACCGGAGAGCTGTCACAGAGCGAAAGCAGGGCCACCGCCCGGATCGTTCGCGAGGAACTGGCCAAGCGCCGCATCTCGCGCCAGCGTCTTGCAGACCAGGCGAAGATCAGCATCTCGACCCTCGAAAAGGCGTTGAGCGGCAGCCGGCCGTTCACGCTGGCGACTCTCGTCCGGCTGGAGGCCGCGCTCAGGATCCCGTTGCGCCCGGCGACGCACGACGAAACCGTTTCGGCGCCACAGGCGCTCGGTGCCTATTCCCGCGCGGCCGTAAAATGGCTGGAAGGAGATTACCTCACTTTGCGGCCTTCGTTCGAAGTGCCCGACACGATCTATGCCTATCGCATCGAGATTTTCTGGGACGCTTCGCATCTGGCGTTCCGCGAAGTGGAACGCCTCGACAAGTCCTTTGCGCAAAAGGGCGTGGTGTCGGTACCCAACAAATCTGGCCATGTCTATCTTTACACCAACGACGAAGGACAGATGCGGCTGGCGATCCTGAGCCGTCCACTCATCACCGGTGAGATGTACGGGATCCTGACCACACTGCTGGCGGGGCACGGCAGCCAGCTCGTGCCAGTCGCCGTGCCACTGGCGCTGATCCCGCACATGCCAGAGGCCGCGCTAGGCCGCCTCACCGCAGCGGATCGCGTCCATGCGGCATACCGCAAGCATCTCGCCCGCGTGACCGCCGACGATTTCGCCCGTCTGGTGAAGCTCTAGGTTATGCCGCGGTAGCTTGCTTACGCCCCGCGCAACGCGTGCTTGCGCAAGTGCCGCACCAGCGCCATCTCGTCGAGACGCGACTGGGCCCGGCGCGATTCGATTTCGGCGAGGCGCTTTTCCTGCTGCTCGTTGGCGAATTCGAGGCTCTTGAGATCCTGATAGGCGGTGCCGAGATCGTTCTGACAGGCGGTGCGTTCGCGTTCGATGTCCTTCAGCGTCTCGTTGAGTTTGTCGCGGCGGATTTCGATGGACCGCAGGAAGGAGGGAAAGGCCAACCGGCCGATGTCGGAGTCGCCGGCGCGCTGACGTTCGCGCGCCACGCTTTCCTCGAGATCGGAGAGTTTTCTTTCGACGTCGGATTTCATGCCTTCGAGCGTCGCCATGCGGCGCTTGAGGTCGTCGACGCGGAACCTTTTTAGACGCAGCAGCGTGTCTTGTCTCTTCATGGCGTCTTACCCTTCCCACCCGCGAGTATTGTGCCCAATTCGTCATACCCTTCGGTTAACGTCGCGCGTTCATTCTTTCTCTGCGCAAGAAAATTCTCAAAAGGCCGGTGCAGGAGAATGGCGGCGTCCACCTCCGCATTGCTGCCCGTTTTGTAGGCCCCGAGCCGGATCAGTTCGGCCATGTCGTCGTAAACGGCGATGGCTTTGCGGGCTGCGGCCACCTGCGCCTGCTCTTTCTCGCTGTTGCAGCCCGGCATGGCGCGGCTTACCGAACGCAATACGTTTATGGCCGGAAACCTTCCGCGTTCCGCAATGGCACGGTCGAGCACGATATGGCCGTCGAGAATGCCTCGCACAGCGTCCGAGATCGGTTCGTTGTGGTCGTCGCCTTCGACGAGGACCGTAAACAGACCGGTGATCGTGCCCCCGCAGCCTTCGAGGCCGGGGCCGGCGCGTTCCAGCAGCCTCGGCAGCTCGGCGAACACCGTGGGCGTATAGCCCTTGGAGGCCGGCGGCTCTCCGGCGGAGAGGCCGACTTCGCGCTGTGCCATAGCGAAACGTGTGACGCTGTCCATCAGCAGCAGCACATGCAAGCCCCGGTCCCGCAATTGCTCGGCGATGGTCATGGCGGTGTAGGCGGCCTGGCGGCGCACCAGCGGCGGCTCGTCGGAGGTGGCCGCCACCACCACGGAACGCTTCAACCCCTCTTCGCCCAGATCGTCTTCGACGAATTCCTTCACCTCGCGGCCGCGCTCGCCTACCAGACCGATGACGATGGCGTCGGCGTCGGTGTTGCGCGCCAGCATGGCGAGCAGCGTCGATTTGCCGATGCCGGAGCCCGAGAAGATGCCCATGCGCTGACCCTTGCAGCAGGTCGCAAAGGCGTTGAGCGCGCGCACGCCGAGATCGAGCTTACCGCCCAAGCGGGCGCGGGACTGCGCCATCGGCGGCTGCGCCTTGAGGGGATAGGCCTGCGGGCCTTGCGGCAGAGGACCTTTGCCGTCGGTCGGCTTGGCGAAGGCGTCGAGCACGCGCCCGAGCCAGGCTTCGCAGGGATAGATGGACGCGGTCGGACCTTCGAAATCGGCTCGCGCGCCGAGCGTCATGCCGTCGAGCGTGCCGAGCGGCATGGCGAGCGCCCGCCCCTCCCGGAAGCCCACGACTTCGCAGGGAATCGCCCGCCCGATGTTGGGCGTGAGCCGCACCTGGCCGCCCATGCTGATGGCGCCGGACGCCCCAGTCACCTCCACCAGCAGCCCCTCGATGCGCGCCACGCGGCCGAAGCGCCGCAGGGCCGGAATGGCCTCGATTTCCTGCTGCAAATTCTGCATCCCGCGACCTTTCTGCGCCCCCTGCTAAAGACATCTTGCCCAAAAGCATTTAAGTGGCGGTAAACTTAACAAATCGAATCAATGGGATGGGACATCGCACCGCCGGCCCTGAAACCGCCGTTAAGTCCGGTTCGAATCCCATGAAATCCATTCGTTGGTAGAAAGTTCATATTAACCATTTCGGCTTAGCGTCTTTCGAGTGGTTAACCAGTCCGGTAGAAACCAATCACCGGCTTAATGACCAAAGGGGTCTGATATGCGCGTGCTCTTGATCGAAGACGACAGCGCGATGGCACGGAGCATCGAACTGATGCTGCGGTCGGAGGGCTTTAACGTCTACACAACGGATCTGGGCGAGGAGGGGATCGATCTCGGCAAGCTGTACGATTACGACATCATCGTGCTCGACTTGCAGCTGCCGGACATGAGCGGCTTCGAAGTCCTGAAGAGCCTGCGCGTCGCCAAGGTGCAGACGCCGGTGTTAATTCTTTCGGGCAACGCCATCGTCGAGGCAAAGGTTAAGGCCTTGGGCTTCGGCGCCGACGACTACATGACCAAGCCGTTCCACAAGGAC